>JAABTK010000039.1 GCA_011389885.1 Gammaproteobacteria bacterium | reverse complement strand
GGGGGGCCGCCTTCGACCAGCGGGGTGTTGAGCACCTCGGCGAGGGCCGGGTAGCCCGCTGACTGCAACTGTTCCGCCTGTGCCGCCATCAGGGCGCGGGCGTGGGCGATCAACTGCTGCGGGTCGCCGATGCGCTGCCAGCCGGTAGCACCCAGTGCGATCCCCTCGACCGCCACCCCTTGGGTCGTCAACGGCCCCTCGGCCCGCGCCCGCTGCCACTCCCCGCGGCACTGCTGCTGAAAGGTCTTGCCGCGACGGGCTAACAGCGCTTTGAGCGGCTGCGCCAGTGCCTTAATCTCGCCCCGCGCCAGCAGTTGATTCGTCCAACCCCCGGCAAAGGCGAGTTCGCATACCGCCCCGGTCTGCTCCGCCGCCTCTTCCAGCGCCTTGGAGAGCGCCTGGCTCTGGTCGCCGAGGTAGCCTTGAATGGCATCCACCACCCCGCCCGCGCTCTCGGGCAGCAGCTCTTGCAGTGCCAAGCGGGCGAGGGTGACGAAGATGATCGATTTTTCCATCGGTTGGGGCTCTTGGGGTAGCAACGCTGGGAGCAGTGTAGCTTGAAGGGAGGGTTGAGTTCTAGATTGCACCTAGTGAAAGCAACAGGATGGGCAAAGGCGCCCGCCGGTCATTGGCCGTGTTCGTGATCGATCAGCGCCGCGCCCATCACAGGCGCCGCTGATGGGCACGGCGCTGAAAGGCTGGGGAATCTTTGCGATTTTGGTGGAGCGCCTTTGCCCATCCTACGGGCTGGGGTCGAAAACGGATCGCCCGCCAACCACCGAAAAGGCGTGCTCGCCGGGGCTAACGGCCATGGCGTGGTCCCCCACCCCGGAAAATGAATCCACGCCAGGAGTGGCAGTCCTTCAAGGACTGCCACTCCTCGGTGTATCCAGTGTAGGGTGAATAAGCGCCAGCGCATCCACCTTCCCCAAAGATCCGGCGGGTGCGCTTACGCTTATCCGCCCTACGGGAGCTTGTTTTTTCAAGGAACGCGGGGACACTCAAGCAAAAATTCCTCCGCGCCCTCTGCGGTCCTCTGCGTTCCTAGGAGCCGTTGTTTCCGTTACCTACGCGCAGGCCTACTAGGTTAGCCCTTGGTTGCCGCTACTCCGGCGCGGCTCTGCGAGCGTCTTCAGGCCCTGCCCCGTCCGGCGACACCTCGCCCTCCGAAGGCACAGGCCCCGAGGCGGCGGCCGGTTGCGTCTGCGCCGCAGGGGGCGGCGGCGCGGGCTCGCCCGCCTGCTGGCGAATGGCATACCAGCGGCTGACCGCCAACACCGCGATCACCGCCACTAACACTAGCGGCATATAGCGGGTCCAGGCCGTGTCGCCTTGATCCGCGCGGAACAAGACATCCTCCGCCTCGTCCGGCGAGGCGTCGGCAAGCCGCTGATCGGCGTCTCGATCCGCCGCCGGGCGCGGTGCGTCCGCCCCCTGCTTTTGCTCTGTCATCTCATTCGCCTCCGAAGCCCTAAGCTGAACCGCTATTGTAGCCGGTCTGAAGCGGCTACGGCGATTGGCCGGCGTCTTGCTTGATTGCATTCAAGCAACCGGGACCCGCGCCCCTTGTACCGAACCCGACAAACCCCCAGTTCCTTTAATTAAGGAGTGAATATGGCCCTTTCAGATCTGCAATCCGGCGACATGGTGTTCGCCGCCGCTACCATTGTCAACGACGGCGGCATCCCCGAGCTGCCCGCAGACGCGGTGCTGGCGCAGCCCGGCAGGCGCGGCATGCTGGTGAACATCGGGCATTTGGAGGAGCAGCCGCAACGCGAGATCTTCTTGGTCAAATTCGAGGACGGGAGCGGCGAACTGGGGCCGCCCGTGGGCTGCTGGCCCGAAGAACTCACCGACGACCCCGAGACCCTTGAGGCGGATTGATGCCGATCTCCGACGCCGACATCCTCAAAGCCTACCATGAGCGCACCAAGCACCGATTGGAGCGCTTCGCGCGCGGCCCCGAGTACCTGGACTGGGACGACCAGCCGGCGCCGTTTCGTCGCTTCCACGGGGCGGCCGAACGGCCGTTGCCCCTGACCGCCGACGGGCTGCGGCCGAGTTTCGGCCAGTTGCTCGCCAGCGAGGTCCCGCCCGCGCCGTTGAACCTGGACAGCCTGGGCGCCTTGTGCGAACTCTCGCTGGGGCTCGCCGCCTGGAAGCAATATGGCCCCCAGCGCTGGGCCTTGCGCTGCAATCCCTCCAGCGGCAACCTGCACCCGACGGAGGGCTATGTGCTAACCGCCGGCGTTCCCGATCTGGCGGACGGCGTTTATCACTATGCCCCGGAGGCCCATGCCCTGGAACAGCGGGCCGCTTGCCCCTGGCCTTCGGGTGGACCCCGGCTGCTGGTCGCCCTCGCCAGCATCCCCCGCCGCGAGGCCTGGAAATACGGCGAACGCGCCTTTCGCTATGTCCAGCTGGATGCGGGGCACGCCCTGGGCGCCATCCGCATCGCCGCCGCCGCGCTGGGCTGGGGGCTGCGCCTGCGGCCCGCTACGGATGCCGACCTGAGCGCCCTGTTGGGCCTCGACCGCCCGCAGGACTTTCCCCACGGCGACCGCGAGATCCCGGACCTGGTGCTGGAGACCGGCCCCGAGCTTGCGGCCGACGGTGATTTGCAACCCTGGGTCCAGGCCGCCGCCGCGGCCCGCTGGAGCGGTGCGGCCAATGCCCTGGGGGGCGAACCGCGGATCCGTTGGAAGGTGATCGAAGAGGCCGAGGCCGCGAGCCGCATTCGCCGCCCGCCAGGCTTCCAACCGCCCGCCCCGGCGCGCCCGCCGCAAATCGCCTGCGACACCCCTGCGGTCGAGCTGATCCGCGGCCGCCGCAGCGCCCAGGCCTATGACGGCCGCACCGGGATCGCCCGCGACGCCTTCCACCGCCTGCTCGACGCCCTGCTGCCCGGCACGCCGCCGCTGGACTGCTGGCCGCTGCGCCCGCGGATCCACCCGGTGCTGTTCGTACATCGGGTGGACGGCCTGGCGCCCGGGCTCTATGCCCTGCCCCGCACGCCAGCGGCCGAGCAGGCGTTGCAGGATGCACTGGACCCCGAGTTCCTGTGGGCCGAGCCCGAGGCCTGTCCGCCGCACCTGCCGTTGCGCCTGCTGCGCCCCGGCGAGTGCCGCAAGGTGGCCAAGGTGTTGTCCTGCCACCAGGCCATCGCCGCCGAAGGCGCCTTTAGCCTCGCCATGCTGGCCGACCTGGACCAGGCCCTGGGCGAAGATCCAGCGAACTATCGCTACCTGCATTGGGAGGCCGGGCTGCTGGGTCAGGCGCTGTACCTTCAAGCCGAGGTCGCGGGGCTCGGCGGCACCGGCATCGGCTGCTTCTTCGACGACCCGGTGCATGAGACCCTCGGCCTGTGCGCGGCGCGCTTTCAGAGCCTGTACCACTTCACCATCGGCGGCCCCCTCACCGACTTGCGCATCCAATCCCTGCCGCCCTACGGCCATTTGCAGCGCCCCGCCGATCCCGCGTAGGCCCCCCGCGCGGCGCGCAAAAGGTGGTAGAATCGGCTATCTTTCTTTGCGCCGGCCCTTCGGCGACGCCCCAGAGAGGCCCTATGACGAGCACCCCAAGCGCCCCCTCGCGCGCCTTCGACCCGAGCCCCCCGCCGGGGCTGAACCGGCACGACTTCCGCCAGGCGGCGCCCAACGGGTTCGGCGACCCCTACAACGCCTATCCGCACTCCATGGTGTGGTTCCGCGACCGTCTGATCGTGGGCACCACCCGCGCCAACCTGTGCATGCTCAAGGTCTCCAAGATCCCCACCAACATCGGCGTCTGGCCCACCGATTGCCCCGATAACCTGTACGAACTGGACATGCGGGCGCAGATTTGGTCGCTGGACCCGCGCAGCGGCGAACAACGCATGGTGCATCGCTCGCCCATGATCAAGGCCCGGGACGGTTCGCAGATCCCGCGCGACATGGGCTACCGCGGCATGGCCGTCTTTCAGGGCGAGTCCGACCCGGCGCCGGCCCTGTATGTCGCCACCTACGCCTCGGCCAAGGGGCCCGGGCCGCTGATCCTGCGCAGCGCCGACGGCGAGCGCTTTGAGCCGGTGTCCGACTACGGCCTGGTGGGCCTGCCCATCACCACCATCCGCACCCTCGCCAGCTGCAACGGCTGGCTCTTCACCGCCCCCACGGGCAAGGCCGGCGGCAACCCCAATATCTCTAACCTGCCCACGGTGTACGCCACCCGCGACCCGCTCAAGGGCGATTGGCGGCCGGTCAACCCGCCCGGCTTCGGCGACGACGAAAACGTGGTGATCTTCGAGATGCACCCCTTCGGCGACTACCTCTACGCCGGCACCGGCAACCTCAGCGGCTATCAGGTGTGGCGCACCCGGGCCGCGGGCGAGCCGCCGTTCGAGTGGGAAAAAATCCTCACCCGCGGGGCCTACCGCGGCAGCCTGAATCAGGGCGTGGTGAGCTTCGCCGAGTTTAAGGGCGCGCTCTATATCGGCGGCGGCATCCAAAACGGCGGCATCGACAGCTACAACGGCGTAGGCCCGGCGGCGCCCGAGCTGGTGCGTCTGTACGAAGACGGCGAATGGGACCTGATCGTGGGTCAGGCGCGCCTGACCCCGCGCGGCGAAAAGCGCCCGCTGTCGGGCTTTCGCCCCGGCTTCGACAACTTTTTTAACGGCTACTTCTGGCGCATGGGCGTGCATGACGGCTGGCTCTACATGGGCACCTTCGACTGGAGCCTGATGCTCAACTTCGCCAACCGTGAAAAATGGCCGCCCTGGTTCAAGCGCATGGCCGAGCGCGTGGGGGTGGAGAATATCGTCGCCAATCAATCCGGCTTCGACCTCTACCGCAGCTACGACGGCGAAAACTGGCTGCCGGTGAGCACCGACGGCTTCGACAACCCGTATAATTACGGCATCCGCAGCTTCGCGGACACCCCTTACGGTCTGTTCCTAGGCACCGCCAATCCCTTCGGCCCCCGGGTGGCCCAGCGCCACGGCGAGCGTTGGCGCTACGAGGCCAACCCCCGCGGCGGGATGGAGCTGTGGTGCGGCGTAAAACCCTCGACTCAAGGTTCCCAACCATGACAAGCACCCTGGCCTTTCGTTTAAGCCTGGCCATCGGCTTGGCGGCGCTGGCCGCCTGCGAGCCCGACACCCCCAATGCGCAAGACCGCAATCTATTCGCCGAGGCCCTGGAACAGGACGCCGCCGAGGCCTCGCGGGGCTATGCGGAGCCCGCCGCACGAGCACCGACCCCGGCTTACCGCAGCGCGGGCGCGGCGGACCCGGCGCCGCCGACCCTCGACGCCCTGACCCAGGCCACGCTGAGGCATAACGGGCGTGAGCGCGAATACCTCTACTATGCCCCGCCCCAGGCCGCGGACGGCCCGCCCCTGCCGTTGCTATTGGCCTTTCACGGCGGCGGCGGGGCCGCCGAAAGCTTTGCCGCCACCGCCCGGTTTCACGACATGGCGGCGCGCGAGGGCTTTATCGTCGCCTACCCCCAGGGCCTGGGTCGCAACGGCAACGGCGGCACCTGGAACACCGGCGACGGCGCCCCCAGCGGTTACGCCGCCCGCAACGCCATCGACGACGTAGGCTTTGTGGCGGCGCTGATCGACCGCCTGAGCGCCCAGCTCCCCGTGGACCCCAAGCAGGTCTTCGCCACCGGCATGTCGCGCGGCGGCATGCTCAGCTATCGCCTGGCCTGCGAACTCTCCGGGCGCATCACCGCCATCGCCCCGGTGGCCGGCGTGCTGACCCTGCCCGACTGCCGGCCGCAACACCCGGTGGGGCTATTGCATATCCACGGCGACCGGGATCAGCATGTGCCCTTCGACGGCGGCCGCGGCCAGTACACCGCGCGCCTGGTGGAGAAATACCGCCCGGTGAAAGAGGGTATCGAGATCCTGCGCCGCATCAGCGGCGCCGACACCGAGATCCGCTCCCAGCGCCTGAGCGACGACACCCAGTGCTACTACTATGGCGGCGGCGCGGCCCCCATCGGCTACTGCATCGTCGCGGGCGGCGGCCATGCCTGGCCGGGGTCGGAGAAAAAACGCTGGCAGGAGATGCGCAACGTACAGGTGACCCGCAGCTTCAACGTCACCGAGCTGATTTGGGGGTTCTTCAAGCAAAGCGCCAAAGACCCCCAGCCCGAGGCCGCGGGCCTGCGCGAAAACGTGTTCGACGAATAGCCCGAGATGCCGCAAGCGCTAATCATCCTGACCACCATGCGGTCCTATTCATCGCTGGTGAGCACCATGCTGGGCCAACACCCCCAGCTCTACGGCCTGCCGGAGCTGAACCTGTTCGCCGCGGCCAAGATCAAGGACCTGCTGGGCTTCTCCAAGAAGGTCCGGCCCAATACCCTGCATGGGCTCCTGCGCACGGTGGCGCAACTGGAATTCGGCGACCAGACCCCGCCCCATATTCAACGCGCCAACGCCTGGATTCAACAGCGCAGCGGCTGGACCGGGGCGCGCATGTTGCAGCACATCGCCCGCCGCGTAGCGCCCCGGGCCTGCATCGAAAAGAGCCCGAGCACGGTGCTGCGCCCGGAGTTCATCCAAAACGCCTACCGCACCGCGCCACGGGGGCATTTTCTGCATTTGGTGCGCCACCCGCGGGCCGCCTGCAACTCCCTGCACCGCCTGGTCGCCGAGACCGACCGCCTCACCGGGCGGCAGGAACGAGAGCTGGACCCGGAGCAGGTCTGGCTCGACACCAACCGCCAGGTATCGGCGTTCATGGACAGCCTGCCCCCCGGGCAGGGCATGCGCCTTCGCGGCGAAGACCTGCTGGGCGACCCCGGCCGCTACCTGCCGCAGGTCTGCCAGTGGCTAGGCATCCGCGACGACCCGCAGGCGCTGGCGGCCATGCTGCACCCCGAGCAATCGCCCTACGCCTGCATCGGGCCGCCCTCGGCGCGCTTCGGCAACGACCCCAACTTCCTGCGCAACCCGACCTTCACCCAGCGCGAGATCCCCGAGCAAAGCCTCGAAGGCCCGCTGGAGTGGACCCCCGGCGACCCGCAGGGCTTCTCGGAGGCCACGATCCGCATTGCGAGGCGTTTCGGATACCGCTAACCTTGCAAACTCACTCAGACAAGACACCTCTCATGCATCGACCGGTTTTCATCCTCTGCCCGGGGCGTTCATTCTCCTCCGTGGTGTGCAGCATGCTCGGCCAGCACCCGGACCTGTACGGCGTACCCGAACTGAACCTTTTCCTCGGCGACACCCTCGGCGGGCTCATGCACCTCGCCCGCCGCCGGCGCAGCAATTACATGCTGCACGGACTGGTGCGGGCGCTGGCGGAACTGCGCTTCGGCGGCCAGACCGAGGCTGGCGGCAAACAGGCCTGGGGTTGGATCGACCAACACCTGCACTGGAGCACCGCCCGCGTGTTCCGCGACCTCGCAGAGCGGATGGCGCCGCGCCAATGCGTAGACAAAAGCCCGGCCTACAGCGCCCAAATGGACTACCTGAAGCGCATGCATGAAACCTTTCCCGAGGCGCGTTACCTGCACCTTTCGCGTCACCCGCGGGCCACCGCCAACTCACAATACCGGGTGCTGGCCGTAAAAAAGGCCTTTCGCCCCGCAGACCACATGACGGCCAATCCCACGGCGGTGGAGCAGCATTGGATCCGCAACCACAGCAACATCCTCGAATTCGCACAAGACCTGCCGCCGGGCCAATACATGCGCCTGCAAGGCGAGCAATTGCTCAACGACCCGCGCACCTATCTGCCGCAAATCGTGGAATGGCTCGAAATCCGCAACGACGCCCCCGCCATGGGCGCCATGCTGCACCCGGAAGACTCCCCTTACGCCGGCTTCGGCCCGCAGTGCGCGCCCTGCGGCAACAACCTGGGGTTTCTCGAAAACCCGCGCCTGCGCATCGGCGGCCTGCCCGAGCTGAGCCTGCGCGGCCCCCTGGAATGGCTCGACGACGAAGGCGAATTCTCCCGCCACACCATCGAGCTGGCCCACCAACTAGGATACCGATAGACCGATCATGAGCGCCCCCCAAACCGCCGACTTCCGGCAACTCGAACTCCCCTTCGAACTCCCGGCGGGAGACCATTTAGTGCAGAGCGCGGCCCTGTTCGACGGCGCCATCCTACTCGGCCTCGCCAGCTACGCCGCCCCCGACGCCCCCGGTACGGCCCGCCTGCTCGCCTTGCAACCCGAGACCGGCGACTGGCGCACCCTGCACCAGTCCGCGCTGGAACCCCGTGAATATCAAAAGGAAGGCCTGCGCCGCAGCCTGCCCTTCGAGCTCGGCCTGGCGAGCATGGCCGAATTCGACGGCGCCCTCTACGCCAGCCTCATCGGCCTGCGCGAACCCGCCCTGCTGCGCTACGACGGCCACAGCGTCACCGAACACCCCCTGCCCGACGCCCCCTTTCAGCACCTAATCGCCTGGGACCACGGCCTGTGCGGCGCCCCGGCCGGACGCCTCACCGACAGCCTCGCCAGCCACACCGCGCCCGCTCGCCCCCTGTACCACAGCGCCGACCCCGCCGCCGGCCATTGGCACGAAATCTCCGAGCCCGGCTTCGGCGACGACGCCAATCAGCGCCTCAGTGCGTTCGGCGTATTCGGCGGCCAACTCGCCGCCGCCGTCGCCAACCCGGTGAACGGCTTCCAGCTCTGGGTCTGCAACCGCAACGGCGACGACTACGAATGGGAGCAATGGCTCGACCAGGGCGCGATGCACTACTCGGCCGCCCCCGCGGCCTCAGCACTGGCCGTGTTCGCCGGTGATTTGTACCTCGGCACCGGCCTGCCGCCGGGCGCCGCCGACCCCGGATCGCACCTCAAGCCGGCCGAAATCATGCGCCTCGACGCCCCCGGCGACTGGGAATCCATCGTCGGCGAGCCCCGCTTCTCCCCCGCCGGCCTGCAAGTGCCCCGTGCCGCCCAGGCCGGCGGCTTCGACCAAAAAGACCAAGTCGGCATCAGCGCCCTCAACGCCTTCGACGGCGCCCTCTACGCCGCCACCGCAGCGCGCGAACCGGGCCCGTTCCAACTCTGGCGCGCCGCCGACCCCGACCGCTGGCAGTGCCTCACCCGCAACGCCTTCGCCCATCCCGGCGCCGGGGCCTTGCGCACCCTGCTTCCCACCCCCTGGGGCCTGTTGGCCGCCGGGGCCTGGCATGCCAGCGCACCCGGCGCCCGCCTCGGGGCTTGGCTATCCGATTTTTGAACCCCTAACCCGAACTGGAGCGCGCAGATGGATTGGTCCGCCGTACTCTCAGACCCGGCGCTGTCGGAACTCCCGTTCAAGATCGAACTGAATGAATGGGGAAAAATCGAGATGACCCCCGCCAGCAATATCCACGGCATGCTGCAAACCGCCATTGCGCTTGACCTCAAACAGCGGCTCGCAGGCGGCAAGGCCTTCGTCGAATGCAGCATCCAAACCGCGAAGAATGTCAAGGTCGCCGACGTGGTGTGGTGTTCCCCAGCCTTCTACGCGCGAAACGGCGTATCCACGCCATACCAAGAAGCGCCCGAAATCGTGGTGGAGGTGGCCTCCCCCAGCAATCGCATCGCCGAACTGGTGGAGAAAAAAGCGCTCTATTTCGAAAAAGGCGCAAAGGAGGTCTGGATTTGCGAGGAAAGCGGCGAAATGCTCTTTTATCGCGCCGACGGCAAGCTCTCGGAGTCGATGCTATGCCCCGGATTCCCCGCGCAAGTGGAGCCCTGACTGGCTAGGCAGGTTCAGGCGCGCTCGCGTTCCGGGTGTTTGATCTCCGCTCCCTGCGCCCGCCGACGGCGTTGCGGCAGCCGTTACATAGCGCACGGGCACAGCCGCGCCGAAGTATCGGAAACAATGAATCAATCGACCCATCTCTTGTGGGAGCGGTTTGCAACCGCGATCAGCCGCGTGAGCGGCTTGTCCCGGGGGTTGGCGCCGGAGCAGAGGCGACCATCGCGGATGCAATCCGCTCCCACGGGCCGCCATCGCGGATGCAATCCGCTCCCACAGGCGGCCATCGCGGATGCAATCCGCTCCCACGGGCCGCCATCGCGGATGCAATCCGCTCCCACAGGCGGCCATCGCGGATGCAATCCGCTCCCACGGGCCGCCATCGCGGATGCAATCCGCTCCCACGGTGGTTGCCGTTTGTTGTGCGCAGGCGGACTAGCACAGCTACGTTAAAGTGATCATGAGGTTTCCTCACGGAGACACGGAGGTCACAGATGGATTTCTCCGTGTTCTCCGTGCCTCTGCGCGAGCGCGGATGGGCAAAGGCGCTCCCCTGATCGTTGGCCTTGGTCGCGATCCAGCGGCGCCGTGCCCATCACCGCCGCCTCCAGCAGTTCAGGGCGGGGGCTGGCGGCGAATCAATTATCCTCCACCATATCGATAAAGCCCACCGGGCACTCGGCGGCGCAGAGACCGCAGCCCTTGCAGTAGTCGTAATCGAACACATAGCGGTCGATTTCGCGCGCGGCATCGGGGTTTTTCAGGACTGCCGAGTCGGGGCATAGGGTCCAGCAGTTGTCGCAGGACATGCAATTGCCGCACGAGAAGCAGCGATGGGATTCCTGCATCACCTGATTGCGTTCCAGCCCTGACACCACCTCCCGCGCGCCGGTGCGCTCCGCCACCGGCAAGATCGGCTCGTGGGCCCGTTCCTTGGGGTTGAAGTAGGTGAGATTGAGCTGCGCGTATTCGACGATGCGGCGCTCGCCCAGCTCCGGGCGCTCCCAGCCGCGCAGCCAAGCGACCATGTCTTCGGCGGCGCGACGACCGTCGCCGATGGCCCCCGCCACGGTGCCTTGCCCAGTGCTGCATGCATCGCCGCCGGACCACACGTTTTCCTGCCCCGGGACCTTAAACAGGTCGTCCACCGGCAGCCAATCGGCTTGGCCGAGCAGCCTCTCCATGCCCTCGCCCTCGACTACCTGGCCGATGGCGGGGATCACTTGATCGACATGCAGCACGGTCTCGGTGCCCTCGAAGGCCACACGGCGCAGGCGGCCGGTCTCGTCCGGCATCTTCTTCATGTGGACCATCTCTACCCCGGTCACCCGGCCGCCGCGCAGGATCAGGCGGCGGATGCCGCGGTGCTCGTGGATCTGCACGCCCTCTTGCTGGGCGTGCTCCACCTCACGCGGGATGGCGCGCATAACGTCGCCCGGAATCGCATTCGGCCCGGGCAGGCCGTTATGGGTGATGATATGCACCTCGGGGGTGCCGGAGCGCTTGAGGATGCGGGCCACGTCGATGGCGGTGTTGCCGCCGCCGACCACCGCCGCGCTCTGGAAGCTCGGCACCTCGCCCACGGTCATCCATTGCTTAATCAGGTCCAGGCCCTGATGCAGGTCCTGGGGCACCACGTCGCCCACGCTCCAATTGCGTCCCTGCATGGCGCCGGGGGCCAGAAACACCGCCGCATACTGCTCCTTGAGTTCGCTTAGGCTGATCTCGCGACCGAGCTGGTGGTGGGGCTTGAATTCGATGCCCAGCGCAAAGATGCGATCCAATTCGGCGTCCAGCGCCTCGTCCGGCAGCCGATAATTGGGGATGCCGGTGCGCAGGGTGCCGCCGGCCAGCGGGAAGGCGTCGAATAGGGTGACGTTATAGCCCGCGCGGATGAGGTGATAGGCGTTGGACATGCCCGCCGGGCCGGCGCCGATCACCGCAACCCGCGGCGCATTGGCGGGCACGGGTTGCACCGGATAGGCCCAGCCCTCCTTGACCGCCATGTCGCCTAGATAGCGCTCCACGCTGTGGATCGCGATCGATTCATCGAATTGGCCCCGGTTGCAGGCGTGCTCGCACGGGTGCAAACAGACCCGGCCGGTGACGCAGGGCATGGGGTTGGCCTGCACGATGGTTTCCCAGGCCGCTCGGAAGTCGCCCTCCTCCACCCGCGCCAAATAGGCCTGGGCGTCTTCGCCCGCCGGGCAGGCGTGGTGGCAGGGGGCCGCATAGTGGTAGTGCACAGGCTTTTGCACCCGCCAAGTGCCCGTTTTGAAGGCGAGGGTGGTGCCGGGGAGTGCGTAGCCGCCGCGTGGATACTTCATCTCTGCTGCCTCCTGATCAGGCCGAACGGACGCCGCCGCGGCGCGCCTCGTTGAGACCGCTGGTGTCCTGGTCGTCGGCCCCGTGGCCGCTCAATTGGAAGGTCTCGATATTGTAATCGGCCAGGGCCTGTAGGTGCTCCAGCTCTTCACGAGCCTTGTGGTGGTCTTGGAACAGGTGCCGAAAGCGCTGCTGGACCTTGAGGTAGTCGCTCACCGGCCGCGGCTCGCGAATAGGCAACAGCCCGGTGAGCTTGCCGCGCTCCAGTTCGATCACCGGATACAGGCCGCACTCCACTGCCATGCGCGCCACATCCAGGGTCTCGGCGCCGTCGTGGCCCCAGCCGAGCGGACAGGGCGAGTGGATTTGAATAAAGGTCGGCCCCTCGATCTCCATCGCGCGCCGCACCTTCCTGCGCAGGTCCACCGGATAGGCCACCGAAGTGGTCGCCGCATAGGGGATGTGATGGGCGGCCACGATGGACACGATGTCCTTCTTTAAGTGGCGCTTGCCCATGCGTTCCCGCCCCGGCGGCGAGGTGGTGGTGCGCGCCGCATGCGGCGTGGAGCTGGAGCGCTGAATGCCGGTGTTCATGTAGGCCTCGTTGTCGTAGCAGACGTAGAGCACGTTATGCCCACGCTCCATCATCCCCGACAGGGCCTGAAAGCCGATGTCGAAGGTGCCGCCGTCGCCGGCGAAGGACAGCACCTTGGTGGTCTTGCCCTGGGCCTTCATGGCGGATTCCATGCCGGCGGCGATGGCCCCGGCGTTCTCGAACAGGGAGTGCATCCAGGGCACCCGCCAGGAGGACTCGGGCCAGGGCGTGGTGAAGATCTCCAGGCAGCCGGTGGCGTTGGCGATCATCACGTCCGGGCCGGCGGCCTCGGTGACCAGCCGCGCAGCCAGGGCCTCGCCGCAGCCGAGGCAGGCGCGATGGCCGGAGGTGATACCCTGGAAGCGCGGTTGCTTGCGCCGCAGCTCCTCGATGGAAACCGTTTTCGTCGTTTCGTTATTCATAACGTCTCTATACCGAGTCGTAGATATTCGATGCCCTTCGAGGGCATCCCAAATTCCGTTCCAAGCAGAGATAAGCATCCCCGCCAATAGCCCTATGCTTGGATGCTCTCCAGGGCCGTCGCCAAGCCTTTGCCCGCGGTGGGCGGCGGCAACGGCTTGCGCTCCTGTTGCAGCCGTTCGATCCATTCCTCGACGATGGTGCAAAGCTCCCGATACGCCTCGGCTTCGTCGTCCCCATGACAGCAAGGCCCGATCAGCCCGGGACAACGGCCGACGAAGCAACCGTCCTCGTCCGACCACTCCACGATCTTGATGTACTGGGCAGAGGGGCTCATGGCTTCACCTGTTGGAGTCGCTTCTCCACTGCCCGTATCGGATAGAGCTTCGCATCGTCCCCAAGGTTTGCCGGGGCGTAACCCGGGCGCCGCCAGGGTGCTTCAAATTCCGCTGGCCGCCTCCCCCCCCGTGGTCGATAAATCCCTTGCGCTCCAGCATTCGCACCAACCCTCGCACCTTTGGCGGCATGACAGGTCTCGTGCCATTTCGGCCTATCGGTCTTCTTCGGGCAGCTTATCCAGTTCCACATCGAATACCGCGAAGCGCTCTGCGGGGCGGTCTTGCACCCGTTCCAGCGCTTGGTGCAAGGTGGATAGGGGCACATCGCGCCCGCCCAGGCCCACCGCATAGCTGTACACCGCCGGCGGGCTGTCCATTTCGCTTAGGGCGGCGCGGACCTCGTTGCCCACGATGCCGCCGGCCCCGGGGGACAGGGCGCGCTCCAGCACCACCAGCTTTTCGAGCCCCTCGCAGACCTCGCGCAGGCGGTCGAAGGGGAAGGGCCGGAAGGAGCGCAGGCGGATCAGACGCACGTTGTGGTCCTCGTCTTCCCTCGCGGTGGCCAGGGTGCCGAACACCGAGCCCAGGGTCAGCACGCCGATGGGGGCGTCTTCCGGCCCCTCCACCGCCAGCAGACCGCCGTAGCTGCGGCCCGAGACCTCGCCCCAGTCGTTATCCGCCGCCTCGATTTCCTCAATGGCCTTTTCCAACGCCCGGTGATGGGAGTGACGGGCCTCGGGGAAGTAGTCCGGCGACACCAGGGCGCCGCTGCTCAGCGGCCTGGCCGGATCCAGGGTGCGAGAGAACTTGTAGGGCGGCAGAAAGCCGTCCACCTGGGCCTGCTCCGGAAGCTCCAAAGATTCCATGGTGTGCGTGAGGGTGAAACCGTCCACGCAGACCATCACCGGCACCTCGCAACGCTCGGCGATGCGGTAGGCCTGAATGGTGGTGTCGATGGCCTCTTGGTTATCCGCGCAGTAGAGTTGAATCCAGCCGGCGTCGCGCACCGCCATGGAGTCCTGCTGGTCGTTCCAAATCGACAACGGCGCAGACACCGCACGGTTGGCGCAGGTCAGCACCATGGGCACCCGTGAGCCGGCGATGTTGTACAACACCTCGGCCATCAGCAGGATGCCCTGGGAGGCCGAGGCGGTGTAGGCCCGTGAGCCCGCCATGGCCGCACCGAGGGCCACCGAGGCGGCGGAGAACTCGGACTCCACGCTGACGAACTCGCATTTCAGCTCGCCGTCCGCCACCAGCTTGGAGATGTTCTCCACGATGTGGGTCTGCGGGGTGATGGGATAGGCCGACACCACCTGGGGGCGGCACAGGGCCACCGCCCGGGCCAGGGCCTGGGAACCTTCAAGCGCTTGCCGCATGCAACTGCTCCTTCCAGCTTCCGGCCTCGACCTGAGCCGCCGCCGCATTAATCAAATTGGTGTTCTTTTCCAGCACCTTGCCGGTGAAGCGATCCCCCAGGGCCTTAATCAGCGCCTCCACCGGGAAGGTGCCAGTCAGGGTCAGAAAGGCCGCCAGCAGCGCGGTGTTCGGCACCGGTCGGCCCAGGTGCTCCTTGGCCAGCCGGGTGGCGGGCAGCGAGGTCATGGGCATGCCGTACTCCTGCGACACGGTTTCGCTGTCCCGCGAGGAGTTGATCAGCACCCGCCCGCTGGGGGCCAGCCCCTCCAGCACCCCGGGCACATGGCTCAGGGCCTCGTCCTGAATGATCAGGAAATCCGGGCTGCGCACCTGATCGCGCCGGCGCACCGGCTGTTTGGACAGGCGTACGAAGGCCACTACGGGCGCCCCGCGGCGCTCGGCCCCGAAGGCGGGGAAGGCCTGGCCATAGAGGCCCTGCTCAATGGCCGCGGCGGCGAGCAGATAGGCCGCCACCACATTGCCCTGCCCGCCCCGGCCGTGAATACGGACGTTCATCATCATTCCGAAGGTCCTTGTGTTGTTATCGAGTGAAACTGTCAATGACCGCCGCTCGCCGAAGCCGTTTCGGCAAGACGCTCGATCTTGCATTTTGCATAAACAAAGGCCGGGTCGAGGTCGATTTCCCCCGGCCATTCGATGGTGTCGAATGCGACCCGAACCGTGTTGAACCGTTGCCGATCCTTGAGCGCTTGAAAGACGCCGAAGCCCAAATAGGGCTTCATGTCCAGCACGCCTTGTTCTCCGGTTTCGAAGACGAATTCCAGTTCGTAATCCCCTTTGGGGGCAACGCTGACGACTGCTGGACTCATGCCCCCTACCCCATCATTGAGCGGCTGAATGCGAAAAGGCGGTTCACCATTCATGACCAGCTCCCAATCAGCCATCAACTCCTCCTGATGTAGCTCTGCCCAAGCCAATACCGGTTTCTTCTGCCTTTTCGGCAGATCCCCTTCCAGCATCTCGCAATCGGCAATGCTCACGGTAGCTTTATGCTCTGCGTAGTAGACATGGAAGTGCGGCGGCGGATGCTCCCCAGGCGCGAAGTACATGCGGATGATAATGCCGTAGAACATTGAAATGGTCGGCATACCACCCCTCCGTTAGGTCACACATTGGTCGAGTACACCAGCTTGTAATACTGCTTCTCAAGCTCCCCCTTGTGTTCCAGCTCTTCCTTGGCCAGCCAGGCGAAGAGGTCGCGCACCGGCCCCGGCTCCACCTCTTCGGCCAGGGCGCCGTACTGCTCCATGGCCGCCTGTTCGCGGCCCATGGCGTATTGCAGCACCGACTGGTCGTCGGGGTGGGCGTCCGGCTCCGGCAACTGCACATAGTCGCTGAACTTGTGGTCGTTGGCCGGTATTTGCACCAGCTCGCCCACCTTGTCTTTTAGGTCGTCGCGGTTGCGCAGCTCGCGAAACAGCTCGTAATGCCGGCTCTCCTCCGCGGCCAACTCCTCGGCCAGGGACTTGAGCGGCTGCTTCGAGCGCTCGGCCAGGGCGCTGTAATAGTCCCGTGCGGTGCGCTCGAAACCCATGGCGGTCTCCAGGATCTCCTCCAGGGTCTTGCTCCGCTTTAACTGTTGGTAACCATTGCCTTCGCCGTGTTTCACGTTCTGCACACCTCTTATGTTTCGTCGGCGCTCTTCACCAGGGCCGAGGGGATATTCGGGCCTTCGGGGTTTACCGTGATGGTCCGCATTCGGGTTTCGATCACCAGGTCCATATCCTCCATCGGCACCGCACCTAGCAATACGCTGTCACCGAGCAGCAGGGCCCCGGTGAAGCAGGTGCGATTCTGAAACCGCAGTTGAATCGGCCCCCCATAGGGCACTGCAAGGTGCTTGCCATCCGCGGTTGTAACCTCCCGCTTCTCCATCTCCTGGAGATCCAGCTGCACCGCCACATGCTCCGGCACGCACAGGGTGATCGCCCCGGTATGCACCAACGCCCGCATCTGCATAGCCTGCAGCTCGGGCTGGCGGGGATTGCTGATGGCGATGTCTGCGTGAATCAACCCCATAAGATCGCTGTTCTATTCCAGTCTCGCTTTGCCTCGGCAAGCAGAGCTTGCCCCACCTCGTTCCCAAGGAGACCTTGGGAACGAGTCGGATCCCATCGTCGTCAGGCGGATGCCGCCTTTTCCGCTCGATACAACCCCCCGGCCTCTTCCAGGCGCTGATGGATCATCGCGGGGGCCAGCTCCAACCCATTCTTCCAACACAGGGCGCCATAGTCCAGGAAGAACCCGTTGAAATAGCCCTCGTCTCGCAAGGGTCCCAACAAGGATCCCGATCCTTCGAGAGTTGGCTTCATATCATAGTCGCCCGCCGTATCGTCCGAGAACCGAAGAGAAATCACAAAGTCGCCGGCGTATCCCGCATGGACGATGTCAATCATTGTCAGCTTCTCGAATCAGTTCTAATGGTTCGAACGCGACGGCTCGTTTCCAGTTCGATTCGACCTCCATCTGATGTTCGAGACACCATTCTTTCACGATCCGCCGCGCCCATTTGGGCAAGCCGCCGGCGATGCCCTCGCCATCGGATATCCGTATCAAGGCCCGCTGTCCTTGATACTCGGCATGAAAATGCGGTGGGTTATGATCATCGTGGAACATCCGACTATAGATCCCGAAAAAGCACGATATCACCGGCATCTTGCATCCCCAACCCAATCCTAACTTGGCGCCCTTTGCGTACTTCCCTTCGCGCCCTTTGCGTTATACAAAACCCGTCTCAAGGCTGGGCGGTCGAGCCCATCAGTGCCTTATGCACCGAGTCCGCCGCCCGATGCCCGTCGGCGATGGCGTGGATCACGTCGGGGCCTTGCACCAGGTCGCCCACCGCCCACAGCCAGGGCTCGGAGGTGTGACCGTCGGCGTCCACCGCGATGCGACGGCCGGCCCACTTCAGGCGTTCGTTGAGCTGTTCGTCCAGCATCGAGAGATCCGGCATCTGGCCGATGGCCTCGATCACCATGTCGCCCTGGAAGACCATTTCGTCCGTTTCGTCGTATTTTGGGTGGAACCGGCCCTGTTCGTCGAAGATCGACAGGCAGGCCACGGTCTTCAAGCCGGTAAGCCGGTCGGCGTCCACTACGCAGTGCTGCGGGCCGCGGCCGGGGAAGATGCACACGCCCTCTTCCTCGGCCTCGCGGATTTCCTCTTCGTCGGCCAGCATTTGGTCGCGCTTTTCCAGCGCGGTGAGGGTCACGCCCACACGGCCGTATTCGGCATGCTGCATGCGGGCGACACTGCGGGCGATGTCCATGGCCACATTGCCGCCGCCGATCACCACCGCGTCTTGCGGCAGCGGGAAGCCTTCGCCGCGGGTGATGCGAGCCAGCAGGTCCACTGCGGAAAACACCTGGGGGTGCTCGCTGCCCGGGATGCGGGTGGAGCGGCCTAGGTGCAGGCCGATCGCCAGCACCACCCCATCGTACTCCTGTTTCAGCGAGTCCAGGGTGATTTCTTTGCCCACCCGGGTGTTGCAGCGAATCTCCACGCCCAGGTCGCGAATGACCTGAATGTCTTCGTCGAGCTTGTCATAGGGGAGACGGTATTCGGGGATGCCGTAGCGCATCATGCCGCCGGGCTCGGGCTGGGCCTCGAAAATCGTTACCGCATGGCCCGCGCGGGCCAGGTCGTAGGCGGCGGTGAGGCCGCCGGGGCCGGAGCCGATGATGGCCACGCGCCTGCCGCTGGCCTCGCCGACCTGGCCCTGTTCGGCGATGCGTTGCACTAGGCCGCGATCCGCTTGGTCCATTGCGTAACGCTTGAGCCAGCGGATGGCGATGGGGTCGCCGCGGTGGTGCATGGAGCAGGCGGTCTCACAGCGATGGGTGCAGATGCGGCCGCACACCGAGGGCAGCGGATTGGTGCGGTAGATCTGGCGCACCGCCTCTTCGATGTCGCCGTTCCATAGCGCCCGAATGTACTCTGGGGCGTGCATGTGCGCCGGGCAGGCGTCGTGACACATGCCGCATTGGATGCAGCGAGAGGCCTCGATGACCGCCCTTTGGTCGTCGTAGCCTTCGACGATTTCGCGAAAATCCGCGATGCGTTCGTCCGCACCCGCCTCCGCCATTGGCTGGCGGTGGTGGTCCAGCAGGTCCGCGTCGTCGGACTTGGCCCAACCCTTGGCGAAGCCCTCGCCATGGATGCCCTGCTCGTCGGGCAGAATGAAGAAGGTGTTCAGGTCCGCGTCCACATGGACGTATTCCCGCGATAGGGCGATGGACCCGGTGGGGCAGATGTCCACGCACAGGGCGCACCAGCAGCAACGGCCGTAGTCGATGGCCGGGCGGCGCGGCTTGATGCCCTTAAGCGGATCGTCGGCCAGATCCGGGAACTCCACCATGCGGATGGCAGCGTTGTCGCAGATCTTTTCGCAGGTGCCGCAGCCGATGCAGGCCTCCCAGTCGTTTAAGTGGAAGCCGCGGTACTGGGGCGCCGCCGGACGCGGCTCCATAGGGAGGGTGACCGGCTCGCGACCCAGGAAGGCCAGGGCCTTCAGCGGGCGAAACAGGGAGCTTTTCATATCAACGATCCACCTCCGGGGGACAGGCGTCGAGGCTGAACATGATTTGGGCCACGTCCTCCAGCCGTTGTCCCACTGTAATCTGTTCCAACACCTGCACCGCATGCATTTGGGAGGGTCCGCGCACATGCACCCGCCAAGGCCGGGTGCCGCCGTTGGAGACCACGAAGAAGCCCAGCTCGCCCTTGGAGGACTCGGTGCGGGTATAGGCGTCGCCGTGGGGCAGGTTCCAGGCCAGGGGATTGGGCAGCGGCGCGCGAATGGGGCCCTTAACGGACGGCAGCCGGGCGATCACCTGACGCAGGATATAAATAGACTGAATGAGTTCCTCGCGGCGCACCATGGTGCGGGCGTAGGCGTCGCCCTCGCTGCGGGTGGGAATATCGAACTCCAATTGATCGTAGACCAGATAGGGGTCGTCCCGACGCAGGTCGAAGGGCAGGCCGCAGGCCCGCAGGTTGGGTCCGGTGACGCCCCATTCGAGCGCCTGTTCCGGGCTCATGGGCCCGGCGCCGCGGGCGCGGTTCTCCACCACGGGGTTGGCGAAAAAGAGGTCATCGAACTCGGGCAGCCGGGTCTCCAGGTAATCCAGGGTTTCGCTCAGGCGCTGCAAAAAGCCCTCCGGGATGTCCCGCCGCACGCCGCCGGGCGTGGTGTACATGTGGTAGACGCGGGCCCCGGTCAGCTCCTCGAACAGGTCCAGCACCCGGTCGCGGTCGGACACGCCCCAAAACATATTGGAGTACATGCCCATGGTGGCCGCATGGCCGCCGAAATAGAATAGATGGGCGGTGACCCGCGACATCTCCAGGCACAGGGTGCGGATCCATTGGGCGCGTTCGGGGACCTCGATTTGGCCCAGGATCTCGACCGCGCGGGAATAGGTCTCCTCCATGGGCACCGGATCGGGTACGCAGATGCGCGGCACCAGGGCGATGTTCTGAATCCAGAGTCGCTCCTCCATCAGCTTCTCGAAGCCGCGGTGCAGATAGCCGCCATCGGCGCGCACATGCTGCACTTCGTCTCCGGAGAGGCGGACCTTCAGGGCGTAGTTGCCCTCGATGCCCGGGTGATTGGGGCCGAAGTAGAGGTCGTACTCCTCGCTCGGGGGATGTTTGACCGGCTTGTAGTTCTCGGGTCGCATAGGGGTCTGTTTAGAAAACCTGTGTCAAATCCAATCGGAATTCGGGCAGTCGTTCGCAGCTCAGGGTTTCGTCGGTTTCCGGGCGCAGGCTCAACCGATAGCCGTCTGCGCTGGGCCGGCGAAAGACCTCGGCGCGATCATTCTGAAGGTCGAACAGCCAGGTCTCGGGGACCCCCGCCGCGGCGTACAGCGGCAGCTTGGTCTGGCGGTCGTACTCCAGGCTGCTGTCCGCCACCTCCACCACCAGGGCCACGTCCTGCGCCCCGGGGTGGCGTTCTGCATACGGCTGCTCACGCGGCAGCAGCAGGGCCAAATCCGGCTCCGGTTCTGACTTCGGCGCAAGCAGGATCGGGTTTTGGATGCGCACCTTCACGCCGAGGGGCGCCGCCTTTACGAACAACTCGTTCAATCGATCCACAAAATCCGCATGTCGGCTTCCAATCGGCGTCATTTCATAAATCCTTCCATCCAGCAGCTCCACCCGCTCGTGCGGCTTGAACACCCCCGCCTCGCCCATGCGGTGGTAGGCCTCGGCCGAGATCAGATAGGGCTGAGGCGCCCCCTGCTCCGCAACCCGGGGGGTTGTTTGCGCGCGTGCCATAGTCGCATTCACCTCGTCTTGCGCAGGGGCCCGTCCGGACCCTCCTGCGGCAACACCCGGGCGCCCTTTTGCTCCGCCTGCTGGAGCCATTCGGGCTGGTACGGCTGCCACTCATAGGTGTCGTTTACATAGCCCAGGGTGGAGAAATCCTTGCGCATGGGCGGCGGGCCGTCCCACTCGGTGAGGATGAACTTGCCCATGTCCGGCGCGCCGTCGAAAAACACGCCGTACATCTCATGGATGTCGCGCTCGAAGAAGCCCGCCGGGCTATGGATGTCGTACACCGAGATGAAGCGCCCCGGATCCCGCGGGATGCGGATATGGGCCGACACCATCATCTTGCTTTCGTAGGACCAGAGGTGGTAGACCAGCTCGAATTCATCGCTCTCCGGCCACTCCACGCAGGAGATGGCGGACAGGTGCAGATAACCGCCCCGCCCCTTCAACAGCTCCAACAGCGCCGGCAGGGTGTCCGCGCGCAGGGTCACGCGGACGCGCCGCTCGCTATCGTGCTGCACCCGAATGCCCGGGATCTCGCGAAACACCGCGTGCAGTTGTTCAGGGACCTGTTGCGTCATGAGGAGGCCTCCAGCTCGGCGTATTGCTCGCGCGGCACGCCCCAGGCCTGGTGATAGCCGGCGTATTGGTCCAACAGGGCGGTATGCGGCCCCAGGGTGCCGTCGCCGGCCAGCCTGTAGTGGGCGGCCTCGCCCACCACGTCGGTGGGGGTCAGCCAGTCGCGGCCGAACAGGTGCTGCTGATGGCCCAGGTAGCGGTCGTAGTTGCGGTAGTAGTCTTTCCAGGCCACCGCCCGCCCCCCGTCGATGCGCTCTATTAGGTCCAAAAAGCCCTGCTGAATGGCCTCCGGCCGCGGCATGCAGCCGGCGATATAGGTATCCACCGGGATATAGTCGCCCAGCCGCTTCACCGTAGCGTAGCTATTCCAGTACATGCCGCCGTTGATGGTGCAGGAGCCGAAGCCCATGACGTATTTCGGGCTCTGCATCTGTTCGTAGGTCAGGATCACCCGCTTCAGGGTCTTCACCGACAAATAGCCGGTGATCAGCAGGATATCCGCCTGCCGCGGGGTGACCATGGGCTGCATGCCCACCCGTTCCAGGTCGAAGCGGGAGGTCATGCTCGGCGGCAACTCAATGGCCCCGCAGCCGGTGCAATAGTGCAGCACGAATAGCGAGCGCGATTGGCAATACTGGCCGACGCGGTCCAGCACCTTGCGCAGCATTGAGCGCTCCTCCGGGCCGGGTTCTCGGCAGGACTCCAGGGGTGCGACTTGGACCGGAAAGTTCTGTTGATTCATAGCTACCTGTGGGCTCTTCGTCCGATTAACGGTTTCATTGCAGCTTCGACCACGATCTTAGCGCATCATCACCACAAACAGGCCGACCAGCGCGATGGCAGTGGGCCATTTCCAAAGCCAGGCCACCACCGCTTCGGTCTTATACCGGGGGAAGATATTGGTCAGGGTCATGGGGATTGCAACCACCACGAAGATCTTGATTAAGAAGGTGGCCCAGTTTTCGCCCCCGCCGAGGAACAGCGTGGTGTAGAGCACGCTCACCGTGTAGAGCTGAAAGCACTGCATAATGAACATGGAGCCGAGGAACTTGCCGCTCATTTCGGTCATCGGGCCGGTGGCGATTTCCGCCGGGGCCACATAGATCTCGAACGGCTCCTTGCCGAGCATGGCCTGCATGGAAATCAGCGCGGCTAGCGCCAGCAGCGGCATTTGCACCGCGCCCCAGCCCTCCAGCCCCTGTTGCTGCTGGATGGCGATAATCTCCGGCAGGCTGGTGGTGCCATACAGCATGGCCGCACCGGCCACGGTGATAATGAAGGGCACGTCATAGGCCAGCATGGCGGTCAGGGCGCGGGCGATGCCGATCGAGCCATTGGGGTTGGCGCAGGCGCTCACGCCGAGGGCCATGCCCAGGGTGGGCACCATCATTAAATAGATCAGGGTCAGGGCGTCGCCGTGATGGGCGAAGGTGTCGAAGCCCGGCACCGGCAGAAAGACTTCCATCGCGATCATGCCGCCGAGCAGCACGATAATGGAGATTTCGTGCATGTGGCCGTGGGACACCTGGGTGCGCTTGCTGTAGAGCTTGAGGATGTCCCACAGCGGCTGCCAAAACGGCGGACCCACGCGGCGCTCGATGCGCGCCCGCAGCCGGCGCGCCATCAGCACCATCACCAGCCCGACCACAAAGGCCAGCGTGGGCATCACCAGCAGTTCAATGAGCATGTGCTGCCAATCGAAATCCATCGAACAACTCCTTCAGAGAACCAGCGCCAGACCGAGCACGGTGGCGGCCAGCATCAGAATAGGCGTATAGGCGGTGCGATAGAGGCCGTCGGAGCCCGCCGCCAGGGTGTCGGTGAGGGCGGCGATGCCGCCCTCCAGGCGCTTGATCAGGGTGATGTACCAGGGGCCGATCAGTCGCAGCAAGCCGGCGTAGAAGTGATGGCTGTAGTGATAGCGCACCTCGGTGGTGAGGAAATGGCCGCCGGCGTAGTTGTCGAGCTGATGCACCCGCTTGCTCTTGTTGCCGCCGAGCAGAAAGATCCCCGCGCCGATGCCCATGCCGAGCAACAACACCGAGACCACCGCCAGCATGTTGAGGTTGCCGGTATCCGTCACGAAGCCGCCCAGGTGATAATCCAGGGCCGCAAAGCCCAGGCTGGTCTGCGCCACCATCACTAAGTCCAGCGCCAGCCCCGGCATATAGCCGGTGATGAACACGATCAGCGACAGCGCGATCATCGGCCCCCACATAGAGAAGGGAACCTCGCGAATCTGTTCATGCTCCACCCGCAACTGCCCCAGGAAGACGTTATGGATCAGCTTGAACACGCTCAAAATGGTGCCCAGGGTGCCGATCACCGCGGCCACGAACAGCAGCGGCAGGCCCTCGTCGAGCAACGCCTTGTAGACCATCCACTTGGAGACGAAGCCGTTCATCGGCGGCAGCCCGGCCAGCCCGATAATGGCGAACAGCATGGCCACATAGGACAGGGGCATGCGAGTGATCAGGCCGCCCAGCCGATCCAGGTGCGCGGTGCCGGTGCGGTACACCACCGCCCCCATCACCAAAAACAGCACCGCTTGATAGGTGGCGTAATTAAAGACATGCAGCAGGCCGCCGGCCACCCCAAGCTCCGACCCCACGAGCACCCCGAGCAGCATATAGCCGCCCTGACCGATGCCGTGCCAGGCCAGCAGCATGCGGGCGTCGTTCTGCTTGAGCGCGATAAAGGTGGGGATGATGATGGTCAGGGCCGACAGCCACATCCAGAGGATGCGGGCGTCCAGCCCGATCAGCGGCAGCAGCAGTTCGTCCAGCCGCGCCAGGCCGATGAAATGCACCAGCAGGATCAACAGCCCGAACAGGCCCATGCGCGAGGAAATGGCCCCGAGAAAGGCCGCCGCCGGCCCCGGACTCTCGCCATAGGCCTCGGCCTGCCAGCGGTGAAAGGGCAGAAACGCCATTTTGATGCCGAAACCGACCCCGAGCAACAACATCAGCGCCCACAGCATGCCCGTAGAAATGCCGGGCATCCAGGCCGCCACGGCGGCGAACCCGAGCCCGCCCGCCTGCACCTGAATCAGCACCACCGCGGCCAACACCGCCAGACCGCCGGCCACGCCGTAGATCAGGTACTTGTAGGCCGCGCGGGTGGCCGGGCCGCCGGACTGAATCATCATCGCATAGCCGGCCCAGGTCACCAGCTCCCAGCCGATGAACAAGGTCAGCAGGTCGCGGCTGGCCAGCAGCAGCAACATGGCCGCCACATTGGCCGCCAGGGTCACATGGAAGGCCCAGGGGCTGCGCGTGCCCTGAACGCCCCAGGCCCCGGCCGCGAACCAGGCGGAGAAGAAGGCCGCGCCCACCGTGATGATGGCGAAGAACCAGCCCAGGCCGTTCAGCTCCCAGCTCAGGCTCCAGCCAAACACCTGAAAAGCAAGGCCCGAGGCCGCGCCCTCGGCCAAGGCCGGCATCAACATGACCAGCACCCAGCCCTGAAGGGCATAGAGGATCATCGACAACAAGCCCGCCGTCGGGTTGCGGCCCGCCAGCAGCATCAGGCCCAGGTTGCCGAAGGCCAAGGCCAATAGCAGATCGAGACTCGGGATCACAGTCGCTCTCCTTTGCCGTTCACGGATGCCGCGGGATCAGGGAAATCGCTTTGCGCCATGCGCAACTCCTGGGGTTGAAGGCCGTGGACCACCTCTTTCAGATAATCGCCCACCCGCCCGGTCTGCACCGACAGGGCCAGAAAGGCGATCACGAACAGGGCCGCCACCGCGGGCAGACCGGGGATCTTAGACTCCTCCGCCGCCTCGCCGCTGCCGAACAGCCGCGCCGCGATGCGGAAGAAATACGCCGCCTCCACCACCGTGGCCGCCAGAATCAGGCCGACCAGCAGCCCCGCCCCCTCGGTGACATTGGTGAAAATGGCATCCAATAACAGATACTTGCCCCAAAAGCCCGGCAGCGGCGGCACGCCGATCAGCGACAGGGCCAGCAGCACGAACAGCACCGCCCCCAGCGGGCGCGCCCGGCCCTTGCCGGCCAGGGCCTTGAGACTGCCCGGCCAGGCGTCGGCGATCAGAAACAGCGCGGGCTTCACCAGCAGGTGATTGAGCATTAGGATCAGCGCGGCGATAAAGCCGGTCTCGCCGCCCAGGGCCAAGGCCACCGCCACCAGGCCCATTTGGCCGATGGAGGAATAGGCCAGCACCCGCCGCATGTCCTTGGCCCCGTAGGCCGCCAGCTCGCCGGTGACCACGCCCAGCACGCCCACCCAGAGCAGGAACTCCAGCCCCGGCGAGCCGCCGAAGACCTCGGCGATCAGGCGCAGCAGCACCAGGATGCCGAGCTTGGAGATAATGCCCGCCATCAGCGCCGAGACCCGGCTCTCGGTGTGGGCATAGACCTCGGGCACCCAGTTATTCAGCGGGAAGAGTTCGGCCTTTACGCCGAAGCCCACCACCATCAGCACCAGAGCCCCGATGCCCGCGGGACCAGACAGGGCCTCGGACATGCCGCCCAGCTCGGTCAGATTCAGGGTGCCGGTCTTGGCGTACACCAGCGCGATGCCCAGCAGCGCCAGGGCCGAACCCAGGGCCCCGAGGATCAAATAGCGCAGGCTGGCGATCAGGGCCTCGCCCTTGCCGTTGGCCGCCGCCAGGCCGTAAGTGGCCACCGCCACCAGCTCGAAGAACACATAGAGGTTAAACAGGTCCGCCGACATGGCCAGGCCGCAGCCGGCGCCCGTGAGCACCAACAGGATGGTGGACACCCGGGCCTTGTCCGGGGTCTCCCGCGGCCATAGCAGCAACACCGCCAAATTCAGCAGCACCGCGGCCGAAAGCCCCAAATGATCCGCCCTAAGCTCAATCCCCAGGGGGGCGGCAAAGCCGCCCAGGGCGATGCTCTGGGGGCCGATCAGCTGCACCTTCCACCAGGCCATGGCGGCAATGACCAAATTGGCCAGCACCACCAAAGGCCCCCACCAAATCCCGACGGAGGCGTCGATGCGCCGCGCCGCGGGCAGCAGGAAGGCCGCCAGCAGCGGCAGGGCGATTAGAATCTCAGGATTCATGGCCGCCTCCTCCCCGCTGCATCATGGCGCGACTCTCCGGGCTGCCCGCCGGGGCGTTGACGATGCGCGTCAGGGCCACGGTATCCAGGGTGCCGTACTGGCGATGGATGCGAATGGCCAGGGTCAGACCCAGGGCCAGCACCGCCACGCCGATCACAATGGCGGTGAGCACCAGGGCCTGGGGGATGGGATCCACCATCGGGCCGGAGATCGCCTGAGGGTCGAAAATGGGCGCCGCGGCGCCGGGGCGAAAGCCCGCGGCCACCAGCATGAGGTTCACCCCGGCCTCAATCACCGCGACCCCGAGCAGCACCCGAATCAGGTGCCGGCGGGCCACTACCGCGAATAGGCCGATCACAATCAGGCCCGCGGCCCCGCCATAGAGCAGGTTGCCGATACTAAGGAGTTCGTTCATAGGTCCTTCGCTGCTTGTGGTTCTTCGATCAGCGGATCGTCCGATCCGGGCGCGGCGGCGATCTCCGCCACCAGGCTGCCGAGTTCCGCCCCCACCTTCAGGCCCAGGGCCAAATACAACAGGGGCAGGCTGCCGGCGGAGACCAGTTGGCCGAACTCGCCCGTGCCGAGGAACATCGGGGCCATAAAGTCGCCTTCGCGAAAGATGCTGAAGATCCCCAACAGGATAAAGGTCGCACCCGCGAAGGCCTCCACGAAGGCCATGGCATGGCCCTGAAAGGCGCGCCCGGGATTGGCCAGAAAGGGCACAAAGAAGGCCGCGGCCAGGATGGCCCCGCCCTGGAACCCGCCGCCCGGGGTCAGATGGCCGTGCAGGATCACATAGGCCCCGAGGATCAGCAGGAAGGGGAACATCAGCTCCGCCCCGGCCAGCAGGATGAAGCCCGCCACGGAGTCGCGACTCACCCCGTGCTTACGGCGCTCCACCACCATGCCGGCGGCGGTGGCCGCCACGAACAGAATGGTCAGCTCGCCCAGGGTGTCCATGCCGCGAAAGGCCAGCAACACCCCGGTCACCGCATTGGCGGCGCCGGTGGCCTCGATGTTTTGCTCCACAATGGCCTGCCCCACCTGCATGGGTGCGGCGCCGAAGGGCAGCCCCCCCACCAGCACGCTCAGGAAGAAGGCAAAGCCGAATAGAAACAGCAGACTGGCGAATTGGCGCATCAGGAGGCCTCCTCGTCCCGGGTGCGGCGCGACTCGGTCTTGCGCAGGGCCAGCGCGAACAACACGCCCGCCAGGCCCGCGCCCACCGCCGCCTCGGCCATGGCCACGTCCGGCGCGCGCAGCACCACGAATAGCACCGACAGGGCCAAAGACACCGCAGTGGAGGCCGCCACCGCACCCAGCAGGTCCGGGATCGCCACCACCAGGAAGGCCCCGATCAGCATCAGCGACACCAGGATCGCCACCACCCAGACCATCATGAGCGCCTCCCTTCGGCGTCGGCGTCGGCGTCGGCCTCGCCCTTGCGCCAGGGCCGGTGACCGGCCGCGCGGGCGGCGCGCACCAAGGTGGAGCCGGCGATGGGCGAGGTGAGCAGAATGAACAGCATAATCAGCACCAGTTTGGGCCACCATTCGGGGTGATGAAACAACAGGCCCGCCAGCAGCGCGATGGAACCCAAGGTCACCGCCTTGGTCCCCGCCTGAGCGCGGGTGAAGATATCCGGCATGCGCACCAGCCCGAAGGCCCCGAGAAAGATAAAGAAGGCGCCGATCAGCATGATCGCGTCGCCCGCCGTTGCGAAGATCGTGTTTTCCATTAGCCCCGCGCCTCCAAGACCCGCGCCATGGCCACTACGCCCACAAAGCCCAAGGCCCCGTAGACCAGCGCAATGTCGAGATAGAACGGGCTGCCGAGCCAAAAGCCCAGAAAGGCGATTAGCGGCGTGGCCGTCACCGCCAGCGCATCCGAGGCCAGGATGCGATCCGCGGTGCTCGGCCCCAACAGCAACCGAAACAGCGCCAGCACCAGCGCCAGCAGCAGCAGCGCCACCGTGATCATCTGCATCAAACTCATCGCAGGAAGGCCCCCAACAGCTTTTCGAAGTCGCCCGCGATCGCGCGCGTAACCGTCTCCGGGTCGCGCCCCGGCGAGGCGTCGATCCAATGCACCTCCAGCACCTCGCCGCGCACGTCCACGGTCAGCGTACCCGGGGTCAGGGTGATGCTGTTAGCCAACATCAGGCGCCCCAGGCGCGACTGCAACCCGGTGCGCACCTCCACGATTTCGGGATCGATGGGCAGCCGCGGCGAAAGCACGCGCCGGGCCATATCCAAATTGGCCAGCACCAGCGCAAACAGGAATCCCGCCAAATAGCGCGCCAGATGCAGCGGCAGCAGCGGCGTCAGCCGCACGCCGTCATACAGCGCGAGATGGGGCCAGGAAATGGCGGTGACCAACAAGGCCACCACCACGCCGGCCAAAAGCTCCTGCCCGGCCAGACTGCCGGTCAACAGCAGCCAGACCGCGAAGGCCCCGAAAAAGGCGATCACAAAGCGGGAGACTCCGGACCCTGCATTTTGTTGTCGCGTCAATTCATTCGTCATTAGTTGGCGTTTCCGTCCTCAGGCGGTGAAAAAGCAGTCTAACAGTAGATTATGAAACTGTGGTGACAATCTGTCATGCGAGGGGCGGCAAAGTAACCTACAAGCGGGTCCCAATGCAAGGATTTTAGCGCCCTGATTTAAGGCCGCGGACGGCCCCCGGCCCAGGTCCCGCCGAGCCGGTTGAGTTCGCTGCTCAGGGTGCCTTCCAGGCCCTCCACCAGCAGGCGCAGGCGCCCCGCATCGTCGCACAGGCGGATATCCGAAATCACCGCCCCCGTATGTTCACCCACCACCCGATGATAGACGTGCAGCTCGGCCGGCAGCGGCTCCGCGCCATAGCGCACAATGCGTTGCAAGCGGCTGGGCAGGGTGGTGGCGTTACGCATGGCGCGCGACCACAGCAGCACCAATTGAAAGGCCCCGTCGATCACGCCGGGGTCCAACAGCCAGTCGCGCCCGGCGGCCGGCGGGTGGAAGGCGCCCGGGGCGGTGGTGCGCAACACCGCATCCACGCCGCCGGCATCGAGGCCGCGAATCGCGGTGATGGTCTGAAGCACTGGGCCGTGAAACAGCCAATGCCGATACACAGAGGCGGCGTTATGGGCGGTCGCCCCCGCCGGCGCGGGAACCGCCGCATCGGCGGCCGCGGCCGCGGCCGCCTCTCCCGACACCAGCACCTCGCCCTGGTAGAGCGGCTGCTCCTTGGGCGCGACCTGGAGCAGGCGGGTCTTGATGTAGCCGTCCGGGTCCGCCGGGGCGAGATCAATCACCAGCTCTGCGTGATCCTGCCCGCGCGCCAGGGCCAGGCCGTTAAAGCGCCGCAGGTCGCGCAGCTCCAGCGTGGCCGGGGCCGTCATCTGCGCCTGCATCGCGGCCGCCTCGGCCAGGTGCTCGATCACGCACGCGAACGGCAGCACCGCCACGCCGTCTAGCCGATGTTGATCCAAATAGGGGTCCGACACCAGGTCCATGCGCTTGCGGAGGCGCGCGCCGCCGTCTTGGACCTCGCGCCGCGCCGCGGACAGCAAGGGCCAGGGCGCCAACGCCGGGTCTGCGGCGGCGGCGGGCAGGGGGTCGAAGGCCGCCTCGCGGTATTCCCACGGGTGGTCGCCGGCGATCACGTCCACCGCGCCCGGCGCGGCGTACAGCAGCTCATTCATCAGCAGCTGCCGCCCCTGTTCGGCGCTGACCAGCCACACCCCGCGGGCCTCGAATTCGGCCTTGACGGCCGCGGTGACCATGCCGGCGCCATGGGTGGTTTGATCCCAAGGGTTCCAGTGGATCGCCGCCACCTTCACCCGCCCGCCCCAGCGCCGGTGCAGACACCAGGCAAAGCGGGCCACGGTTTCGTTGGCCGCTGCGTAGTCGCTTTGCCCCCGGTTGCCGTAGCGCCCGGCCACCGAGGTGAAGAAGGCCAGGAATTTCAGGCCCTGCTCGGGCCGGAGGTATTTGCCCAACAGGAAGGCGGAGTCCGCCTTGGTGTCGAACACCCGGGCGATGCTGGCGTCGGTCTTGTCCAACAGCAGCTTGTCCTCGATGATCCCGGCCCCTTGGAGCACCGCGTCGATGCGCCCGTAGCGGTCATAGAGGTCATCGAACAGCCCGGCCACCTGATCCTCGTCCCGGATATCCAGGGCGCGATAATCCACCCGCGCGCCGGCCTGCTCGAATTCGGCGATCACCGCCGCCATCTCGCGCCGCTGACGCGCCTTTTGCACCGCCTGCTCCACCTCCGCCGGGCGCAGCTTTTCATTGCGCGCCGCGGCCTGCCCCAGGAAATGCCGCCGCAGCACGGCCGGATCGGCGCTGTCGGGCAGATCCTCCGAGCCTTGCAACGCCGAACGCCCGGCCAGCACCAGGGTTGGGCGGTAGGGCAGGAAGCCGCGCAGGCATTCGGCGGTGATGCCGCGGGCCCCGCCCACGGCCAGGACCACCCAATCCCGATCCGGCGCCAATGCCGGCGTTGGGCTGCGGGTGACGGAGTCCGGGATGGTGCGAAAGATGGTCCGCCGGCCTTGGGGATAGCCGACCTCGCGCCGCCCGCCGGGCAGAAGCAGCTCCTGCAACACCTGAGCGGCCAAGTCTTCGAAGGCTTGCTGCGGGTCCAGGTCCAATGCCTTGGCGCGGAAATTCGGGCGGCCCATGTCCTGCACCCACTCGAAGCTCAAGGTCTTCACCAGCCCGCTCAGGCCGCCCCCGCTGGGGATCGGGAAGATGTTGTTCGGGGTCTCGTCACGGGCGAACAGACCGCCCATCCCGCTGACGGTGATCAGGCGGCCATCCTGTTGCAGGTCCTCGCCGGTCAGACGCAACAGCGTGAACAGCGACTTGAGGTCCCACTGCATGCGGGCCCGCCAGGCCTGGAGGCTGGTGTCGGCATCCAGCGGCGGGGCGTCGAACGGGGCCAGGTGGATCAGGCCCCTCACCGGCCCGGCGTTGCGGGCCGCGGCCAGGCGGGCCTGCACCGCGGCGATATCCACGATCTCCTCGGGCCGAATCAGCAGCGTGGTCGCGCCCTGTTGTTCGATCCGTCGCACCACCTCGGCGGCCAGCCCGACGCCGTCCGCCACCACCAGGTAGAGCCCGGGGCGCAGGGGTTCGAGGATCACCGTTTCCACGGGCTCCGGGTGCGCTTGCACGACATACCGAGGCAGGGGCGCGCACCCCGGCTCATCCGCCTCGGCCGACTCAAAAGGGGACGCATCACCCCCCTGCGTCGCGGTGCTGTCTGCGGCGCCGGAAGCCCCCCCGGCGGCCTGCTCCAGCCAATCCAGCATCTCCTGAAAGGTGCGCAGCGCGTTCAGCTCGCCCATGCGGTCTTGCAGCCGATCGGCCGCCGCCCGCGGCAGATCCTTCTGAAACGCGCCGAGGATCTCCACCCGTTTGATGGAATCGATGCCCAGGTCGGCCTCGATATCCTGATCCAATCCGAGCATCTCCACCGGATAGCCGGTGCGCTCGGCAGCCACGCCCAACAGGGCGGCGCCCAGGTCCAACGCCGGCGCCTCGGTTGCCGGCGGCGCAGCGGCCGCGGGCGGCTCGACCGGGGCCGCCGTCGATGGCCCGTCCGGCGGGGCCGACGCGGGCGACGCCGCAGCGACCGCCGCCGGCGCAAAGGCCGGTTGCGGCATCTCGGGGAGGGGCGGCAACTCACTCGCGCCCGCCCCGTCTTGGCCGAGATAGGCCGTCATTACCCGTTCCTGCATGGATAGGAACTGTTGCATGGTCTGCTGGTAGGCCAGCATCGCGGCGTCCAGGGAGCCCGCAGGGGGGGGCTGGCGCCGTTTCGGGTCGTCGCCCATAGGCCTGACCTCCGGTTGCGATGGAATAAGACTTCGGGATGGCGACCGCGCCCCGCTGCCGCGCCGGGTGTCGGCATTCAGCATCGGGCTTAGGCCGGTGACGCAGGGTCCGTCTGCGGGCCGCGCGCAGCCGCCGTTCACCAGCCAGAAATGCGCCGGTAGCGGCTCCGCCGCGCCCGCACGTTGGGTCGCGGACCGGGTGCGCCCGGCGAACAGCGGCCTCAGGTCGAGCCGCGCCCCCTCGGCCAGCAGGCCGCCGAGGGTTCGCAGCAGGTCCGTCAGGCCGTCGCCGGAGGCGTCCAGCGCCAGCGCGCGGTGGGGGCGCTCACCGAGGATGCGTCCAGTAAGCCGCGACAGGATCGGCTTGGGGCCGACTTCGAGGAACACCCGCGCGCCGGCGCCGTACATGGCCTCGATTTCCCCGAGGAAATCCACCGGCGCCGTGAGATGCTCGGCCATGGCCGCCCGAATGGCGTCGGGGGCCTCGTCATGGGGGGCCGCCGCGGCATTGCTGTAGACCGCGAAGGCCGGTTTATGGAACGGGGTCTGGGCCAGCAGCTCCGCCAACCGTTGCTTGGCCGACTCCACCAGGGGCGAATGGAAGGCCGCCGCCACCGGGATGGGCTTGGCCGCGATGCCGGCCGCCTCCAGCCGGGCGATGGCCTGCGCCACCGCCTGCCGCGTCCCGGAGATGATCACCTCCTCAGGGCCGTTGTGGTTGGCCCGCACCACCCCCTCCAGGCCGTCCAGCACCTCGCCCACCCGCGCCCAGGAGGCGCGCGCGGCGGCCATGGTCCCGAGTTCGCCGCCCGCCGCCTGTTCGACGATGAAACGCCCGCGGGCCTCGGACAGGCGCAGCAGGTCGTCGAACCCCAACACCCCGGCCGCGTGCAGGGCGGCGTATTCGCCGTAGCTGTGACCGGCGGCCATCTCGGGTTGCAGGCCCAGCATCTCCAGCAGGCGCAGCAGGCCGCCGCTCAGGGCCCCCAGGGCGGGCTGTACGAATTCGGTGCGGGTGAGGGTCGCGCGCGCGGCCTGATCCGCTTCGGTGTCGAACCGAACCGGCGGATAAACCAATTGGCTCAGCCGGCGCCCGCCGCTGGCGGCGGCCACCGGCTCGCGCAGCACGGCATCGGCCTGCTCCAGGGCCTCACGCACCTCATCGAAGACCAACGCCAGCTCGCGCAGCATGCCCGGGTATTGCGCCCCCTGGCCGGGGAACAACAGCGCCAAGCGGCCCGCCTCCAGCAAGGGTTGGTCGGACAGCCAGACATCCTCCGGCGGCTCTTCGCGATCCCCGTGCAGGCAGCCACGGGCGCCCTGGAGCTTGCGCGCGAGATCGTCATGGTCGCGGGCCGCCAGGGCCAGGGTCGCCCCCGCGGGCGCCGCCGCCAGGGCCGCGGCATAGGCCAACTCCCGCAGCGGCGGGGCATCGCCCCGGGCCAGGACCGATTCGAGGGCGGCCAACTGCCCGCCGATGGCCGCACGATCCTTGCCGCGCCAGACGAACAGCTCGGCCGGCCAGCGTTGCAGCGGCCGCGGGCGGCGGTCCGCCCGGTAATCGTCGGCGTATTCTTCCAGCGCCACATGGAAGTTGGACCCGCCGAAGCCGAAGGCGCTGACCCCGGCGCGGCGCGGGTGCCCCGGGTGCCGCACCCAGGGTTGCGGTTGGGTGCATAGGTGCAAGGCGCTGTCGGCGGCCTGCAACGCCGGCAACGGCCGCGCCACGCCGTAGTGCAGGGGCAATACCCGGTGATACAGCGCCAGCAGCGCCTTCACCATGCCGGCCACGCCCGCCGCGGCCTTGGTGTGACCGATCAGCGACTTCACCGAGCCCAGGGCGCAACTGCCGGGCTCGGCCCCGGCCTCCTCCATCAAGCGGCCGATGGTCTGCATCTCGGCGCTGTCGCCGGCCACGGTGCCGGTGCCATGGGCCTCCAGCAGGCCCAGGGTGGCGGGCGAATAACCGGCCTGGGCATAGGCCCGGCGCAGGGCGCGTATCTGCCCCTCGGGGCGCGGCGCGGTGAGCCCCTTGGCGCGCCCGTCGGAGGAGCCGGCCACGCCCTTAATCACGCCGTAGATGCGGTCGCCGTCGCGCTCGGCGTCGGCCAGCCGCTTGAGCACCACCACCGCCAGCCCCTCGGAGATGGCGATGCCGTCGGCCTCGCGGTCGAAGGTGCGGCAGCGCCCGCTCGGCGACAGGGCCTGGGTCTTGGCGAAACACAGGAACGAAAACGGCGACTGGGCGGTGTCCACGCCGCCCGCCACCACCACTTCGCTATTGCCGCTGAGCAGCTCCTGCACGCCTTGATACACCGCCGCCAGGGACGAGGCGCAGGCCGCATCCACGGTGCAGTTCACACCGCCGAAGTCGAACCGATTGGCGGCCCGGCCGGCGGCCACGTTCAACAGCAGCCCGGCGAAGGAGTCCTCGGTCCACTCGGGCAGCCGCGCAAGCTCGGCCGCGTCGGGCTCGCCCACCACCCGCGGCAGATCCGAGCGGGTGGCGTACTGCAACCCCAGCTCGGCCAACCCGCCGCTGGCCCCGAGGATCACCGAAACCCCCTCGCGGTCCGTATGGGGGCCGTCCAGGCCGGCGTCTTCCAGCCCCTGGCGCACCGCCTCCAGGGTCAGCAGTTGCAAGGGGTCGATGGACTTCAGCGAGCGCGGCGGCATGCCGTAGCGCAGCGGGTCGAAGGGCACGTCGTCGAGGAAACCGCCCCAGCGCGAATAGACGCGGTCGCGCTGGCGGCGATCTTGCGTGAAATACAGCCGCCAGTCCCAACGCTCGGGCGGGATCTCGCGAATCGCCGCCACCCCGGCCATCAGGTTTTCCCAATAGGCGCGGGTGTCCGGGGCGCCGGGCAGGATGGAGCCCACCCCCACCACCGCGATGTCCGCCGGCCGGGCGGCGGGCGGCGGGGCCGGCTCGGGGGCCTGGAAGCCCTGCAACAACGCGGCCGCCCCGGCGGTCACGTTGCGGTGCAACTCGGCCAGGGGCAGCCGCTCGCGATGCAGGACCGCGGCCTGGCCGATCATGTACATGCCCTGTTCGAGCTGCTCCGCCTCGGACAGGGCTTCCAGCGCCCCCGCGGCGGAGCGTTGCAGGCCCTTGCTGGCCACCCGCAGGCGCCCCAGGCTGAGGTCGTCGAGCCGGCGGCGGATCTCCTGCGCGTCCAGCGCCTGCTCCAGCCACCGCGCCTTGGTTCGATGAAAGTCGTCCACGAAGGGCGTGCGGGCGCAACGGCTGGCATGGCCCGGTCCGGTGGTCAGGGTGGCGGTCTCGTCACAGGCCAGCGCCACGCGCTGAAAGCGCTCGCGAATCGCCCCGGTCTCCACCGCCTCGGGCGTAAACAGATAGGCGGTGCCCATTAAGACCCCGATCTTCAACCCCCGCGCCACCAGGGGCGCGGCCAGGGCCGCCGCCATCGCGGCCGAGGCGGCGTCGTGGATGCCGCCGGCGAACAGCACCGAGATCTCCGACAACAGGCCGTCGTCGAGCTCGGACAGCGCCGCGGTCATGGACTCCCACAGGGTGAGGCAGCTCAACGGCCCCACATGCCCGCCGCACTCCCGGCCCTCGAAGATGAATCGCCGCGCCCCCTGATCCAGAAACAGGTCCAGCAGCGCGCGGGTCGGCACATGCAGGAAGGTCGGCAGGCCGAGGGCCTCCAATTCCGCCGCCTGCTCGGGGCGCCCGCCGGCGATATAGGCGAAGGTCGGGCGATGGCGCCGCACCGCGGTCATCTGCTCCTGATGCAGGTCCCCGGCCACGAAACCGAGCAGGCCCACACCCCAGGGCTCGCCCCCCAGCAGCGCCTGGGTGGCGGCCAGGGTCTGCTCCGCCTGCGGACCGCGCATCATGGCCAACGCCAGCACCGGCATGGCCCCGGCGGCGCCCACCGCGCGGGCGAATGCGGGCACATCGCTGACCCGACTCATCGCCCCCTGAACGATGGGGTAACGAATACCCAGTTCGTGCGCCAATGGCGAACCCGCGCTCAGGGCCGCCTGGGCCGCGGCCTGGGCCGGGGCGGCGGCGGCCGCATCGGCGATGGCCCGCAACGCCCGGTGCAGATTGCCGTAGCGGCGCCGCCAATCCGCGGCGAATGCCGCCGCCTGGCCCAAGGGCATCAGATCCCGAGCCGGATCCGTCCAACCGATACCGGCCGCCGCCTCCGCCGCCAAATCCGCCGCCCCCGCAGCCAGTCGCTCACGCAGCGCCGCGGCGGCGGCGAAGCCGGGCCGCTCGAGCAGGCGCAGATAGACCCCGCCCGCCTCGTCGCCGAAGGCCGTGGTCTCCGTGCCCGAGAGGTTGGCCAACCGGCCGGCCAAGGCCTCCGCCAGCGGCGACTCGCGCAACAGCAGCAATTGATCGTCGAGCACCAGCCCCGCGGCCCCGCCCACCCGGCATGCCGGGGCCGTTCCCGGCCCCACGCCGCCGCGCAGGAATAGGGGCCGCTGACAGACCCCGGCCGCCCGTTGCAGCAGCACGAAGCCGCCCTCCTCGCCGGTCAGGCCGCCGGCCTCGTGGCCCTTGAGCCACCAGCCGTCCATGCCGCCCTCCAGCCCGGGGTCCAAATCCCGATGACCGCGGGCCTCCAGCAGCACCCGACCGCCCTCGGCGCGGAAACGCGCCACCGCCTCCTGCTCCAACTCCGCCGCGGCCCCGGCGGCATCCAGGATCAGCCAATGCAGCCCGAGTTCGCGCCAGACCCCGAGGGAGCGCAGGACCCCCGGCTGGGGGGCGGGCAGTTTAAGCCCGAAGGGCGCCGGGTTATAGCGGGCGATGGTGCGCACCCGCTCCGCCGCCAGGTGATACGGCAGGCCGTACTCGCCGTTACAGACGCCGATGGCCCCGGCGCGCCCGGCGGCGATCACCAGGTCCTGCTCGGCGAGTCCGGGGGGGTTGAGGACGAAGACGGGGAAATCGGTCATCACAATGGCGCGGCGGGCATCGGGGAGGCCGGGATCAGGGGCGCATGCCCTCGATAAAGGGCACCTCGAAGCACTTGTCGTGCATAATCGGGCCATGGCCGAAATAGCCGTCCTCGCCGAACAGCTCCCCGTGATCCGCGGTGATGATAAAGTAAGTGTTCTCGGGGCATTTTTCGTACAAATCGCCGATCAGCCCATCTACATATTCCACGCAGCGCACCTGCTGTTGGTGCAGACGCTGCATCTCTTCAAGAGGGAAGAATTCGTCCGCCTCGGCGTCCTCTGCATCGCCCATCAGGTCGTCCATGGCCTTGAACACCCCATGCACGCCGGAGATATGCGGCAGGTTCTCGCCTTCCAGCATATAGGGGTAATGGGTCTCGCCTAAATTAAAGAAACAGAAGCGCGGGGTCTCGCCGGTCAGGTCCAGCTCCTTCACCATGCCCGCGAAGTCGTTATGGTTATCCATCAGCCGATAGTCGTCGAAATGGCAATTCAGGGCCGTGAACTGATTCAGCACCGGCATCGACACCCGGGCGATGCTGCGATACCCGTAGCCCTTCAGCACCTTGGCCAGGGACAGCTCGGGCACGAAGGTCTTGAAGGATAGGTTGGAAATACCCAGGCGATCCACCCATTTGCGGAATTCCTCCTTGTAGATCTCCGAGGCGAACACCCCTTTCGGGCTTTGGTGCGGCACGATGCCCATAAACAGGGCGTAATGCGACGGCGAGGTCCAGGAGGCATAGCTGTAGCGCCGCTCTCCCGCGGCCAGGCGGTCCATGTTGGGGGTCTTGGCGCGGACATAGGAGTCGTAGCGACAACTGTCCATCACGATATAAATCAGGTGATTAGGCATGACGGGACCGCTCTGCGAATTCCGGATATCCGACTGGGCGCCGCCGCCCCGAGAGCGGCGGCGCTGGTCGGGTTCAGCCTGGATCAGGCCTTCAGGGTCGGCAGGACCTGCTCCAGCAGGTCGTGCAACTCCACCTTCTCGATGGTCGCCACATCCCGCGTCAGCTCCTCCCCCGCATCCACCTCTTCACCCAGGGTGTCGAGCGCCGCCCGATAGAGGTCCACCGATTCCTGGTAATCTTTGCGGCGATGGGCCAAATCGCCTTTGAGGCGATAGTAGAGCGCGCGCAAACGGGGGTTCTTGGGGATTTTTTTCAGGGTCTCTTCGGCCTCGAAGAAGCGCTCGGACGAGATCAGCGACGCCACCAAATAGACCCGCGCCTTGCGCCCCAGGTCCGGCACCGCCAGCACCCCGCGGAACACATCCACGGCTTGGTCGAAGCGCCCGCTCTGGAGGCAGATCTTACCCAGCAAAAAGCTCGCCGGGCCGTTGTCCGGATCCAACCGCAGGCAATTCTCCAGCACTTTAACCGCGTGTCCGGTACGGTTATCGTGCTCTTCGAGCCGGGCCAGGTACAGCTGCACCTGTAGGTCGTCGGGGTCTTCCTCCGCCAACGCCTCGATGTCGTAACGCGCGTTTTCCGCATCTCCGGCGGCAAGACGGATGGCCGCAAGCAGCAGACGAGCCTCATGGTGTTCAGGTTCTGCGTTCAGCACATCGAGGCAAAGGTCTTCCGCTTCGGCATAGGTCTCCGGCGGGATTTCCTTCGGTTCGGGCGGCAATTGATTCATAGCGGATTTGTGCAACATATCGTATTCTTTGAACTTCCTCTAAAATTTGAAAAAACCCGGCGGCGCGCACTAGCCACGCGTCGGACTCCGCCCCGGCAGGGCAATGCGCCCTGCGCATACGGCGGATGATTCAGTCTCTGGCGGGACAATGATTAAACGCCGAACGCCGCCGACGCCTTCAGCAGCAATCGTCAGCGCAATGCAAGCCGACTATTATACACTACAGATGGGGTGCGTTGCCGGGATTCAAAGGCCGAGGCGATCAATGCCTCGCCCGAGCGGCCCGACGGGCGCCCACGCTGATTGGTCCGCACCCCGGGGGCGGGAGTCCGATCCGGGGTGCGGACCTTAAGCGAAAGGCAGGAAAAAGGATAGAAAATCCTACCGTCTACGTTGGAGTATTCCCTCTTTCAGCAAGCGCGGCCAAGACCCATCCCAAGCCTCGTCGGGCCACCCGAGGGTGATCGGCGCGCGGAAATCGGCCTGTGGTGAGTTGGCGAAGACGGTTGTTGCTGTAGGATAAGAAGCGCTAAGGGTACGGATTGCCTCGCGAGCGCCAACAGCAGGATCCGCCGCCCTCGGCCGGGACAACCCCACCTCGCCCCCACGCGCCGCGTGGGGATGCAGCCCCGGCGCGGCGCGCCAGGCACCGCAGAGCCACCCAGCCCGGTCCACATCCCCACCCTCGTCGCCGCGCGCCGCGCGGGGATGCAGTCCCGGCGCGCTGCGCCAGGCACGGATGCGAGCGTTCACCACCGGCGCGCTTCGCTCATTCGCCCCGGCTGAAGCCTCGGCCTCCGGGCGCGGGCATCGCGGATGCAATCCGCTCCCACGGGGGCTTTCCCCTCGTCCCCACGCGCCGCGTGGGGATGCAGCCCCGGCGCGCTGCGCCAGGCACGGATGCGGGGCATCGCGGATGCAATCCGCTCCCACGGGGGCTTTCCCCTCGTCCCCACGCGCCGCGTGGGGATGCCG
>JAABTK010000038.1 GCA_011389885.1 Gammaproteobacteria bacterium | reverse complement strand
AAATCCTCGCTTCGCTCGGGAAAAACTAAAGTTTTTCACTCCAAGCGCCTGGCTTTCGGCTGGAGTGCAAAACTTTAGTTTTGCATGCGTCCGCCGGGTTACTGGCCTTGATCATCGCTCCGGTCCCCGAAAGGACCGGGGTTCGAAAGCTCGGCTATCGTAGAGCTTTGCAAAGGCAAGCCCTTGCGCTCCATGCGGAATCGATGTTTATCCGTGTCTATCTGTGGTTCTTTAGCAGCCGCCTGTGATGGGCACGGCGCTGAAAAGCTGGTGAACCTTTGAGGTTTTGCGGGAGCGCCTTTGCCCATCCTGCGGCCGTCCGTATCCATCCGTGTTTATCTGTGGTTTAACTTGGTGCTTAGTGCTTAGTGCTTAGTGCTTAGTGCTTAGGCCGACGAAGCCCCAAGCGTTGCGGATGCCCCAAGCCAAGCCCGGCTCAAGCCTCGACCTCCCAAGCCCCCCTCAACGAAGGCTGAGGCGTTAGCCGGACCGAACCCTTCGTTCGGTGAACGGGGATGAGTCGCTCGTCAACCAACCGCTAATGGCCACCCGAATTTCTAACCAAAAACCCCTCTGCGCCCTCTGCGTTCCTAAGAACCGCGGTCTCCCTCACTTGGGCAGGCGGCGATCCAGGTGTTGAATCACCTTGCCGAGCCCCAGTTTGAGTTCCTGGTCGCCGCGTTCCAGTATCGGCATGAATTTGCGCATCGCGGAGGCCAGTTGCTGGCGGGTGGCCTTGTCCTCTGCCAACAGCGTCAGGATTTCCTCGATATTCACCGCCGACGCGCCTGCGGTCGGGGCGGCCGCGGGCGCGCCTTCTTCTTGCGCCCGCACGGTCTTGCCGCCGCCGCCCTGCATGGCCCGCTTTAGCGCCCCTTCCGCCTCTTTCAGCAAGTCGGCGAACTGGACCCCGTCTTCATCGATGCTGCGGGAGGTGACGCCGGTGCTAAAACCCACATGCACCGACTGTCCGCCGATTTTGAGATTGAAATTGGCGGTCTTCTCGCGCACCCGCCGCAGCGCGTGCTCTGCGCCGCCGGGATCGGTGCCGGGCAGGGCCAGGGCGAATTGAGAGCCGCCGAGCCAGCAGGCATCATCCTCTTGTCGCAGGTTCTTTTTGAAGATATCCGCCACCAGTTTGATGATCTTGCCCATCACGCCCTTGCCCAGCTTAGCGGTGAGGCCCTGGAAGTCGTCGATGGCCATGCGCACCACGGTCACCTCGTGCCCATGGTGGCGGGCGAAGGAGACCGCCTTTTGTCCCTGCTGCTGAAAGTAGTCCTTTTTCGAGAGCCCGGTGAAGGGGTCCCGCGGCTGTTGCTCCTCCAGGTCGTGGACCTTTTTGGTGTATTTGGCGTAGGCGTTGGTGCGCGACTTCACCTCGGCCACGCTGAAGGGCTTGCGGATCAGGTCGGTGGCGCCGAGGGCCGAGGCCTTGTCGCCCACGCCCTCGGACTCGTCGGCGCCGGTGACCACCACGATGGGCAGGTCTTTGATTTCCGCGCGGTCGGATTGGCGAATCTGCTGGATCAGGCCGAAGCCGTCGAGATTGGGCATGCCGATGTCGGTAAAGATTAGCGCGATGCCGTGATCCTCGGCCTCCAGCGCCTTCAGCGCCTGCACGCCGTCCTCGGCTTCGACCAGGTCGAACTCTTGCGCGAGGTACTTTTTGAAGGTATGGCGGATGACTTTTGAATCGTCGGCGATGAGGATTCGCGGGTGGGCTTGGGTGTCGCTCATTGTGATGTCCCGAACAGCTATTGGCCTGGTTTTCGCCCCAGGTCCTTGCGGGCCCAGAGTCCTTCGATGAAATGCTTCCTTTGTACTATGGATTCATCGGAGGGACAACCACCAAAGACCCGCAAGGACAAAGAAACGACATGGCTTTCAAAAAACGGCATCGGCCCAGGGGCGCCTGCGGTGCGCCGAGGACCCGACGGGGTTTGATGCCTGCGCCCCCCGGCGGGGTATGGAACCCTTGGTTCAGCGAGGGTAAGGGCTGGCGCGTTGCGACCCGCCGACCGCGATGCCATGACGCAACACAGCAACGCCTCTGCGTCCCAATCGGCGCTGGCGTCCGTTACCTGCGCAGGCGTAGCCGTTACTTGGCGCCGGGGCGGGCGAACTCGGGCGCGAGGGTTTCGATGTAGCGGCGGTAAAAACCCAGCCACAGCACCACCGGGGTGACCGCCGGCAACACCAAAGAGCCGAGCTGATAGCCCAGGGCGACCATTTCGAGCTGCCAGCCGGCGAGGTCCAGCGCCCGCGCGCCGGCCGGACCCAGCTCGAACAGGATCACCTTGAGGGTCTCCATACTCACGCCGAAGGTCTGCACCAGCAGCAGCACCCCGAAACCAAGGATCCAATTCAGCCAGTGGTTGCCCTCCTCGTCCGCCGCCGCCAGCACGAAGGCGGTGTACAGGGGCACCCCGTAGCCGTAGATCAGCGGGTTGACCGTAATCAACACCTCCGCCACCTTGCCGCTTTGGGGGGCCACGCCCTCGGGGATCACCCGGGTCACCATGTCCAGCAGGTAGCCCGATTGCTCCACGCCTTTCAGGGTGTCCGGAAACAGACCGCCGAGCACCCAGTCGCTCATCCACGCCACCGGGGTGGCGAACACGATGGCCATGAAATACCAGCCGGCGAAGGTGAAGGGCAGCCACAGCAGCACCGACAGGGTCAGCTTGGAGAGCGGCTTAGGTTGCATGCGCGGCCCCCTCGGTGTCCGCCCGCGCGCCCTTGGAGGCGGGCAGCCAGCGCACCCAAACGAGGAACACGATCAGCACGTCGAGCATAATCAGCGCCTGCCACAGATAGAGGTGGGCCCAGTCGAACAGTTGCTTATCCCATTGGCCGATGTAAAACAGGCTGATGATGCGCAGCAGGTTCAAAAACTGCACGGTGAGGATGCCGACGAGGATGCCGATGAGCTTGTGCTTCCAGGGGGCCGGAAACGCGAGCAAGGCCGCGATTAGCACGATGGAGGCCTCCACGCCGTTGCATCCGGCCTGAATCGCCACCGCGAAACCGCTGGCGATGTCTCGAATCACCACCCCCTGGACCATCACCCCGGAATCGAAGAGGCTCACCAGCCAACCACTGACCCAGGCGATGCCCTCGGTGAACGGAATCACGAAGCCCTGCTGCACCGGGCGCGTCAGCTCGGCGGCGAACAGGATCAATTGCAGCACTACGAAAAGCAGAAAAAAGCGGATCATTCCAGACTCACATTAACTCGCATGCCAACACAACCGCCGCCTCGCGGCCCTGCTTTGCGGGATAGTAGTTTTTGCGCAGGCCGATTTCATTGAATCCGGCCTCGAAATACAGCCGGCGCGCGCCCTGGTTAGAGGCGCGCACCTCCAGGAACACGGTTGCGGCGCCGTGTCGCCGCCCCAGCCGCAGCAGGTGATCGAGCATGCCCTTGCCCAGGCCGCGACGCTGATAAGCGGGGTCTATGCACAGATTCAGCAGGTGCGCCTCGCCGGCCGCCACCATCAATACGCCGTGCCCCGCCAGGCCGCCGCAGTGGCGATAGACCCAGCTACAATAACCCATCTGCAGGCAATCGCTGAAGTTTCGCAAGGTCCAGGGGAAGGCGCAGGCCCGCCGCTCCACCGCCAGCACCTGCTCTAGGTCGTCGCGCTGCATGGGTTGCAGCCGCGGCGCGGCGACGGATTGCGGATTGGCGGCCACCGAATCAACCCCGCAGCAGGCGCGCGACCTGCTGCAAGTCTTCCCAGGCGCGGGCCTTTTGCTCCGGCGAGCGCAGCAAATAGGCCGGGTGATAGGTGATCACCAGCGGCGTTTGCCGCGCGCCCAGGCGCTGGGGCTTGCCGCGCAGCCGGCCCAGGGTCTCCTGGGTGTGCAACAGGTTTTGCGCCGCCACCCGCCCCGCCGCCAAAATCACCCGCGGGTTGATCAGTTCGATTTGCCGCTGCAAGAAGGGCTCGCAGTGCAGCGCCTCGTCGGCCGCGGGGTCGCGGTTTCCCGGCGGGCGGCACTTGAGGATATTGGCGATAAACACCTGCTCGCGCTTCAGGCCGATGGCCAACAGCATGGCGTTTAGCAACACCCCGGCGCGCCCCACGAAGGGCTCGCCCTGGCTGTCCTCCTCGGCCCCCGGGGCCTCGCCGATGATCATTAGATCGGCCGCCGGATCGCCCGCCCCGAACACGCTTTGGCGGCGCGTGGCATGCAGGCCGCAGGCGCGGCAGTCCGCCACCCGCGCGCGCAGCCCCGGCCAGTCGAGCCGGGCGATATCGCCGCGGACCGGAATCCGGGGGGCCTCCGCCACGGGTTGCGGCGCGGCTGGCGCGGGGCGCGGCGCGGCGGCGGCCGGCGAGCGGGGCGGCGGCTGTGTCGGCGGGCGCGCCAAGGCCGGCGGCGCCGGCTCGGCCGCTTGCCGCGGCGGCGCGCTAAAGCGCGCCCGATCCAGCCAGGGCTGAATGCCCATGGCGTGCAGGTAACTCAAGCGTGCGGGCTCGGAAAGCGCCATGTCGCAGCTCCGCCTATGCCGTTGAAACCGGGGCGCCCGGTTCAAACATCCCCGGTTTGGGGATGGGCCCGCTCGGCCGGGCCGAGGATCTTGTTGCAGGCGTTCAGATAGGCCTTGACCGCCGCGATCACGATATCCGTATCCGCACCCTGGCCGTTCACGATGCGGCCGCCCTTTTCCAGCCGCACCGTGACCTCGCCCTGGGCGTCGGTGCCGCTGGTGATGCTATTGACCGAGAACAGCAGCAGTTGGGCGCCGCTGTTAATGATCGATTCCGCGGCCTTAAACACCGCATCCACCGGCCCGCTGCCGATGGCGGCGCCGGGCTCTTCGGCGCCGTCCACCGCCAGCACCAGGTCCGCCCGCGGGGTCTCGCCGGTCTCGGAACAGACCTTCAAGGATACCAGCTTGATGCGCTCGTTGTCGGTGGCCATGCTGACGTCGGTGGCCAGCGCCTGCAGGTCGTCGTCGAAGATTTCGTGCTTCTTGTCGGCCAGCTCCTTAAAGCGGTAGAAGGCGTCGTTCAGCTCCTCCTCGGTGTCGAACACAATGCCGAGTTCGGTCAAGCGCGCGCGGAAGGCGTTGCGCCCCGAGTGCTTGCCCAGCACCATGCGGTTCTGCTTCCAGCCCACGTCCTCGGCGCTCATGATTTCGTAGGTCTCGCGATGCTTGAGCACGCCGTCCTGGTGGATGCCCGACTCGTGAGCAAAGGCGTTGGCGCCGACGATGGCCTTGTTCGGCTGCACCGCGAAGCCGGTGATATTGGATACCAGCCGCGAGCAGTTGACGATTTGGGTGGTGTCGAGGCCGGTCTTGCAGTCGAAGACATCCTGGCGCGTGGTGACCGCCATCACCACCTCTTCCAGTGCGGCGTTGCCCGCGCGCTCGCCAAGGCCGTTGATGGTGCATTCCACCTGCCGCGCGCCGTTAATCACCGCCGACAGCGAATTGGCCGTGGCCAAGCCCAGGTCATTGTGGCAATGCACCGAAAACACCGCCTGGTCCGCGTTCGGGATGCGCTCGCGCAACTGGCGAATCGTCTCCCCGAACTGGTGCGGCAGGTTGTAGCCCACGGTGTCGGGGACATTGAGGGTGCGCGCCCCGGCCTTAATCACCGCCTCGAACACGCGGCACAGAAAGTCCAGCTCGGAGCGCCCGGCGTCTTCGGCCGAAAATTCCACGTCATCCGTATGGTTGCGCGCGCGCCGCACCGCCCGCACCGCCTGCTCCACCACCTGGTCGGGGGTCATGCGCAGCTTGCGCTCCATGTGGATGGGCGAGGTGGCGATAAAGGTGTGAATCCGCCCCGAGGCGGCCTTCTTCAAGGCCTCGCCGGCGCGGTCGATATCCGAGTCGAGGGCGCGCGACAACCCGCATACAGTGCTGTCCTTGATCTGTTCCGCCACCGCTTGCACGGCGTCGAAGTCCCCCTGACTGGCCACCGGAAAGCCGGCCTCGATCACGTCCACCCGCATCTTCTCCAGCGCCTTGGCGATGCGCACCTTCTCCTCCTTGGTCATGGAGGCCCCGGGGCTCTGCTCGCCGTCGCGCAAGGTCGTGTCGAAAATAATCAGCCGCTTTGGATTGCTCATGCACACTGCTCCAACGTCGCCCTTTAGGCGACAATACAACCTGAATCATGGGCGGCGACGCGCCGCCGCCTCACTCCACGCCCCGCACCCGCAGACGCGCCAACGCGAGGGGAAAACGCCGTCACTGACGAAACCGCAACAACCACACCCGCCCGCGGGTCAAACCGCAGCCCCGCCGCGGCGGAACCCGGCGGCCTGCACCGCTATAGCGGGGGTCTGCACCCCCGGCGCTGCATGGGTTGTTGGCAAATCGCCTGTTGTAGGGCAATATAACGGAGTGGATTCGGTTTCACAACAAACGTCAGCCATCGCGGTCTTGTGTTTTTTCTGCAACAGAGCCCGATTTTGTGGTTTTTTTAAAAATAATGGTTGCAACCAAGCCCGCTGATGACTATTATCCAACCTGCAAAACGTTTCCCCCAATCTCTTTTCAAAGAGGGAGTTCTATCATGAATAAAAAGCTGCTTGCTCTCGCCGTCGCCGCTGCGATGGTCGCCCCCGCCGCCGCCCTGGCCGAAGCCACCATGTACGGCAAGGTCCGTCTGGCCGTGGAAGGTCACGACCACGACTACGGCGCCGACAATGTCCAAATCAACAGCCACTCGTCACGCATCGGCGTGAAGGGCTCGGAAGACCTGGGCAGCGGCCTCAAGGCCGTGTACAAACTGGAATTCGGCGTGGGTATATCGGGTCCGAATTGGGACAAAGACAACGGAATGGAATTCGGCAAGGACGATTTCATGTCTGACCGTAACGCCTTTGTCGGTCTGGCCGGCGACTTCGGCACCCTGGTCATCGGTCGTCACGACACCCCGCTGAAGATGTCCACCGGCAAGCTCGACTACTTCGGCGACACCGCCGCCGACTACAACGCACCTTACCTGGAAGCCTATAAAGACCGTCGCGCCAACGGCACCGTGGCCTACATCACCCCCAATATGGGTGGCCTGACCATCGCCGCCGCCGCGGTTCCGGGTGAGAACAACGAAGCCGACGGCCTGGCCGACGCCTACTCCATCGCCGCCATGTACAACAACAGCGGTATCATCTTCTCCGCCGCTTACGAAGCCGGCGATACCGACATCAACACCCTGGCCGGCACCGACGACGCCATGATTACCGCCGTGATGGGCGAAAACACCGTGACCAGGGAGGCCGAAGTTCAAGTCGGCGACCTGGCGCAGACCCGCGTGGGCCTGGGCTACGACGCCGGCACCTGGAGGATCGGCGCCGTGTGGGAAAACTACGACCTGGAGATGGAAGACTACTCCATGACCGTTGGCGGCGAGGCCATTCCTGTCACGGCTGCTGACGTTGACCAAGACACCTACACCGTGGGCGCCGGTTTCGACTTCGGCAACAACACCCTGAAGGCCAAGTACTTCGACGTTGAAGACACGCGTGACGGCTTCGCCGTGGGTCTGGACCACAACCTCAGCAAGCGCACCCAAGCCTACCTGCTGTACGCCGACTCTTCTGATGAAGTCGTGGGCTCGAACGACATCGACCACAGCGTTTGGGCGCTGGGCATGAACCACAAGTTCTAAGATCTCTTAGAATCGCTGGTTGAAAACGGGGCCTTTTGGCCCCGTTTTTCGTTTACCCCCTGCCAAAAATCAGCGCCTAGCACGCCAGCCATTTAGAAACGCAGGGGAAGGAACGCAGAGGGCGCAGAGGGCGCAGAGGACGGCAGGGCGCGCGGAGGGGTTTTTGGTTGCTTGTGTCGCGCCCCCCGTGGGGATGCCTGTCCGGCGCTCTAGTACGCCTGCGCACAACGCCGTTTAGGAGCGCAGAGGACCGCAGGGCGCGCAGAGGGGTTTTGATTAAAAACTGGGGCGCTCATGGGCGGTTGGTTGCATGAAGGGTTCCTTCCCCGGTGCGGGGCGGGGCCGCATCATGGTCTGGTCGCGCCCCGCAAGGCGCGTCAGGTTCCGCCTGTTGCGAGGTGAGTATTCGCGTCCATTCGCGGTTCGATGGGCCGTTTCGCCTCGGTCCCGCACGCGCCCAGGCGATGCGCCCGTTCCTCGGCGCGGCCTATTCCCGGCACGATTCGCTCGGCGCCAAAGGCCTCTCACGCCAAGACGCAAAGGGCGCTAAGAAAAAACCTTTTGCTTCTCTGTGCCCTCTGCGGTTCTCCGCGCGCCCTGCGTTCCGCGAGCGCCTGGGTTGTTTCCGACCCTTAGGCGCAGGCGCCGCAGTTCCGCCTGTAGCGAAGTGAGGACTCGCGTCCATTCGCGGTTCAAAGGTCCCTTTCCCCTTGGTCCCGCACGCCCCTCAGCGACTGGCATGGGGCCGCATGCCCCAGGCCCCAGCACCGCTGCCGGGCTATGCCCAGCCGGGGAAAGCGGAAACGATTCGGACAGCCTCTTAGCGCTGAATGGGGTTCCTGCTGCCGATCCAATGGGTGATGCCGCGCTCGACGTTGTACACCGCCTGATAACCCAGTTCGTCGGTAAGGATTCGGGCCAATGCGCTGGTGCGGTTACCGGTGCGGCAGATCAGTGCAAAGGCCTGGTCCGAGCCCTGCACGATGGATTCGAACCGCGGCAGGAAGGCCGGGTTTACGGTGCCGTTTTCGTTAAAAAAGGTGAGCTTGTGGCTGCCCGGCACCACGCCGGTCTCGCGCCACTCCTCGGCGGTGCGGATGTCGATCACCGGCACGCCCTGTTGCATTAGGGTCTTTAACCCCTCGTTGGAGACGTTCTGATAGGGCGGCTCGGAGCAGGCGAACAACAGCGGCAAGACCAGTAACAGCAACAGGGTCTTGGTTGAGGGTGCGGCTTTCAGGGTCATGACGGGGTTCTCGTTCAGCGAATACGATGGATCCTTGGATTGTACCAAACCTGCAAGGTTGCAAAATGCGCTGACTTGCCCCAGTATCTTAGTATATTACTTGGTTTTAACCTAGAATCAGCCGTTGGACGGGTTCTAGGCTCAATGGAGGATCATCGTGAAACCGCTCCGCTGGAAAAAGCAGTACGCAAGCGCAGACCCGGCGCAGGATGCCGAGAACCGCGCCCTGACCCAGTGCCTGAATACCCTGCTGGAGGCCTCGCGTCAGCGGGACCACTGCCAGGAGGTGGAGGATTTGATGGGGCGCATGACGGATCAGACCGACCGTTTGCTGCGCGCGGGCTATCCGCGCACCGCCATCGAGCAGGCGCTGCGCCCCCTGCTGCACAATGACCTGCCGCTGCCGACTTACGCATCGGCGGCCTGCCACGATTGCGGGGTGTGCGACATGGCCCGCGGCAAGCTCGCGGCCCACCTGGAGGCCCCGGCCCGCTGCTTTGACACCGCCCTGCTGCCGTGGCCGAAGACCGCAGCGCCCCGAGACTAACGGCCATGGAGTTTGATGCACCACCCCGGGAAATGGATCAGCCCAAGGAGTGGCAGTCCTCTAAGGACTGCCACTCCTCGGTGGATTCACAGTAACGCTTCTAGCGCAAGGACCCCAGTGCGCGCGGGGCCGGTTTCGGCGAACACCGCGGCGGGTGAAATCGAATCGCCGATGCCGTACCCTTAGCGGGTCTGTTCACCAGGCCGCCCTTGGCGCCTGATTCCCCGGCTCTGCGGCAGCGTATCTCCTATGACCCTACTCATTGCGTATGTCTTGATCGCCCTCGGCTTTTCCTTTCTGTGCTCCATCGCCGAGGCGGTGCTGCTCTCGGTGAGCCAGCCCTATATCGCCATCCTGGAGCAGGAGGGCAGGCCCTCAGGGCCCATCCTGCGGCGGCTGAAGGAGGATATCAATAATCCGCTGGCGGCCATTTTGACCTTAAACACCGTGGCCCATACCGTGGGGGCCGCAGGGGCCGGGGCGCAGGCGGCGGCGGTGTTCGGCAGCGCCTATGTGGGCGTCGCCTCGGCGGTGCTGACGCTGCTGATTTTGGTGTTTTCGGAGATCATCCCCAAGACCCTGGGGGCGCTGTATTGGCGCAAGCTGGCGCCTTTCACCGCCTTCACCCTGCGGGTGCTGATTTGGGTGCTCTATCCTTTCGTCTGGATGTCTAAGCAGATTACGCGGGGGCTTTCGGACGGCCCCACCCTGGACGGCTTCAGCCGTCAGGAATTCGCCGCCATGGCCGACCTCGGAGAGGCCGAGGGGCAGTTGGCCAAGCGTGAGTCGCGCATCATCAAGAACCTGTTCCTGCTGCACGCCACCATGGCCCGGGACGTAATGACCCCGCGGCCGGTGGTGTTCGCCCTGCCCGACGACTATACCGTGGCGGAGTTCTTCGCCGCCCACCCCAAGGAGCGCTTTTCCCGCATCCCGCTGTATCATGAGTCCTTGGACCAGGTCACCGGCTTTGTGCTGCGTGATGACCTGTTGCTGGCCCAGGCCCGGGGCAATTCGGACCGGCCCTTGACCACCTACCGCCGCGACCTGCCGGCGCTGCCCGAGACCACCAGCCTGTCCGCGGCCTTTGAGGCCTGCCTGGACAAGCGGGCGCACATCGTGCTGGTGGTGGACGACTTCGGCGGCATGCAGGGGATTTTGACCCTGGAGGACGTGCTGGAGACCCTGCTGGGGCTGGAGATTATGGACGAGGGCGACCGTATCCCGGACATGCAGGCCTACGCCCGCCGGCTGTGGCGCAAGCGGGCGCGGAAGATGGGGCTGGAGATCACCGAATGACGGCCCTCGGAACCGGGCCGACAATTCAGTAGAATGCAGCCATGCGTTGTTCGCTCCCTTGCGGATTCACCCCCGAAGGCCAATCGATTATCCATTATGCAGACAGAAAACAGCACCGAAGACCCCGCCGCCGCCGAAGCGGCCGCCTGGTTCCGCAAACACGGGGCCACCTCGCTGCGGCGCCTGCTGCCGCGGCTGGAGGCGCGCTTCGCCGATGCGGTGGAGCCCGACGAATGGGCCGGATTTCGGCATCGGGTGGAAGAGCATTTCCCGCAAATCTTCAGTTGCCTGTTTCGGCTCTATGGGCGGCAGTATGATTTCTTCTTCCACTTGGAGAGCATTGTCGCCTCCGCCGCCGAGATGTGGCTGGAGCGCCCGACGCAACTCAAGGCCCACGACGCCCTGCGCGCCACCGACCCCTATTGGTACCAGTCGCACCGCATGCTGGGGGGCATGTGCTATGCGGATCTGTTTTCCGACGACCTGGAGGGCCTGCGCGAGGGCATCCCCTATTTGAAGGAGCTGGGCATCACCTACCTGCACCTGATGCCGATCTTCAAAGAACCCGCCGGGGACAATGACGGCGGTTACGCGGTGAGCAGCTACCGCGAGGTGCAGCCCGAGATCGGGAGCATGGAAGAGCTGGCCGCGCTGGCCTCGGAGATGCGTTATCACGGCATCTCGCTGTGCCTGGACTTCGTGTTCAACCACACCTCGGACGAGCACGACTGGGCCAAGAAGGCCCTCACCGGCGACCCCGAGTACCAGGAATACTATCGCATGTTCCCCGACCGCGAGCTGCCCGATGCCTTTGAGCGCAGCACCGTGCCGATCTTCCCCGACGAACACCCGGGGGCCTTCACCTACCGCAACCGCATCAAGAAATGGGTCTGGACCAGCTTCCACAACTACCAGTGGGACCTAAACTACGGCAACCCGGTGGTGTTCAACCGCATGCTGGAGGAGATGCTGTTTCTGGCCAATCAGGGGGTGGAGATCCTGCGGCTGGACGCGGTGGCCTTCGTCTGGAAGCGCCTCGGCACCTCCTGCCAGAACCTGGAGGAGGCGCACACCATCATTCAGGCCTTTAATGCGCTGGTGCGCATTGCCGCGCCCTCCATGGTGTTCAAGTCCGAGGCCATCGTGCATCCGGACGAGGTGCGCCGCTACATCGGCGAGGACGAGTGCCAGCTCTCCTACAACCCGCAGCTGATGGCCCTGCTGTGGGATTCCCTGGCCACGCGGGATATCCGCATCATGCGCCAGGCGTTAAAGCGCAGCTTCGATATCCCCGGCGGCTGCGCCTGGGTCAACTATGTGCGCAGTCACGACGACATCGGCTGGGCCTTCTCTAACGAGGACGTAGAGGCCTTCGACCTGAACCCGGACGCCCACCGCTTGTTCCTGACCCAGTTCTACACCGGCCGCTTCGAGGGCAGCTTCGCCCGCGGCCAACCCTTCCAGGAAAACCCCGATACCGGCGACGCCCGGGTCAGCGGCACCCTGGCCTCGCTGGCCGGACTGGAAAAGGGCATCGAGCTTGCGGACGACCACGAGGTGGACCTGGCGATTCGCAAGATCCTGCTGCTGCACGGGGTGATCCTCACCATCGGCGGCATCCCCTTAATCTATTTGGGCGACGAAATCGGCGCCCTGAACGACTACCGCTACGATCAGGACCCGGAGAAGGTCGGCGACAGCCGCTGGCTGCATCGATCGAGCTTCGGCTGGGCGCTGGCGGAGCAACGCCGCGACCCCGAGACCCTGGTGGGACGCATCTACCAAGGCCTGCTGCGGCTGATTCAGATCCGCCAGCAGACCCTCGCCTTCACCCGCGCCGAGACCGAGATCGTGGACACCGGCAACCCGCATGTGTTCGGCTATTTTCGCAGCCATGACGAGCATACGGTGCTGGTGCTGGCCAATTTCAGCGAGCACGAACAGCGGCTGGAGGCGCGGCGCCTGCGCATGCTCGGCATGCGCAAGACCCAAGTGGACATGATCGCCGGGCGCACCATTATCGCCACCCACGAGCTGACCCTGGAGCCCTATGCCTTTATGGTGCTGGCGCGGCCGGTTTGAGCGCGCCTTGCCGTTATTCTTTGGTTTCCAGGCGCCGCCTTTGCTGAACAACAAATCGGGGGATTTACCCTGAAACCAAGGCCGCAATTCGGTTAATATTCATCGGGAAATCACCCCGACCACAGAGGAGCAATCCCATGGCTGCTAGCCTGAAAGACCGTTTCGTCGAACACATTAAACTGCGCGCCCACGATGACCGCTTCATCGACAAGGCCGAAGAGAAGGAAATCCTGCATTTCGCCATCGACGAGGGCGTAGAGATGCACAAGGCCCGCGCCGCCCTGCGCGACGCCTGCATCAAACTGAACTATGCCCTGGAGAGCTATGTGGAAGAGCGCGGGCGCGCCGTCCTGATCCGCTCCCTGGAAGATCAAAAGGTGGACAAAGACGAATTCGAGGCCGGGGTGCAGACCATGCTCAAGGTGGGCCAGGGCAAGATCCCCGAGGACGAATGCCGCCGCCGGTTGAAGAAGATCGCCCTGGAGGGCAACGTCAACATTAGCGAGGGCTTTCTGAAGGGCGGCAGTTGGTTCTCCAAGATCCCGGACTGAGCCGATGTTCACCCTTGACCCCCGATTGGCGGCCGACTGCCCGGTGGTCGGCCGCTTCCCGCTCTCCCTTTTGCTGCTAAAGGACGAATCCAGATACCCCTGGTTCATCCTGGTTCCTCAGCGCGAGGGCCTGCGCGAGCTGCACGATTTGGGCGAATCGGACCGTTTTCGCTTCTTCGAAGAATCGGTGCTGCTGTCGCGGGCCATGGAACAGGCCCTGGCCCCGGACAAGCTCAATGTCGCGGCCCTGGGCAACCGGGTCGCGCAACTGCATCTGCATCACATCGCCCGCTTCGCGCGCGACGCCGCCTGGCCCGATCCGGTTTGGGGGCGCCTTGAGCGAATCCCCTACACCGACCAAGCCCGCTTCGAGCTGGTGCAGCAGATCACGCCGCTGCTGGGCCAGGGTTTCGTGTTGGAGGGGCGGTTTGGGTGAGCGAGTTTCAGTAGGGCCGTTCCACCGCAAGCCCGGGCAGGAAACGAAAGTCTTTGAGGTTATCGCTCTTCAGAACAAGATCGTTGTGAAAGGCGGTCGCCCCGATCAGGGCGTCCGGGATCAGCAGGCCATGGCTTTTGCTGTAATCCGACAGCCATTCGAAGGCTAGCTCCGAAATCCCCGGAGAGATATGAAGCATCGCGAACGCATCTAAAAGGCCGCGTGCGTGCTCCGCCTCGCGTTTGTTTCTGCAACCGACGATCAGCCCCATTGCGGAAATGACCGAAACGCAAAGCACGGCGCCCTGTTTCCGTTGCCAATCGATGAAGTCGATCGCATCGTCGCTTCCCTTCGTCAGATCGATCAGCACCGTGGTGTCCAGCAACTGCCTCAAGTGCGCCACTGCTCGCTCCGGATGCGGGCCAGCAGCGCCTGGGAATCTTCCGACCGGTCCGCCCACATGCCCACGGCGGGATGATCGCGAATGGATGCGGTTGTCGCTTCGTCCACGCTCGGCTTTTTCGCCAAGGGGCCGGATTCGGGATAGCGTTGGCCTAAAAACAGCAAGAAATCCAAGGCCTCGCGCTGCGCCTCCGGCGGAAGGCGTTCAAAGATTTCGTTCAACTCTCCCGCATGGGACATGGGGCCGTCTCTCTTTACAGTATCGGGATGTTCACTGAAAATGACTCCAACATGAACCGCGTTCCAAATCAAGTTCGCCGAGGGCCCCTTTCCCCATTACGTCGTTGCTGTGAGAAAAGGAGGGCGGGGTGATCGTCCTGGGCCTCTCCGGCGCGGTCAGTCATGACCCCTCCGCGGCGCTGTTCATCGACGGCGAGCTGATCGCAGCGGCGGAGGAAGAGCGCTTTCTGCGGGAGAAACACGCCAAGGGCCGCTTCCCCTACGAATCCGCCCGCTTCTGCCTGCGTCAGGCCGGGGTCTCTGCGGGGCAGGTGGACGCGGTGGCCTTCCCCTTCGCGCCCGTGCCCCTGACCTCGCCCGCCCGCTGGCACTATGCCCGGCGCCACTGGTACGCCCCGGACCGCGCCCTGCTGGCCCTGCTCCATGGCAATCGCCATTACCGGCGCAATATGCGCAGGCTGCACGAGTTGATGGCGCGACTCGGCCTCGATGCCGCCCGCGTGGTCCCGGTGGAACACCACCTGGCCCACGCCTCCAGCGCTTATCACCTGAGCGGCTTCCAGGGGAAGACCGCGGTCCTCGGCATCGACGGCAAGGGCGAGTACGCCACCACCTTCTTCGGCTATGGCGAGGGCGGACGCATCCACAAGCTCAAGGAGTTCTACGACCCCGACTCCCTGGGCGGGCTGTACGGGGCCATCACCGAGTACCTCGGCTTCGAGATGCTGGACGGCGAGTTCAAGGTCATGGGCATGGCCCCCTATGGCGACCCCGAGCGGTTCGATCTCTCCCGTTTGATCGATTTCGATGGCCGGGGATTCCGCATCAATACCGAGCTTGTGAACGTGGTCGGCCTGCGGCGCTACAAGGACCAGCACGGCAAGGGCTATTTCTTCGGCCCCAAGCTGCTGGACTGGCTCGGCCCCAAGCGCGAGGGCGACGCCATCGACGACCCCTATGTGGACTATGCCGCGGCGGTGCAGGCGTTGCTAGAGCGGGTCTCGCTGGGGCTGATCGACCATTACCTGGCGCCGATCCTGGCCGACACCGGCCAACTCTGTTTCGCCGGCGGGGTGGCGCTGAACGTCAAGCTCAATCAGCGCATCCTGGCCCGGCCGGACGTGAACGAACTCTTCGTGCAGCCCGCCGCCTCGGACGCCGGCACCGCCATCGGCGCCGCGAGCTATGCGGCCCATGGGCTGGGCGAGCGCATTCGGCCCCTGCGCCATGTCTATCTGGGCCCGAGCTTCGATAGCGCCGCCTGCGCGGCCGCCTGCCGCGACCACCCGGCCCGGCCCCAATGGCGGCGGCTGGCGGACCCGGCGGCCGAAGGCGCGGCCATCCTGGCCGCGGGCCAGCCCCTGGCCTGGTTCCAGGGGCGCATGGAGTTCGGCCCGCGGGCCCTCGGCAACCGCTCCATCCTGGGCGCGCCGAACCGCCCGGGCATCGCCGAGCGCATTAACGCCCAAATCAAATACCGCGAACGCTGGCGCCCCTTCTGCCCCAGCATCCTCGACCGCGCGGCGGCGGAGATCCTGCAAACCGACCACCCGGCCCCCTATATGACCCTCACCTTCGACGTGGCCGAGGCCTGGAAGGCGCGCATCCCCGAAGTAGTCCACGAGGACGGCACCGCCCGCGCCCAGGTAGTGAGCCGCGACACCAACCCCCGCTACTACGCCCTCATCGAAGAACTGGAAAAACACACCGGCGCCCCGGTGGTGCTCAACACCTCCCTCAACCGCCGCGGCGAGCCCATGGTCTGCTCGCCCCGGGACGCGCTGGATATGTTCTTCGGCTGCGACCTGCAATACCTGATGCTGGAGGACATCCTGGTGACCAAATAATCGCCCGCGGCGCCGCCCAGTGCGATCGCCAAAGGCGCTCCCGCGAAATCTCAAAAATCCGCCAATCTTTCAGCGCCGCGCCCATCATGGGCGCTAGGCGCTTTCGGGACGCAGGGCACGCGAAGAACCGCAGCGGGCGCAGAGAGGGATTTCGGTTTCATGCTCGTTCCCTCAATCCCCTTGAGAGTGCCTGTCTTGCAAAACACGGGTCGCCAAGCCGGGGTTTGGGGGCTAGCGGTGTTTCAAACGCGCGTTTGACACTCCATTTGCCGAACTGGCAACCCAGGCGCTTTCGGAGTACCGAGCACACGAAGAACCGCACAGCCCGAGGGCTGTACTCCAGGCGGCTAGGCGGCGCTGGGACGAGGCGGCAAAAACCCCTCTGCGGTGCTTTGCGTGCCCTGCGTTCCTAGCCACTGTTGTTTCGTTGGTTACGCGCAGGCGTAAAGGCGCTAACCGCCGCCGGGCCTGCGCACCAGCGACACGAAGCTCAAGGCGTAGGCGTTGCGCGTATCCGCCGGGCGGCGTTCGCGGCTGGTCTCCCGCCATTGGCTCGGGGCGTACTCGGGAAACCAGGCGTCGCCGTCCAATTGGGTATGGATCAGGGTCAGGTGCATGCGCTCAGCCAAGGGCAGCGCCTGGCGATAGACCTCGGCCCCGCCGATAATCATAATCTCTTCGGCCGCGGCGGCCAGGGCGATGCCGGCCTCTAGGGAATCGGCGGTCTCCGCCCCGGCGGCGGTGAATTCGGGCCGGCGGCTGATCACGAGATGGCGCCGATTCGGCAGCAGGCCGGGCAGGGATTCCCAGGTGCGTCGCCCCATCAGGATCGGCTTGCCCAGGGTCAGGGCCTTGAAGTGCCTTAGGTCCGCGGGCAGGCGCCAGGGCAGGCGGCCGTCGCGGCCGATTAGCCGGTTTTCGGTCATTGCGGCGATTATGGACAGCGCCGGCGCGCCCACCTCAGGCCTCCGCCGGGCAGAGCCGGGTTTCCGGCGGCGAGGTCCAGACCCGCCCGCTGGCGGTGGTCAGGCGCAGGCGCAGGTCGCGGCAGCGGCCCGCCTCCAGCGGCGGCATCTGCAATTCCCAGCCGCTCCCCAGGGCCTCTTGCAGCCCCAGCGCCTGCACCACGTCGGCGCGCGGCTGATCCGGGGCCGTCTCCGCCGCGGGCTCCTCTTCGAGCAGGATCTCTACTTTTGTCGGCGGGGCCAGGGTTTCCGGGTCGAAGGCCCAACCGGAGATGCGGTATCCGCTTTGCGCCGGGGCCTTGATGGCCTCCGCGCCCGGCGCACGCTGGCCGGCCACCCGCTCCAGGGCGTATTTGAAATTCCCCCAGGCGTCCTGATAGCCCGCGAAAACAAAATCCCGAAACCGCTCCGGCGAGTGCGCCAACGCCTTACTGTCCAGCCACTGACGATATTGGGCCAATAACTGCTTGCCGGCGCTGTCGGGGAACACTGCGCCGCGCAAGGGCGAGACCTCGCCTGCGGCGTCTTCCAGCGAGCTGCCCGCCTCGCGCAGGCGCGTCACCAGCGAGGCCAGGCCGGCGCGGTCATTGCCATGCAGGCAATGCACCAGGATCGGGCGGGGCAGCTCGTCCAACGCCCGGTACAACTGGTGCAGCAATTCCTGCGGCGGCAGCAGCCGCGCATGCAGCGGGATGTCGCGGTAGGGCAGGTCCAGGCGTTCCAGCAGGGCCTTTTGTTCCCGATACCAGGCCTTATCCGGGTTCGGACCGCGCAGGTTGATCAAGGATCGCAGTCGATGGTCTTCGATCCGCCGGGCCAAGGTCGCGGCGTCGAGCTGGGCGCTGCGAAACACCCCGGTCTCGCCTACCGGACCGAACTTATCGGCCGCCGCCACATACCAGCCCGCGGCCGCCAGCAGGGCCATCGGCAGCAACGCGATGAGGGCCAACTTGCGCCACGGGCCGCGCCTTTTGGGCGGATCGAGACTCAAGGGCGGATCGGAAAAACGCAATAAATCACTAGGAGGCATATCAGCACAGACCAACGACCGACAAGGGCCGCCATTGAACCATTTTCAAGGCGCCGAGGGAACACCGAATCCCCACCCGTCCCATCCGCTCGAACCGGCCTCAGCCCTCCGGCGGCGTCTCGTCCATTAGCGGCTTCATGGCGTGCAGCATGTTGGCCAACAGGTGCTTGTTGCGGCCTTCCTCGCGCGCCAGCAGTTGCTTCATGTACGCGCGCTGGGTAGGCGCGGTGAAGCAGGCCGGGCAACTATCGGGGATCACCGGCAACTGCGCCGCGGCGGCAAAGGCGGCGGTCTGGGTCTCACGGCAATAGACCAGCGGCCGGATGATGCGAATATCCCCGGCGTCGTTCAGGTAGTGGGCCTTCATGGTGCGCAGCTGACCGCCGTGGAACAGGGACATCATTAGGCTCTCCGCCAGGTCGTCTAGGTGCTGGGCCAGCGCCAGCACGTTGTAGCCCTGCTCGCGGCAGGTGGTGTACATAATGCCCCGCTTCATGCGGGCGCAATAGGCGCAAAAGGAATCGCCCTCCAGGTTGCGCTTGGCCTCCTCCATAATCGCCTGCTCACGGTAGAAATAGGGGATTTCCAGGGACTGGTAATAGCCCTTCAGCCCCTGCGGGTCGAAACCCTCCGCCCCCGGGTCCACCGTAATCGCCCCCAACTCGAAGCGCACCGGCGCATAGCTGCGCAAGTGCCGCAGCAGGTGCAGCAGCGTCAGCGAATCCTTGCCGCCGGACACGCCCAGCAGGATCCGATCGCCCTCGCGGATCATGGCATAGTCCGCGATGGCGCGGCCGATCTTGCGCAGCAGGGACTTGGGGGGCTTAGGGGGCTTAGGGGGCTTCATCGGCTGATTCTCACGGTGTTCAACGAGGGCTCCAAAGGCCGTCAGGTCGTGCCCGCCTATGGCAGCGGGCGGATTATACACTCGACCGTCTTCTTTTGGATGCGGAGCCCCGGATTAACCAAGCGCATCCGCTTACAAGGATTGGTCGGCGGCGTTTCGCTAGCCGCTTTGGCAAAGGGGCAGAGCATCGGACGCCCGTTGATGGGCGAGCAAGCACTGGTGGAACTCGAAAAGAAGCTGGGTCGCCGATTGAAACCGGCCAAGCGCGGTCGAGACCTCCGTCGCCAAAAAAGGAAGACGGGGAGCGGGGATTGGTATAAGTGGGTATCGTGTCGCCGCAATTGGTCACAACATCCCCCTGACTTTGTGCGCTCTCTACCAGTCTGCCAGCATACCAGGAGCGCAGCAAAATCCCGAGAATGGCCCTATCGTTCTGAAAGGCGCGGCGCTGAGGGCTTACGACAGTAGCTTAATGAATAGAGACCGCCTTTGGCCACCCCGCTACCCGCTCTCCTGCTTGCAAAGCGCATCGGCCTCGTCTTGCAGCCAGAGTCGGAGGCCGTCGCGGGGCCATTGGTTCAGGGCCTCGAGGAGGGTGCTCGGGCCTCGTTGGGGCGGTGTTGTTGCTGGCCCTGCCGGGCCTAGAGCAAGGCAGCGCGCAGGCCGAGGTAGGCGGAGCCCTGGCGCTCGGCCTGTTGCCGGGCGGCGGCCAGGGCGCCGGGGGATTCGCCCGCGGCCCGTTGCTGCAGGGAGCGGGTCAGCTCCCCCAGCAACCGGGGCACGCCGTCGGCGAACCGCAGCACCGAGGCCAGCAGATGTCCCGCGGCATCGCCCGCCAGGCCCCCGGCGGCGGCGCTGATCCGCACCTCTCCCGCCGCCGCGGCCAGTTCGGCGGCGCAACCGGCCACCAGGCCGACGTCCTCGGGCTGCGGCCCGCGATCCGCCCCGCTCAGCACCAGCCCGCTGTACACCCCGGTCCCCGGGCGCAGCCCCGGGGCTTGGTCCCAGTCCTCGCACACCGCCCGCAGCCCAGCTGCACCGCCCGCCGCGCATCGCCCTCGCGAGAGCGGCGGCCGCCGAACACCCCTGTCCAAACCAGCGGCGCCGGTGGCGCGCAGGCGGTCTTCCACCTGCTGCATGATCTCCAGCGCGGTGGCGGCCGAACGTTGCAGGCGCAGCGAGAGCACCGTGACCCGGCGCCGCTCGCGATAGGGCTCGTCCGCCGGCCCCGCGGTAAAGGGCCGCGCGGCCCTCCAGCACAGTCGCCGTGACCGCGGCATCCAGCGGCGCCGCGAACTCCAGCGCATCCACCGGCGGCGCCGGGGCCAGACCGGCCGCCCGGCGCTCCACCCACAGCAACCGGACAGCCGCGGACCCCAACGCGCGCCACAGATGGGGCAGCGCCACCCGCAGATTGCGCAGCGCAGCAGCCGAATCCTGCTCCGGCCAGAACCGCTCGGCCTGGCCCTCGCGGCAATGCCGGCGACCGCCCTCCATCCGCGGTTAGGTCAACAGGGCTTGCAGCTTGGGGTAGAGCGGCCACTGCAGCGGATGTCCGTCGAGAGAAAACTCGGGCGTTCCCAGCAGGCGAGCGCGCAGTAAGGGCGAAACAGAGACATCGGAACTCATGATCCGACAAGTATCGCATAGCCGATAAAGGCCGAAAACGCCTTGTCTCACAGCCGCTCAACGTGGGTTCAACGTTACTGCTTTAGTCTTTGGGATCAACGGCGAGGCATCCAAGGCCGCACAACGCGCCGCAACGCCCTCGGCGACTTGGCCGGGGCCTGACCAGAACGACGATTTCCGCCTCGGCGCGCTCTGTAAGGCATTCCGTAAGGCATTCAAAAGGAGTTCCGCATGTTTGTCATAGCACTGCTCACAATGATGACCCTTTTCTATCACGCCACGGCTTTCTCTGCGATGGGAGAGGTCTGGCAGGGATACCAGCCTAATTACACCTACTGTCGGGCTGTTATAGCGCCGGACGGCGTTCACAAGCTGGACTGTAGCGACGGTCGAGTGCTGGATCTGGCGGAAGCAGCCGGTGATCAAGACCAAGATGGCATCAAGGATTATTGGGACAACTGCCCCGATACCCCAACAGAAGCAGCAGTAACCTGGGAGGGCTGCTCGCGCGATTCCGATGGAGATGGGGTAGCAGACTACAAGGACCCCTGTCCTGACACCCGAACGAGGCAAGGCGACAGTTCCTGCGCGGGCGCCTGCGGAGGTTGTCCGGTATTGCCGTTGCATGTCCAGAGTTCAGGCTTCAAGACTGCGCGTGCCGAGCTGACCGGGCCGATGCGCAAAGATCTCCGAAGAGTCGCGGAGCTTACCCGATACGGGAAGGATGTCAGAGAGTTAGTCGTTATTGGACACACCGACTCCAGAGCCACGGAAGCATACAATCAGGCGCTGTCGGAAGAGCGAGCGCAAAGCGCAGCACAACTCCTACGCGACCTCGGCTTTGACTCTTCCAAAATCAGCCTGAAGGGTTTCGGCGAAACGCAACCCATCGCCAGCAATCGAACGCCCCTGGGCCAGAAGCAAAACAGGCGAATCGAACTGCGAAACCCCCAGTGCGACGTTGAAACCGGTCGCTTCATCGACTGACCGCATGAACTGGGCTTTCCAGGCGAGCCATGCAGGGAGTGGCGGCGCCGGAGATGGGTAATAGGCTTTTTTTTTCAACAAAAATTCGCAGGGGCAAACAACATGAGCGTAGCAGAAAAAAGAAGTATGCGCATTGCAGCTCTCGCAGCGGCGCTTGCGCTCTCCAGCGGCCCGCTCGCCGCAGCAGGCAAGCCGCAAGAGTCCAAAGGACTGGCCTATGTAGAAACCGCCGGTGGTCTACGTTCGGCCGATATTCGTGATCTAATTCGCTGGACTCACACCCGCTTGGTGTTCGACAGAGAAATTGATCGCCTTGCGGTGGGCAGCGAGCAGGTGATGCAAGTCGAACTGCTTTCGACGCGGGAGGCACTCGTTCTGGCCCAATCGGTCGGTCGCACCAGCCTAATGGTCTGGTACGCCGACGGCACCAATAACTCGTTCATATTTAATGTCATAGAAGATCTCACGGTACTGAAGCAGGCGCTGCGCGAGATTCACCCCAGTATTCGGGTCGAATTGGCGCCGGATCGCGCTGCGTTGATCCTGCGCGGAAGGGCGCCTACGGTCAAATTTAAAATAGCTGCGGAAAACGCGGCCCGCGCCTACATGGGGGCTGGCGCCGAAACGGCCACACCAGTGCTTATGCAAGGGGGTCGGCCCGGCCAGGACGCCGATTTTCGGGTGTCCGACAACGCGCTCGACATCGAGCCGAGATCCGCCATTCTCAACTTGATCAAGGTTGAAGAACTGCCGCTGTCGTCGGAGGAGAAGATTCAGCAGGCCATTCGCGGTATCGGCGGCGAGAAGGTTACAGTCCGTCGCATAGTGCATGGGGACCTTGACAACGATGACAGCGACACGCTCTTGCTGGAGGGCGAGGTCAGAGACCAGATCACCCTGGTTCGCGTCCTGAGTGTCGCCTCACGCTTGTTTCTTGGTTCCGAGAACATGCTGGACCAGGAAATCGAAGTGCTCGCGAACGAGTCGGGCGGATTGCTCTCGAATGTCCAAGGCAGGAACAACCAATTATTCGGTGGCAGCTACGGCGGTCGTGGCGACAGCCTGCATAACCGAATTCAGAGCAATATCGGGCGTTCCAAGCTGCTCTCGATCGCGGATGGTCGCATCCTCTCCATGATCGATGTAGCCGACCTTCCCCAGGTGCGAATCGCTGTGCAGATGCATGAGATCAACCGCACGCGATTCAAAAACTGGGAACCCAGCGCGACCTTGGTGACCGATGCCTTTCAGGGAAAAACCGCCGAACCCAGCGGTGCCGTCAGCCTGATCGGCAGCTCCGCCATAGAGGGCGCGCTGGAGGTGTTGAGCGGCACGCTGACCAGTCAGATTCAGGTGGGCGCCACCGATTTCGCCTTCGACCTGCTTTTTTCACTAATGGAGAAAGAGGGCATTTCCCACACCCTGTCCCGCCCTACATTGACGGTGCTGGCCGGAGAGCCTGCCGTGTTTCAGGTCGGCGGGGAGATTCCGGTGCCTGTCGCGTTTACGCCGTCTGGCGCCCAGGGCAGCGACGAGCGCAAGGAGGGACTTGCCGCGGGTGTATATGCCGGCACCCAGTTCCAGAAGTTCGGCATCCAGTTATCGGTGCGCCCCATGGTGGACGAAAACGACCGAATAACACTGGATGTTAACCCGATGGTAACCATGCCCGACTCTCAGTTGACCCGCGAGATCGCCCAATCTACAGGATCCACGTTGAACACAACCGCCTTCAACACCCGTTCACTGGAGACGACAATGCGCACAAGGGACGGCCGGCCGCTGGTCATTGCCGGGTTGATTTCACGGCAAATCTCGGATGATCAGCAATACACCCCGGGCGTGCATCGCCTGCCATTGCTCGGCAGCTTGGCGCAATCCCACGCCAAGGCCGATGAAGATCTGGAGTTGGTGATCATCGTGACACCCACCATTGTGCGTGAACCAACGGATAACCTCGCCTTGTGGCAATTCCCCACGCCGCGCCACCTCCTTGAGGCCGCCGTGGGCCGCCCCCACCCCAGCGAGCTGTCAAAAAGTCTGGACCCGGCGCGGGCAAACATGAAACCGACAGAGGATGATCTGCTGTGATAAATCGTTTTATTTGGCCGCGCTTTTGGGGTGTCGCTGCTCTTTCCTTGACTTTAGCCGCCTGTAGCGGACTGGACCACCAGCGACAGATGCGTCCGGATCCGGACGAACGCCTCGATCAGATGCTGATCCTGTACAACATCGAAGCCGATAAAAATGGCTCTTGCCAAGAGATCTGGCGAGCAGGATATAAGACGATTGATTGCGACCGGATTCTTCGCGAGGTCGAACGCCTGCAGGTCGAATTCCCCAATCATCCCCGTATCATCATGGCGAGTGCAGTGATGGGTTATGAGCGGGGTAATGCCCAAAAGGCGCAGATTCTGCTCGATCAGCTCCTGGCCCAGCACGGCGAGCATGTCGAAGCGGCTATCCTGAGATGCCACATTGCCCTGGAAGAGGGGAACGCCCGGCTCTGTAACGACCTGTTGCAACGCCAAATCATGCTTGCCCCGGATCACCCGCACTTGCGCGAGACCATGGCTATGACCCAATTCGCTCTCGGCAACTTTCAGGGTGCGCGCAGCGCGTTGGGCATGGCAGGGCGATTGGGTGCGCCGGCTTGGCGCATCGCCTACCACCACGGGGTAATCTGTGAAAGCGAAATGAAGTGGGAGCAGGCTTGCCGGTTTTACAACGAGGCGCTGGAACAGAAGCCGGATTATCGTCCTGCGCTAGCCCGCCTGAGCGGTCTAGTAGAGTTTGTCGAATGCGCGACGCCGCAAAGGGCATCTGCCAAGGATTGGACAGACAGGGCAAATAGGTCAAAAACGGCTGTCGAGCCGGCGAGCAACTTCCTTCATAACAACGCAGACCGACTGCGGACTCAAGCTCCCGTTAAGCCTGAGCCGTGATCAACACTCGCTTTTGCAACACCCGGGGATTGGGGCCGAGTCAGAGCGATCACCCTGATGCCGGGCGACGGGAAGCCAAGAATCAGCCGGACCCTGTCCGGATGATCACGCCGCAGTGTAATGGGCGTGTGATAAACCGGCGGACTTCCGCCAACACTAAACCTAAACCAGTAAGAGGTACTGATGATGTCAAAGACACTGAAGAAGCAAGGCGGCTTTATCTTGACTGCCGAGCTGTTACTGTTATCGCTGATCCTGGTGATCGGCCTGATCGTCGGACTGGTCACCATGCGTGACGCAATCACGGCCGAGATGGAAGATACCGCAGAGGCTATTGGTCAGCTCGACCAAACCTATTTCTTTGAGGGTATGATCAACGCGCAAGACACCGCCACCGTTGCGGGCAGCGCGTTTGGTGATGCGATTGACGCCAATGCCGGCGATCAAGCGGCATTTGAGTTCACCGCAGTACTAGTGAACGGCGAAGGTACAGTACTGCCTCCGTCCAACGCGGCAGACAGTGCGGTAGCCCCGGGGGGCGTGCTTAACCCCGAAACGCCGTAAGCCTGCCTAGGGCGACCGACGCAGGGATCGCCGCCGGGCGGTTCCTGCGTCATTGGCAAACCGATTCGTCGGCTGCAAGACGGAAATGATAAACGATAGACTTGAGGTGAGAAATGCGAGCAAAACGTATACACGGAGGGGTGCTTGTGCAGGTTGGAATCGCCTTGCTGATGTCAGCGCTAATCGGGCTTCTGGGTTATCGACAGTATGTCAAGGCCGCGACCGCAGAAATCCTCGTCGCCGACTCGCGCCTGCCTGCAGGGAAGACCATCGCGTCCGGCGACCTGTCCTACAAGCGGGTCGAGGGTTCTCCGCAAGGCGTCATTGATGATCCCGGTGTTCTCCTGGGAAAGCGCTTGTCCGCGCCCAAGGAGGCCGGCGAGCCATTTTATACCAGCGATCTCAAGGTCTCGGACCCTTTCACCATGGCCCAACGGGTGCCAGAGGGGCGGGTGCTCTACACGCTGGTCCCGGATCGGCACCTGCTACCCTATAGCAAAAGCCTGCAAGCGGGCGATCGTTTCGACATCCTCCTCACCCACAAGGCCAAGGTTTACCCGCTGGCTTTCGACGTTATTTTGGTGGGCGCCATGCGGCCCAAGAATCCTGGTCAGGGCAGCGACAACAGCAGAAGCCAGTTGATGGCCCTTGCATCGCCCCAGAAACCCGATGCCTCGGACAGCGAATCGGGTCTGTTGCTACTGGCGGTTCACCCTTCTCATGTATATCCCTTGGCACAGACCCAGGGCGCCCCGGGCAAGCTCTCGTTCGTGGTGCATGGGAAGTCGGAGCTGAAGAAAGGCAAGCGACTGTCGATCATTCCAGCACCGAGAACCAGAAATATCGAGATCTACTCGGGTCTTTCCAAGAGCGAGGTGCAGGTATCCCTGTGAATCGGCAAGAAGCACAACAAGCGGACGGCCAGAGCGTGGAGAGCCGGCGTAGCGTTCTTGATCGCATGCGCCGCTTGGCCGGGCGCCGCCTGATCGATACTGTGGAAGAAGAAGGGGCGGATCTGGTGTCCCGCGAAGAGGATCTGGTGGCGCAGATCCGCTGGCTAGTCGAGGACTCGGTGGCGCGTCGCAATGAACCCCTCAGCCAGCATGATATCGAGGAGCTGGAGGCGCAGATACTCAATGACGTGCGCGGCCTTGGCCCATTGGCGCCGTTAATGGCCGATCCGGATGTGTCGGATGTTCTGGTCAACGGGCCGGACGAGGTCTGGGTAGACCGCCGGGGTCGGCTCGAACGGACTGCGGTGCGGTTCGATGATGAAACCCATCTGAGAAACCTGTTGGATCGGATTATCTCGGCCCAGGGCCGTCAGTTGGATGTCAGTTCGCCAAGCGTCGATGCACGAATGAGCGATGGCAGCCGGCTGCATGCCATTATTCCGCCCCTCTGCATGCGCGGGCCGATCGTTTCGATTCGTCGCTTTCGCGTGCATCCTTTTTCGTTGGAGGAGCTAGTGACCGACGGTGTGCTCTCGCATGCAATGGCTGCACTGCTCACCATCGCGGTGCAGGCACGCTTGAACATTGTGATCTCTGGTAGCGCCGCCGCAGGCAAGACGACTTTTCTTAATGCCTTGTCGCGCTACATTCCCGAGCACGAGCGAATAGTCACTATCGAAGAGACCTCAGAACTGCGTTTGCAGCATGCGCACGTCATTACATTGGAGACCAAGCCGGCGAACTTTGAAGGCGTTGGCGGGATCGGCCTCCGGGAACTGTTGCGTAACGCGTTGCGCATGCGTGCGGACCGTATCATTGTCGGCGAGGTTAGAGGCGAGGAGGTGTTTGATATGCTTCAGGCAATGAATGTCGGGCACGATGGCAGCTTGACCACTGTGCATGCCAATAACCCCGAGGGCGTGGCGCGACGATTAGAAACCCTGGCGATGATGGGAGAGGCCGCTGTGCCGCGCGAGGCAATCACCGATTTTGTTGCGTCCGCCATCCAATTGGTGGTTCACATGCGACGCCTTCCGGATGGCCAACGCCGCGTTACTAGTGTGCGCGAGGTTTTTCCCGCGAATGACGGAAGAATCGATAGCCGTGAGCTTTTTGCATGGAAACCTCGTTGGAGTCGCAGCGAGGCCTCGGACCCCTCGGGTTTCGAACAAGTCAATTCGCCGCTCAGGATTCGCGAAATACTGCACGAGGGCGACACTGAGTTCCATGGCGCCAAGTTTGTTTGGGATGAGATGACTACCGGCGAGGCGGGAGCATGAGTGAATCGGCACTGGTATTTCTGGCACTGGCGCTTTTGACCATTCTACTGGGCAGTTATGTCGCGGCCACTCCCGTTGGGGGTTCGGCAATGGTACGCGAGTGGCGCCGCGAGGGTTCGAAGTTCCGTTGGTTTGCAAACAACCCTTGGCTGACATTGGGTGTTACCGTTCCGCGTTGGTCGCTCAATATCCTGATCCTGTTGCTGGCGGCGCTCCTCTTTCTGCTCTTCTGGGAACTGCTTCCAGAGTGGCCGCTGCTCGCCCTCTTCTTCGGCGTAGCCTTCTATCTCGGGCTGCTGGGTGTCATCAATGCGCTTGCCGCCCGTCGGCGTCGCCGCTTCGAGGCGTCGCTGGTCCATGCCAACGACCTGATGATCGCCGCATTGACCGCTGCCCAGAACCCCACACAGGCATTGGCGACAACAGCGGCAGCGATGCAAAACCCAATTAAAAGAGAGCTGGAGGAGATGCATAAGCGCCTGGGGCTTGGACTTGGTATTGTCAAGGCCAGTCAGCGGATGGTTGATCGTTACGATTCGGAAGGCGTCAGGCTGTTTGTACAGACTTTGCAGGTCAAGTGGGAATCTGGCGGAAACCTCGCCGAAATGTTGTTGGCGGTGAACCGCGCCCTGCGCGCACGAATGAAGATCAAGCTGGAGTTCTCTGCGCAGATTTCCGGTCTTCGCCAGGCTGCTCTAGCCTTGAGTGTACTGCCGTATATGCTGGTGCCGTTCTTTTTTTTGAAACATTCGGGCTGGGCCGGATTATTGCTGGGCAACCAGTTGGGGGTCAGTTTATTGGCGGGCGCATTGGCACTGCAATTATTTGGCTTTGTCTGGTTGCGTAAAATCATCAAGGCGGAAATATGAATATCACTTTTTCACTGGGCGATGGCTTAATCCTGTTTCTACTACTGGTCAGCGGCTTGGGGTACTGGCATCTTTTGCGCAACGAAAATATCCTTGCCCAGGATTCGCGGCCCGATGAAGCGCAGCAAATCAAGCCCTCCGGCTTGGGTCTTTATCCCGCACGGCTGATTCGCCAAGCCGGCTTTCTGCCAAAGAATTTTGCTTGGGGCTATTGGGTGTTCAAGTTATTGTTTGCTATCTTGCTGCCGCTTTTACTCAATGAGTTCGGCCGCTCCTCAATGGGGGGGTGGCCCTACTCAGGGGCTGCCTTGGTGGGTTTCTTTCTGCTCGACCTCTGGTTGCTCATACGCCGCGCACGCCGCAAGACCGCGATCCGCTATGCATACGGCTACTATCTGGACTTACTGATACCGCTGCTCCGCTCTGGCATGGCGCTGGAAAATGCACTGGAGCGCGCCAGGGTGCTCGGGCTGCCGGCCTCCAACCCCCTGCGTCATGAGCTGCATGTCATCGCTTCGGAGATTGAGGCGGGAAAAAGCCGTTCGGAAGCAGCCAAACCCCTGTATGACCGGACAGGGGTGGAGGAACTTCAGTCCTTTGCATTGATGATCGGTGTCGGCTATCAGATCGGCGGTCGGATTAGCGACGCCCTCGACAAACAGGGTGAATTGCATCGGGAACAGCAGCGGGAGCGAGGGCTGAAGCTGGTGCAGCGTAAAAGCATGGAGGCACTACTACCGCTGATGCTGGTCAGTTTTCCGCTGGTCGGGGTATTTGTTTTTTATCCCGCTGTGATGGAGATCATCACTTCTCTGCGGGCATGGTGAATATGCCGTTCGAAAAATCCGGAGGATCGATAATGGCTTGTACGCGTAAATCATGCGGCGGATTCATTCTGTCCGTAGAGTCGCTGATATTCGTCGCACTGCTGGTGATCGGGCTGATCGTTGGCTGGGTGACGATTCGCGACGCCGCCAACGCGGAATTAATAGACATCTCGAACGCTATTGAGGGCTCTATCGGCTACCACTACTTCGCCGACCCTGACCGAGGAGCGGGCCTCCCTTTCGAACCCGACTCCCTCGAGTACCTTGCGCCTAGTGCCGATGAAGGCGGCGTGAGCCTATCCGATTTGGCGCTTTTGCCGGCTAGCGCCACTGGCAGCACGAATACGCCTGAGCTGCCCCCAAGTCCTACCGGCCGCACGGCTTCGGCGGAGTAATCAGGGCGGTGCGCTATTTATTGGCAGTAAACGTTCACTTCCCTCCCCTCTTGAGGCAGGGCGGGGGGAAAGGAACGACGCAAAATCAATGCATGGCGGCTGTGCAAACGCCTGCCCTTCCTCCGAGTCCCCTTCCGGCGAGAAGAGGAACTGTACGGCTGCCAGTCGCTGTATCTTGTTGTGCAAAACAGCTCGGCAGATACTCACGGCGCGGCCACTGCTCGGACTCAACATACTCGCCATTAACATTGCTATGTGAGCCAAAATGACTATATCGTGTTGCCCAATCCGTACCGGCGAAGGTCGACTTTTCAGCCAGACGCGACACAAGCAGAAAGGGTTTATCATTACCCTCGAAGCGGTTTTGATCACGTCGATACTGGGCATTGGACTCCTTGTCGGAGTCGTCGCCCTGCGTGATGCCCTGATCAAGTACTGGCATGCGAACCGGAATTCCGATTTCGTGGTGGTGGACTCCTCTACCCCTCCGGTAATTATCGGTAGTGCAATCGGTTTCGATGAACACGAGGCCCCCCAAGTGCCTTTTTTCGATTACGATGTCGGCTTCGATGTCGATGGCGACGGCGCTATCGATAATCCCGGTGAAATCCGCAATTACCGCGTTCTCATCGGAGTGCGAGATGACCGTTTTACCAGCCGGCAACCCCTTTTCTACGCCACCAGCAACTGCACCTTGAATGCCGGAGAGGCCCCCTGCATCGCCGGCGCCGGCGACGAAGGGGCTTACAGCACCGGCATAGACGACATTAGCGGAAGCGGCGGTGTGAGCTATGCCTTTGCCTTGCAGAATGGCCCGACGTATGCGATCGGGGCCGGGGGCGGTATTGGACAGCAGGGACGCCTCTACCGCCAAGCATCCAGGAACGCATGCGGCCTCGGCGCGATTGGATCCATGTGGGACTCTCAACGGGTTGTCGAGGGAGAGCCCTGTATCGACCTTACAGCGCCAGGCACCCCGGCCGCCCCTGTCCCCGCTAGCCTGCATGTTGCTGTCGAGGTCGTGGATGGCTCCGGGACCAATGTACTCGATAACCTGACACCACCGTTCTACACCAACATGGTGAGCAACCCCAAGACTACCTGGACCTCCGTTTCGCCGGCAAAAACCACACCGTAGCCGCGGGACGCACTGGCCTTTCGGCGATTGGCCGATACCGCTGCCCGACTGGTGAAACGCTCGGAAGGGAACGGCTTCACGACCATTCAACGCTCGTTCAACGCCTACGCCCTAAGCTGAAAGGCGTGTCCACTCATCACCACGGAGAACGCCCGAAATGCATTCACAGATACGCGTCCGCACCCGAGAGCGGCACCTGTCGCTGACCGCGCTTGCTCTCTTTCTTTACGCGCTGACGATCTGCTCCGCAGCCCAGGCGGAAGCCCGTTACGAGAGCGAGACCGGCAAGTTCCACCTGCCGGTGCTCGAAGTCCTGGATCAGGTGGGCTACCCCGACCACCTGCGGCTGCGGAACCTCGGCGGCCCCGGACTGCCGCGCATCGGAGACCGGCTCGAACTGCTGGAACCCGCGCCCGAGACCGCCGCCGCGCTGCGCGACTCCGCCCACTTCCTCGGCGACGATCAGGCCTACTATCCGGATGTGATCGTCAACGGCCCCGACGGCACGGGCTCTTACCGCATGCTTTTCCGCTGGAGCGGGGAGGACGACGCGCCGGCGCTCGAACTCCTGGATCTGCGCACCAACGGCTACGCCTATTACGATCCGCTCAGCGGCGAACTCCATGTGCCGGTGGTGGACCCGTGGCAGAGCCTGGACAGCCTCGACGTGGTGTTCGTCCGCGTCGCGGGGCCCGGAGCGCTGGGCGACGGCGACCAGTTCGTGCTCACGCCCGAGGCGCCGGTGTGGGAGCTGGACCTGACCCTCGCGCGCTATGACCTCGCTCTCGACGACGGCCTGTTGGCCTTCGACGAGGTGCTGGAGGAACGGAACAAGCGCGTGCTCAACCACCGCCTGCTGTTCAAGACCCTGCCGCCGCGGGGCGCCGAGCCCTGGCGCGGCCGCCTGGTGAGCCTGAGCCAAAACGGCGCGGACGGCTTTCCCGGCGCCGAGGGTCCGCACGGTCCGCAGGGCCCGATCGGACCCCAGGGCGAAACGGGGTCCGAGGGACCCGCAGGCCCGCGCGGCTACACCGGCCCGCAGGGCCGTCAGGGCCGTCAGGGGCCGGCGGGCCCCGCCGGGCTCGACGGCAACAGCGTCCGCCACGGCATCGGCATCCCGGCCGCGGGCCTGGGCCGCGAGGGTGACTTCTACCTCGACACCCAGGCCGCACGCCTCTACGGCCCGAGGACCGCCGCGGGCTGGGGCGAGGGCGAAAGCCTGATCGGCCCCCCGGGCCCGCAGGGTGAGACCGGGCCTCAAGGACCTCAGGGCGAGACCGGACCCCAAGGGCCTCAGGGTGAGACTGGATCGCAAGGGCCTCAGGGTGAGACCGGGCCGCAAGGACCTCAGGGCGAGACCGGGCCGCAAGGGCCTCAGGGCGAGACCGGGCCTCAAGGGCCGCAGGGCGACACCGGACCTCAAGGGCCTCAGGGCGAGACCGGGCCGCAAGGATCCCAGGGTGCGACCGGGCCGCAAGGACCGCAGGGGGAGACCGGAGCACAGGGACCCCAGGGCGAGACCGGGTCCCAAGGGCCTCAGGGCGAGACCGGGCCTCAAGGACCGCAGGGACTGCAGGGGGAGACCGGCTCCCAAGGACCCCAGGGAGTGCAGGGGGACACCGGACCCCAAGGCCCCGCCGGCCTCAACGCCCTGATTGATGTCACCGCGGAACCTGGAACCCACTGCGAAAACGGCGGCCAGCGCATCGATGCCGGGTTGGACACCGACGGCGACGGCTCCCTGGACCCGGACGAGATTGGCGTTACGCGCTATGTCTGCAATGGCCTCGACGGCGGGACGCCCTCGGTCAGCTACGAATACGACAATAACGAAACCGACGAAGTCGTGGCGGAGTGCAGCAGCGGAACCGTAATCGGCGGCGGTTGCTCCAGTTCTGCGACGCTGCTGGCGAGCTGTCCCGGGGCCCCTGATGCCTCTTTTATGGGTGGTCCAGGCTGCTCGCAGTTCGATCCCCCCACTGGTTGGTACTGCCGCAGTTCCTCGCACATGGTGACGGCCTTCGTCATCTGTCAGAACTGACGGCTGCAATCAGGCCCGGGCTCCCGCCCGGGCCTTTAGGCGATAGCAGCGGCCACCGGGGCGGGGCTGTCCGTAAGGCTTCATGGCCAGGTAGAGGTCGCCCTCCACTGGCGTGTCGAGATAGGCCTGGGGTGTGATGGTCTGGTTCGGATCGGAGATCAGGCTGCGGTCGGACCGCAGCTCGTAGGCCTGGACCGTGCTCAGGTCCATTGCGCCGAGCAGCAGCGCCCCGGCGGTTAGGGGGATGGGGGCTTCATGCCGGCCGCCTCCTGTGTTTCGGTTTGTACTGCCTTTGATGGGAACGGGATTCGGGTCTCTCCCGTCCTCTGGTTATGCACCTTACCGAGCGAGTCTTAACTGATGTTTAAATTCTGAAAATAGCAGTTGACCGCTCCATTCCTACTCTGGGTAAATTGTCCTCCACGAGGCGGGATGGGAGGCGGAAGAAGGGTCGGGTGCAATGGCGTGAACGCCCGGTCACTCCGATTTTGAGAACTCGGTTGCTGAACCCCGGCCCGGATTCCTTTAAAATCGCCCTACCCTCGAACAAACCGGCCTTTTCATCTATTGCGAGGCCGGGTTGAGGGCCGCTCTGTGAAGGGTTCCGTATACAAGCGGAGTCGGGCGGTCGATCTTTTCGCCCCCAAGGGGGCCAACACTTCGGGAGACTTTATCCAATGCAATCCAACATCCGTCAATCCATACTGGTCGCCATCGCCGGCGGCGCACTCGCCATGCCCGCCGCCGCCGATATGCACGGCGACGTCGAAGCCCTGTTCGACTGGATGGAGCAGACCTATCCCCAATACCTGAGCCCCGCCGGGGCCGACACCGAGAGCTGGAAGGGCTGGACCTATCGGGCCTACGACGGCGATGCCTATTTGGGCGTGGAGCCCGGCGGCGAGACGGTGTTCTACTTCCCCAACGGTTTCAAGAGGCGTATCCCGGTGGGTGATTTCGACGACCTGCTCGCCCAGGCCGGTGAGGAAGACGACGGCGACGACGACGACGACGACGGCGACGACGGCAACGACGGCGACTCCGGCGGAAGCTGCGTAACCATCGACTGGCCCGATGCCGGCTTCGAGGTTACCTACGACATGGAGGCCTCTTTGGACGAGGGCGGAGGGTTGGCCGGCACGATGGAGATGCATTACGAAAGCATCACCGAGACCATGTCCAAGACCATCACCGAGTCCGACCTAAGCGGCCCTGGCGTGAACATGACCATCACCCGTAAGGAGACTCACTATTACTCGGTGGAGGACGGCTATTTGATGCGTTCGAAGATGGAGACCGTCAGCAGAGTGGTAGGACGTTCCGTCAATCAGACCACTATTTACGACGAGCCCTACAATACCGGTCCGGCCTATGAGTACTGCGCAGGCCAGACATGGAGCGTAGATAGCGTTCCGGCCAGCACCGATACGGGCAACGGGGCGCCGATCAATTTCGATACCACGGCCTACGAGGGCGAGGTGGTTTCCGTGAACGAGTCGGTAACCACGTCGGCCGGAACCTTTCAGGCCATTCACCTGGAGATCGACCGCGCAGACGGCACCTCCAGCGAAGAGTGGATCTCCATCGAACATGGGATCATGATCCAGCAAAAGGGCTACGAGGGCGATGTGCTGATCGACCTGACCCAGGCCTCGGCGATCAACTGATCCCGACCCCTCTCCGCCCGGAAAAGCCCCGCTCGGCGGGGCTTTTTTTGTGCGGACATCAAGACTACGGCTTGGATTTCGATGGATCGCAGCAACCAAGCCCGGCCAAAGCCTCGATCCCCAAAGCGCCCTCCCCCGGAGGCTGCGGCTTCAGCCGGGGCGAGCGGAGCTAGGCTGTCGAAATCGGGCAATGATTCGAGCGCAGGGTTCGCCAGCTTCTGGCTTTGATCTCCGGCATAGAATGCGTGCCCTTTTTTTGCGCTAAGCGTAAAGAAGAAAAGGTTTTGTGATGGGCGCGGCGCTGATAGATCGCGACCAAGGCCAATGACCGGGGGAGCGCCTTTGCCCATCCGAGCTGCCGGGCTCAGCCGTGGGGCCATACCCATTCGCGGATCTCGGGCCTGTCTTCGCCGCGGCTGGTGACGTATTCCCAGTGGTCCACCAGGCGTTCGTGCATCTTTTGTTTGATGTAGGCCGCCTGGGGCTGGGCCGCGGGTACGCGGTCCATCACGTCGCGCACCAGGTGGAAGCGGTCGAGGTCGTTCATTACCGCCATGTCGAACGGCGTGGTGGTGCTGCCCTCCTCCTTGTAGCCGCGCACATGCAGGTTGTTGTGGTTGGTGCGGCGGTAGGTCAGGCGATGGATCAACCAGGGGTAGCCGTGGTAGGCGAAGATCACCGGCTTGTCGGTGGTGAAGAGGTGATCGAAGTCGCGCTCGGAGAGGCCATGCGGGTGCTCCTCGGGGGATTGCAGCTTCATCAGGTTGACGATATTCACCACCCGCACCTTCAGCTCCGGCATCTCCTGGCGCAGGATGTCCACCGCGGCCAGGGTCTCCAGGGTGGGCACGTCGCCGGCGCAGGCCATCACCACGTCGGGTTCGCCGCCGCGGTCGTTGCTGGCCCACTCCCAAATGCCGAGGCCGGCCTCGCAGTGCTTTACCGCCTGGTCCATGTTCAGGAACTGGAGCTGGGGCTGCTTGCCGGCCACGATGACGTTGACATAGTGGCGCGAGCGCAGGCAGTGGTCGGTGACCGAGAGCAGGGTGTTGGCGTCGGGCGGCAGGTAGACCCGAATCACCTCGGCCTTTTTGTTCACCACATGGTCGATGAAGCCGGGGTCCTGGTGGCTGAAGCCGTTGTGATCCTGGCGCCAGACATGGGAGGTGAGCAGATAGTTCAACGAGGCGATGGGCCGCCGCCAGGGGATATCGGCGGTGGTCTTGAGCCACTTGGCGTGCTGGTTGAACATGGAGTCCACGATGTGGATAAAGGCCTCGTAGCAGGAGAAGAAGCCGTGGCGGCCGGTGAGCAGGTAGCCCTCCAGCCAGCCTTGGCAGGTGTGCTCGCTGAGGATTTCCATCACCCGGCCGTCTTTGGACAGCCCCTCGTCCTCGGGCAGAATCTCATCCATCCAGGCGCGGCCGGTGACCTCGAACAGGTCGCCGAGGCGGTTGGAGGCGGTCTCGTCCGGCCCCACCACGCGGAAGTTCTGCATGTTCTTTTTCATTACGTCGCGCAGGAAGCCGCCCAGCACCCGGGTGGATTCGGCGGTGCTCACGCCGGGGCGTTCCACCGCCACCGCATAGTCCGTATAGTCGGGCATGCGCAGCGGCTTCAGGAGGCAGCCGCCATTGGCGTGCGGGTTGGCGGAGATGCGGCGCTGGCCTTGGGGGGCCAATTGACGCAGCTCGGGGCGCGGCGCGCCCGTTTCGTCGAACAGCTCTTGCGGGCGGTAGCTCTTCAGCCACTGCTCCAGCAGGCCCAGGCGTTCTGGGTGGTTGCGCACGTCGCTAAAGGGCACCTGATGGGCGCGCCAAAAACCCTCCACCTTCTTGCCGTCGATCTCCTTGGGGCCGGTCCAGCCCTTGGGGCTGCGCAGCACGATCATGGGCCATTGCGGGCGCCCCGGCTGTTCGCCGCTGCGGGCCTGCTGCTGGATGGCGCGAATCTCGCCGCAGACTTGGTCCAGGGTGGCGGCCATGCGCTGATGGGCCGGCTCGGCGTGATCGGCGTCGGCGTCCACGAACCGGGGCTGGTAGCCATAGCCGCGCAGCAGGTCCGCCAACTCGGCCTCCGGCATGCGCGCCAAGATCGCGGGGTTGGCGATTTTGTAGCCGTTGAGGTGCAGGATCGGCAGCACGGCGCCGTCGGTAGCCGGGTTGAGGAATTTGTTGGAGTGCCAGGAGGCGGCCAGCGGGCCGGTTTCGGCCTCGCCGTCGCCCACCACGCAGGCGGCGATTAGGTCCGGGTTGTCCAGCACCGCGCCGAAGGCGTGGGACAGGGCATAGCCCAGCTCGCCGCCCTCGTGGATGGAGCCCGGGGTCTCCGGCGCCACATGGCTGGGCACGCCGCCGGGGAAGGAGAACTGCTTGAATAGCTTGCCCATGCCCTCCGCGTCCAGCGAGATGTCGGGGTAGATCTCGCTGTAGGTCCCCTCCAGCCAGGCGTTGGCCACCATGGCCGGGCCGCCGTGGCCGGGACCGCAGAGGTAGATCATGTCCAGGTCCTGTTCCCTGATCAGGCGATTCAGGTGTACATAAATAAAGTTCAGCCCCGGCGTGGTGCCCCAGTGGCCGAGCAGCCGCGGCTTTACATGGATGCCCTCCAGGCTGCGCCGCAGCAATGGGTTGTCCATTAGGTAGATTTGGCCCACGGAAAGATAATTGGCCGCCCGCCACCAGGCGTCCATCCACTCCAGGGCGTCGGCGTTCAGCGGGGTGGCGGTCTCGATCACGGCACTGCTCAGGTCGTTCATGGCGGCTTCCTTCGAAATGGGATGCAAAAATGCCCCGGCGGGCAAGGGCGACAACGCCCTTGCGTGGGGCGGCAAAGGCGTCGCCTTCCGATATCGGCGGGGCTCGAACGGCCGGCGGCGCCGTTCACGCCAGCTTAGGGCCGCTCTGTTGCAGGCAAATGTCGCGTATTAGGGTTTGTCGTCGGTGGGGTCAAGCTTGCGCAGGAATTCGCGCTCAAAGGCCGGTAGGTCGTCCGGCGTGCGGGAGGTGATCAGGTTGCCGTCGAGCACCACCTCTTCGTCCAGGTAATGCACCCCGGCCTGTTCCAGCTCAGGCCCCACCTCAGGGTAGGCGGTGGCGGTGCGGCCCCGCATCAGGCCGGTGGAGATCAACACCTGGGGGCCGTGGCAGATGGCGGCAATGGCCTTGTCCGCCTTCAGGAACTCGCGGGCGATGGCCAGGGCGGCGGGGTGCTCGCGCAGCTCCGCCGGGGCCTTGCCGCCGGGCAGGATCAGCAGCTCGTAGTCCTCGGGCTTGACCGCATTCAGCGCCAGATTGGCCTCGACTTGGACGCCCTTCTTGCCGGTCACCGTTCCCCGCTTGGGGGCGGCGATGTCATACTGATAGCCGTGCTTCTCCAGCACCGCCTGGGGGCTGGTCAGCTCGACGTCTTCGAAATGGTCGGCTGTGACAAACAATGCATGCATAGGTTTCTCCTTCCGCTGTTTTCATGGGTCATTGCATGAACTGCATGCGTTTGGGGGATATATCAAGGGGTTATTCAAAATAGGTTGAATCCGCATGGGGCAGAGACGACAACAGATCGCCGCGCCGCCGCCCGAGACGGCGCGCACCGAAAGCATCGAACGGGCGCTGACCGAGGCCGCGGAGGGCACTCACTTCGTGCCCTCCGAGGAGGGCTATCTGGAGCTGCCGGTGGCGCAGTTGCCAGCGGAGGTGCTGGTCTACCGGGCGGACAATGGTCGCATCCTCTCCGAGCTGGCGGACGCGGCGGATGGCCTGGGCAGGCCGCTGCAAAGGCTGAAGGCCGAGGGCGAGGGCCAGGAGGTCCAGCAACTGCTCCACGGCCTGCTCATCGAAAAGGCGCAGGACCCCGACGGCCCCATTTACCACGAGCTGGAGAAGCACGGCCGCCAGACCGAGCCCCTGCTGATCCGGCGTGATGGCCTGGTGGTGAACGGCAACCGGCGGTTGGCGGCCCTGCGGGAGCTGGCGGGGCAGGATCCGGGGCGCTACGGACACCTGCTGAGCGTGCGGGCGGCGGTGCTGCCGGCGGGCATCGACAACGAAAAACTGGAGTACATCGAGGCGGCGCTGCAAATGGCCCCCGATCTCAAGCTGGACTATAGCTGGATCAACCGCCGCCTGAAGCTGCGCCAGCACGCCCGCGACCTGAGCCGCGAGCGGGTGATGGCGGCCTACCGTTTTGCCGACGCCGCAGAGATCGACACCGAACTTGGGGAACTCGAACTGGCCGAGGCCTATTTGAGCTGGATCGGCGAGCCGAGCCATTTCCGCCTGATCGCCGAGGCGGAAAGGCGCTTTCGCGACCTCTATGCCCAATTGACCGTACTCAAGCCGCCCCACCTCGCCGACCTGTGGCGGCTCATCGGGTTCGCGATGATCCGCGCCGAACCCAGGCTGGACGCCAACATCGGCCATTACTTTCCCTTCACCGAACCGATGCCGGCGGCCGTGCGTCAATGGGTGCTTCGCACCCTGGCGGAGGACCGCGGCCTGACGGAACGCCAGGCGGCCGGTCAGAATCTGGCGGTAGACAAGCCGCTAGCCGGGCGAATCCGCCCCTGGCTGGGCGATGCCGCCCAAGCCGACACCATCGCCCGAGCCGCCATCGGCCTGAGCGATACCCTTAAGGGCAATCAACAACGCCTGCTCGGGACCCACCGGGTGCTGAGCAGCCTCAAGGCGGCCCGCAACGCCTTGGACGAAATGGACATCCAGGACATGAACGACCACGACCTGCGCCAGATCCGCGCGGAATTCGCCGCCGTCCAACAGCATATCCAGGCCCTGGAACCGGGCGACCCGACCCGCCGCCCCCTGGCCGGGCGCACCGAGCGCAAACTACCGGGGGTGCTGCGCGGGTTGCTGCGGAGGTTGAGGCTTTAGCCGGGCGTGGGGGCTTCTTTCGCCTAAGCACCCAACACCAAGTTGAACCACAGATAAACACCGATGGACGCAGATAAGAACCGCACAGTCCGAGGGCTGTAATGAAGCCTCACCGCTTGCGCTTGCGCTTGGCTCGGCAGCGGCGCTGGAGCCTGGGGTCGAGGGGGCATCGTTCACCATTCCGGCCTTGGTCATCCATCCGGCCAATACCCTGAAATAAGTGCGTTAGATAGGTCGCGTTGGCGCGTAGAATCAACCGCTTACGGCGGCGCGTTCGTCCTGAGCGGCCTAAGGTGGCCGGAACGATGATCAAGGCCGCCATTCCTTTTGAGAAGGGTGCGGCTCTTCGGTAACGACGGCTCAAAACCCAAGGTCAACCACTTAGCATCCGCAACCCCAACGGCATCAAGAGGCCGGATCACGCCGCCTCTTCGAGCAGGGGCATGCGCGTTTTCGGATAGTTTCGCCCTCGCTCCTGCTCGAAGTGATAATCCAAATAGGCGTCAAGATCACCGCTGGCCTTGAGCGAGCGTAGCCGCAGGATCGCTTCGGCCCGCTCCAGGCCCCAGCGTGCGCCGCTTAACCGGAGACCTTGCGATCACCGGCCCATGACTCGGGGCGAGGGCGGGTTGCTAGCCCTTTCCGCCTGGAGGGCTTTCATCTCCTGATTTGGCGCCGGCTTCGCCCGGCGCAATGGGTGTCCCCTTGCCCCTCATGACCAGGGCTTTACGCATCCTCGGCCGTGGAAGCCATTGCGACGCTTGCGTGTTCTTCCGGGGGGTTGACGCACCCGCCGCTACGCCGCCTGTTCCTGCCTTTTCCCTGAAGTGTGCATGGGGAGTCAGACCAGGGGGAGCGTCAGTCAGCCCCCGGAACGCCAACAAGGTGTCAAACAGCGCCTGGGCCGAGAAAACTTGGGGAAAACTTGGGTGTCCGCTTGTTTCTGTTTCTGTCTCCCTCGTTCCCAGGCTCCGCCTGGGAATGCGTTCCGACAGGCTCTGCCTGCCGAAACCCTCGCGAAGCAGAGCTTCGTGCATCCGGTTCCCAGGCAGAGCCTGGGAACCAGTGAACTTGGGTGTCCTCTGCCGCTGCCGCTGCCGCTGCCGGACTGAAGTCCGGACTCCACTGTTTGGAGCCCGGACTTTAGTCCGGCCGAGGCCGTGCCAACCTCTGGTTCAGGCTCCCGGACTTGCGGTTTCGGTTTCGGTTTACGCGCTCCAAACCGCACAGCCCAAGGGCTGTACTCCAACGGCCCGGTGCCGTCCTC
>JAABTK010000037.1 GCA_011389885.1 Gammaproteobacteria bacterium | reverse complement strand
CGCCGAGGGTGTCCGGCAACCGGTCCGTTCCGCCCCCAGCAACGGCAGCAACAGCAACGGGGACACCCATATTTCATCGTTCCAACAAAAGCAACAAGGACACCCATATTTCATCCGGTTTTGATGGGCACGGCGCTGATAAATCGCGACCAAAGCCAATGACGGGGGAGCGCCTTTGCCCATCCTACGCGCTAATCCCTGCACGAGTAGATCGGCAACGAAGGCCCACTCTCGCCAAGACGCAATCCGCATAAAAAACCTTCGCGCCCTTTGCGTTATATTTTCGTAGCCAGGCTTGGGGGCTTCGTTCGGTCCGGCTAAAGCCTCGACCTCCGTTGCGGGCGCTTGAAAGGTCGAGGCTAGGCTGTCGAAATCGGCCGATTCCCGCCGCTTTCGACAGCCTAGTAAGCGCCTGGGATCAGAAGGCGTATAACCCCCCCCTACTTTGTCGCCCCCCCGCTCGCTGTCTATACTCCGAACAGCACCGCCGCTCTTGGGCATCGTACTCGCCACGTCACTCTGCATACGGCGCGCGGGATTAACGGTCGGCGGAATCGAGCAGTGCGGAGCGCTTGCCGCCGGCAAACACGAAGGCAAGGAATCTTTCACCGGTCGCAAGGTTTTCTATGAGGTCTTCAGCCCGGACCGTGAACTCTGCCGCCTCCCCCTCGCCTAAAAAGAACCTGGTCCAGCCGATCTGCCGTTTCATGGCGCTGACTGCGAGTATGGTCGCTGGGCCTACTGGGGCGCGCCCCTTGATCCATACGCCTGTAGCATCGGCTTCGATTCTTGCCTCCAGCGTGTCCGCCTGCGTTAGAGTTGTGGCCACGATGTCGTGAGGGCGTCGGTATAATGCGGGTTCCGGCCCGTCTTGCAACCCGCCGGTAGTCTTCAGTTCCTGTGTATCCGTAGCGTATTCATCGATCCAAAGGAAGACGTCGTAGACCGCCACCGTCGGCCCGAGCCCCAGATGCATGGCGAGATTCACAATAACATTGCCGCCGACCAGTACATCCGGCCCCTCCACTGCCTTCCCTTCCACGCGCCATAGCGGCTTTGGCGCTGCACCGGGGTGCAGCACTGCAACCGGCGGTCCGTCATCCCGAGTCAACTCGCGCATCTGGACGGCGCCCGTTGCACGGTTCACTGCAACCACAAATATCGGTTCAGGCATCGAGGGGGCGAATCTGTCTGCGAACGTGGTCGAGAATCTAAACGCACCGAACAGCAGCGGTCTTGGACCACTCTCCGTTTCAATGGTAGCCAGGGCGAAGGCCATCGGCGGGCCGCCTTCCGCGAGTTCCGGCGTCCTCGCATCGGCCTGCGACCAGAATGACTTAGTGCGGGGTATTTCGACGTCAGGCGGCATTGAAAGTGCTCCGAGATTGATTTGAAAAAAGACCAGAATATACGCGAGAACCACAAAAAACGCCTCTTATAACCGTTTGGAAGCCGCTCTAAAATTCACTTCTTCCCGGTACACTTGGAGAATGCAAGGCCCGCGCCCGTAGCGCCAGCTGGCATGTATCGCAAAATTTATGCGTCATCTTGAAGCGGTACCACAGAACGCACTGTTGGTTCAGGCCATCGCAGTGGGGGCCCTGTCCGTAACCGCCGAAGCCGTGATTGTTTGTATAATTCTCATCGTAGAACTGAGGATTGAGGGTATTGTTGGCGTCCGGCAGATTCTTGCAGCCGAGCCCCACATAGTGCCCGATCTCATGTAGAAATGTGTGGGTGGCGGAACGAGCGGGATCAGCCTGCTGTTCTCGATCGCGCATAAAGACCATGGTGCAGCCTTGCCAACTCATGCCGGAATCGTGGTCGCCTGTAACGACCGAGAAACGCACTTGTACGTTCGCCAGGAAGTCATTTGCCTTGGCTTCACTGACGTTATTCTTGTATTGTTCGTATCGCGCCGTTACATCAATATTTATCTTATACTTGAAATCTCCGGACTGCGTGATCGACAGCACACCTTGCGCCTGATCCCGGGTGCTGATGCTCCACCCGTCGTAGCTGATATCGACGGCACTCACCCAATTCATCCCATTGTTGCTGTCGAACACCGCACGCATCTTTAGCGGCCCCAGTTCTGCCAAAGGGCCTGGGAGGCCCGAAAAGTGAAAGTCCCGATTTTGGGTGCCATCGCGGTTCGAATCCATAAAAACCAGATACTGGGTGCGATCAGGATTATCGCCAACCACTCCTAAGGCACTGCGTACCCAGTCAACCGTATCGGCGTCCGGTATCGATTTCCGATACGGCGCCTCTACATGAAGACCTGTGCTTTGGAACTCGATGCCCACCTCCGCCATCTTGTTAATCAGTTCGTTCTCTTCGAAACGGTCGTTATATGATCCCTGCCCGCTAAATCGTTGCATCGCTACCAGGCGATAGAATAGTCTCCGCCAGACCTCGAGCCAGGTATCTGACATGACCGGTTCGTACTTCATCAGGTCCGCATGCTTATGAATGAAGCGAGCGTGGTTAGGATCCTGTAGGGTGTACGCACCAATCTTGAACTGGTGTTTGGCGAATTGAGAGGTCTCTAGCGTCTCGATCTTGGCCTTGCCCTGGTTATCGGTCTTGGCCGTCATGTGGAGCAAACTTTTGGGATTGTCACGGTCCTTCGGCTTCAGCGTCTGCTTGATGTGAGAGAGCTTTTTCTCCTTAAAGGCATCGGGCAAATCGACGATTTTGTAGTTGTCCTCGTGTTCGATGATGGCGAAATGGATATCGACATCCTGAAGCGCCGGCTCGATAGTCGCCGTAACCTCGGCCTTGCGTTTGCCCGCTACCGACTTTAAACGGCGTCCGTTCGCATCAAGGTTGACGAAGATCTTCGTGCCGTCGACGAACTTTTCCTGTCCTCCCTCATTGCCGACATCGCACTTCACCTCCTTGATGGTGACGATGGTAAAGGCTCCCCAATCTGCGTCCATCTTGGCGCCCTTAGCTGGGCCTCCAGCATTACGATCGAAGCCGAGGCTCATGCGGATGCCCCGCCATCCTGTACACCGGGCGCCGCCCTCTACCCAATAGGTCTTGGGACCCCCCTTAAGGGTGGACAAATCGACCCGGATGGGGAGTACGATCTCCGTGCCGGCGAATTCGGTATCAAAGAGTTTAACAGAGCCGGATCGGGTTTTGTTGTTTTTGTCGCCGTCAGCAGCGTCAAGGATTATTTTGTAATCCTTGGCGGCATCCGGCCAATGGGCGGGATTGGTTTGGACTTGGGGGAGGACGAGTTTGGCACGGGAGAATCGACCGCTGTCTTGCACATGAAGCATGCGACCCGTTCCCGCCTTCTCCGCCGTGGTCATCTCCGACTGCCGCAGGTCGAGTCCGTTGAGTTGATTCCAATAAGTTGTTGCGTCGGGCACATCCGGTTCTATCGGTAAATTGACATCGGAAGCCTTGTAGTGGTGGAGCTTCATCTCCAGTTGCACGCACCCCATCTCGCCCTCGGCAGGGCCATCCACCTGGATCGCTGGATCATCTGAGGCATCAAGTTCGAGCTTGGCGGTGAATTTTCCGGCGGTCTGGCCGCGCAACCAGAGCTTAAATGGTTCCTGGCCGGTGAGTTTGGCAAAATCAAATTTTTGCGAGATGTCAAAGGGGTTTTGGCACGCCTCATCCTTGAATACCCCCACATTGGCAGGAGTGAGTACGAGTTTGCCCTTCCCTGTATAGGCCGGTTCGTCGGCAAGTTTGGCGGCACTAAGCTCGATTCGGGTGGCGTCGGGATAGACGCGGTCGGCAGTCTCCGGCAGCGCCGAGCCGTTCAGGCTGTCGTTTTTCCGCTGCTCCCGCCAAAGTTCTTGGTCGCAGAGGACCACTAGGTGCTCCACCTGGATGTAGGGTGTGACCCGATTCGAGGCCTTAATGGTCACCACGGCCGAGGCGGGCTCAGCCACCACCCGGACCGCGCGGGTCGCCGACTCGTCCAGCTTGAACTCCAGCTTCGCTTGGCCCACTTCGTCACCCCGGAGGTAGATGGTGTAACCCTTCTTCAGTTCACCATTGGGGATGATCACTTCACCGCCGGTGGCTGCCTCAAGGGGGGTTTTACATTGATCGTCGCGCCACAAGGTTGCCTTTGCCCCGCTCAGGGCAAGTACGGCGTCTTTTTCGTAACCACGCCCGGGGGCGCTCTCCTGGATGGAGAGCTTGACCGCAACGACATCGGCCGACGACCCATCCGCCTTTTTTGGTGGAAACCCGTGGATGTTCTCCGCCACCGCCTTGGCCGGTTTGAATTTCACCGGCGCCTCCGTGGCATCCAGCTCAATTTTCGGCTCGACCATGTTGATGCTGACCACCTCGACATCGAAGGTCTGGATCTCCTTTGACTTGATATCCAATTCCATTTTGGCCTGGGTGAAGTCATGGAGTGTATCGTGCTCCTTCAAGTCCTCCGACTTAAGCTTGGTCGCGAGCTGATAACGACCCGGCGGCAGGTCGATAAACTCCACCATGCCATTGGCGTCCGTCTGCTTCTCGCCCGGTGACTCGGGGCCGGTAAGCTCCACTGATACGCCCCCGAAGACCACCGACGCAACACCCTGTTTGGCAACCTTGATCTGAACCTTCGCCTGATAGACTTCGAGCTTGACCTCGTGGGTCTGCCGGGAAGCCAGGGTGATGTCATAGCTGCGAGTCTGGAACGACTCGCCATCCTCCTTCTGGCGCAGTTTCTGCTGTTGCGAGTCGGGTTCGATCTTGACAGTGTAATCCCCGGGCATCAATTCCTTGAATTCCGCGGCGCCTTGCTCATTGGTGCTCAGGTTGGCCGACTGAGCGCCCGAAAGGGTCGCCTTGAGGTTGGCAATCCCTCCCTGCCCGTCGCTGCGCTTGGCAACTACGCGAATCATGGCATTGGCGAGCTGCGCCACCTCCACCTCGGCCTGTCCCACCTGGCCCTCGGCCACATCGAACTCGATCGGGCTCTGCGATAGATCGGCGGCCAGACGGTAGTCTTGTTGGTCCTCGCTACTCAGGGTCACCCCTTTTACGCTATACTTCCCGGCCTTGCGGGGGCCGAAGTCCGCAATCCCTAAGCCCCCTTGAGTGGTTGCGGAAAGGGTGCCCCGCGGACCTTCGATGTTGACGGTGGCACCGCCGATGAGTACGGGCGCATCCCCTTTCTTGGCAACCTTAACCTGCGGCGTCCCGGCCGAATAGACGAACACTTCGAGCATGGAGAAAATTTCTTGCGTGTCGAGCCAAACGCCTCCGACTAGGCGGCTCTCGAACCGCTTGTCGTCGTTGTAATTGTAGTTGGAAAGGTTTTGCGGCGGGGAGACGGTCACCTCGTAAGCGCCCAGGGGCAGATCGATAAACTCGGCCACCCCCTGCGGGCCGGTGGGTTTGGTTTGCGTCTGCGGGCCGGAGACGGTGATGGTGACGCCGGCGATGGGGGGAGCATCCGTGTCGGCGTTGGACACAACGACGCAAATGACGCCCTTTTGCTTGAGCGGACACTCTTGTTCCGTGTTATCCGTGGAGCGGCCTTTCTTCTTGAATCGCTTGCTAAACCAGTTTGGCACCGCGGGACCTCTAATCGAATCGCACCCGAAGACGGTGCAGCCGGGCGACCAGGCTCTGCACGTCGGGGTTCGACGCTGCCTTGTGCGCCAGCCGGTTCTCCAGCAACATCACCTTGGCCCGACCGGAGAGGCCGGCATCATCAAGCAGTGGTTGTAACCACGCAGCAGCCGGGTCGTTACCAAGTCCGGCCGACAACCACACCGCCATCAGCGCCGCACAATCAGAACGCTCTTCGACACCGCAGGCCTGCGCCCTACCGACCAACACCCGTAGCGACGCCCCCGCCCCTTCTGTGTGCGCCGCCACTGGGAGGCCTGGTGAACTCATCAGCCCCTCTTCGCCAAAGGCTGCCTCCACGGCCTGAAGATAGCGGGACAAGGCGCATTCACGGAACATCGCCATTTGCTCATCACGGATTACCACCACAAGCGTTCCCCCTGAAACCAAGCTGCGCGGCCCGCAAAAAGCTACCCGCCGCGCTATATCGAGGCCATTACCCCATGCGGTCTTCGCAGTTTAGCCAATTTCCTTAGGGCGGTAAACGAAAAGGTTGATCGACGCAAGCAGTCCAGCCCCGTTCCGTATGGTTCTCCGAGGGGAGATTCAACCCTTCGCTGCCAACGGGCCTAGCGTGGCGCAACGAGCAAGACTATGCCCACCAATTGGATTGAATATCAGTAAAACCACGGTAATTTTTGAAAAACGCCAACCAACGGCCCACCACCGCCTCTCCCCTTCGCCTACCCTTGGATAAAGCCAGACCGAAGCAGGCGCTCTTCCGGCCGCGGCCAAGGCCCGCGGATCCAATGGGGCTCGCCCGCGGTCAGCACCGCCACCCAAGCCCGCTTCACCCCCAGGTTTTTGGCTTTCAGCAGCGGCCCGCAAAAATGGTCCTTGCACACCCGGCTTCGCAGCTCGCCCAAGCCGCAGCCAGCTCCGCCGTGGTAAACGCATGAGCCCTCTACGCTAACGGAAGGCAAGCGCCCGATAAAATACGCTTCAGCCTCTTTTCGCCCCGCCCCTGGATTATTCCCGCGGTACGCTTGGATGACCGTTGCGTCCAGGTAGGCGTGGTCCCCGCCCCCCAAGCAGCAGTTTCCCCCGCAAAGGCCGCAGGTCCGCTCCGCCAGTATCGAATCGCTATCCTCCGTCGCTTGCCCCTGATCCCCTATGTCTGCCTCAAAACCGCTGCGCGCCGCCTTGCGCAAATGCTCGATAAAGGCGCTTCGCCTATCCGCAGGCAAGGGCGTCAACCCCCTCCCGTGGCCCGGAACCGCGAGCAACGACCAGTCCTCCGCCTGCCGGGGTCGCGAAGCCGCCGCCTCCGGGCCGGCCAAGCCGGCGCCCGCGAGCGCCTGCTTGCGTATACGGTCCAGTTCCGCCCACAACGCGGCGATCCGAACGGCATCCTCCGCCTTCTGTTGTTCCGCCGCCCTCTGACGCCGTTTCAGCTCTTCGCGGCATTTCGCGTCGAAGCAAATCCCCTTTTTTTGGGCCAAATCCGCCATCGAGTTGGCCGCCGCCTCCTCCAAGGTCAGCGGCCAATGGCAAGCCGAACATAGGGGAACCCTATCCGAAAGGGCCTTTAAAACCGGCCGAATAGAACGCCGATGCCGGTGCAGATGCGTAAAGCGATGTTCGCAATGCATACACCCGCAGGTAAACCGGCCTAATTCCGAGGTATTCATTGGTCGCTCGCAGATGACACAACGGCGTATGCGATAGGCGTCGATTAAATGTTGGGCAAGCATCGGGGATCACGGCCTGTCAGGCTGGCTAGCGTCTCCAATGGGATCTCCAATGGAGTCTCGAATGGAGTCTCGAATGGAGTCTCGAATGGAGTCTCAAAAAAACCTGTTATAACTGCGGCCTAGCACCGTGAACCGCCCTAGAGCGCGAGCGCCCTGTTATCGAATTCATAACAGCCTCTTTTTTTCCGGGATTTAAAAAATAGACATCACCGCCGAGCCTTTTTTTCATCTCCGCAAAATAGCCGTTTCTCTGTTGATCGCCCTGTAGGGGATCTTTATACCAGAGCAGCCCGTTCTCTGCCCCGAAAACTAGGATGAAGTGACCCACCCCGAGCGCCTTTCCTTTGATCGTGCCGAAGTGCGCAGCCCCAAGTTTTCCACTAACAATGAGGGGTCCGCGGTTCTTGAGGTCTGTCTCCCAATCAGAAAGTTTTGTCCCAGGCCTAGACCATTCAACGACGCCTGTTTCAAACGGCGAATCTCTCTTAGGATTATAGCCGTAAGAAACAATTTTCGGCACAGGTAGTATGCCTTGGCCCCAGCACCCTTTTCTCTTGAAATAGAAATAATTTAACAACGCCTCCAGACAGTACCAACCGCAATTAAGGTCCACCACGCCCAAGATGCCGGCTCGACCGATTTGGGATTTCATCTTCGGGCTTGGATTTAAAATCATTGAAAAAACCTCTTTCTTTAGAACTACACTTGAATCGCTCGGTTTCCCTCGCCAAGAGGGCCTGCTTTCACTCGTTCCCAGGCTCCGCCTGGGAATGCGGTCCGGCAGGCTCTGCCTGCCGAAACCCTCGCGAAGCAGCGCTTCGTGCATCCGGTTCCCAGGCAGAGCCTGGGAACCAGTCAACTTGTCCTCTGTCGCGTAAATGAGGTCTCAGGGAAAAGGCTCCAACCAAAACAAACGGGAAGTCAATAGGTTACGAGTTGGCGCTCCGGAGAAGTCGCCCAATAACCACAGATCTACACATTAAATCAATGTGTTAGGATGTTTTTGTGCAACAGCTTTGGGATGTCTGTTCTTTTTCTTCCTCCGGCGAATACAGGAAATTCGCTATCCCGTATCCTTCAAGATGGTAGTATTCAGTTACAGCGTGTTATCCTATCACGGTGCTCTCGATCAGGGAAATAATTTGGGATAGGCGGTTGGATTTCCTAGCCTTACCCCCCGTCGTTACGCAAAGCGTTCTGCCAAATTCCGCGCAGACTAGAAAGGGGATCTGAGCATGAACTACCTAATTCGCGCCGCCGTATGGCAAATCTCGACCATAATCACACACGACGGCAGCGCGCCCAACCAGATCGCCAGGCTGAGCATCCTGGAGCGTCTCAGCTTGCTGCGGAGCGAGGTCGCGTTCGCCGCGAACGTCTTCGCCAGAACGCACCCGGGTCAGCGTACGCCGATCAATGTCTTCGTCGCGCCGGAGTACTTGTTCGGTCGCTCACAGACCGCGCACTTCTTTGAGGAGAGCGACAAGGACCAGATCCTGTGCGTGCTCAAGGCGTTGAGCGCGCAATACCCCAAGATGGTCATCGTGCCCGGCACCGTGGCCTGGGTGAAACCCGCACAGCGAGAACGCAGCATCCTCAACGTGTTCCGCAAGGACCGCGTCGAGCGGGCCATTTCTCGCATCAACACCGGCAAGAAGTGGAACAGCACGCTGCACGACAAGGCCCTGACCACCCTCGGCACCGCGAAACGATCCGAGATTTTTCTTGGAGAGAACAGCGCCTTCATCTTGCGCGGGGGCAAGGTGCTGTTGAAATACCACAAAATGGCGGACGGCGGCGAGGTGAATCGCCCGACCGACAATACCAACGGGCGCAAGGTCATCTTCGTCCCCGGCCCACGGCGCGGTGCCTTCAATGTCGATGGCTTGCGCTTCGGCATGCAGATCTGCGCCGAGCACTTCAACAACACACTCGCCGGCGAGCAGTTGGACGTCTTCGTCTTGATCAGCGCTTCGTTCCAGCTGCGGTCGGACGCGCCGCCCGTGCGTGACGGCGGCTACATGCTGCACGCTGACGCAATCATCGAGCCAACCGTCGTTCGGCGGAACGGCACAACCAACAACAAGATCAAACAGGAGTCGAACCACATCGATCAGCCGGGGCTGGTGGTCTCGCGCAGCATGAGCAGCGCCGGCAGGGTCAATTACTACTCGCTGCCACTGACCCGCTGAGGAACGCGCTTTGCCGCTCGCCGGACCGCCCGCCCTTTGCTCGTTCCCAGGCTCCGCCTGGGAATGCGGTCCGACAGGCTCCGCCTGCCGAAACCCTCGCGAAGCAGCGCTTCGTGCGCCCGGTTCCCAGGGAGAGCCTGGGAACCAGTCGATTGGGTGTCCGCTGCCGCGTCTTACCCGTTGAGGAACGCGCTCTGCCGCTCGCCGGACCGCCGCCCTTTGCTCGTTCCCAGGCTCCGCCTGGGAATGCGGTCCGGCAGGCTCTGCCTGCCGAAACCCTCGCGAAGCAGCGCTTCATGCACCCGGTTCCCAGGCAGAGCCTGGGAACCAGTCGATTTTTGCTCGTTCCCAGGCTCTGCCTGGGAATGCGGTCCGGCAGGCTCCGCCTGCCGAAACCCTCGCGAAGCAGCGCTTCGTGCACCCGGTTCCCAGGCAGAGCCTGGGAACCAGTCGATTTGGGTGTCCGCTGCCGCGTCCTGCCGCGCCGGGAGGTAGGCGGAGAGGTTGTTCTCACTCGTTCCCAGGCTCCGCCTGGGAATGCGGTCCGGCAGGCTCTGCCTGCCGAAACCCTCGCGAAGCAGAGCTTCGTGCGCCCGGTTCCCAGGCAGAGCCTGGGAACCAGTCAACTTATCGCGTGGGTGTCCTCTGCCGCGCCGGGAGGTAGGCGGAGAGGTGTTCTCACTCGTTCCCAGGCTCCGCCTGGGAATGCGGTCCGACAGGCTCCGTCTGCCGAAACCCTCGCGAAGCAGCGCTTCGTGCGCCCAGCTCCCAGGCAGAGCCTGGGAATCAGTCGATTGGGTGTCCGCTGCCGCGTCCGCTGCCGCGCCGTTCTCACTCGTTCCCAGGCTCCGCCTGGGAATGCGGTCCGGCAGACTCTGCCTGCCGAACCCCTCGCGAAGCAGAGCTTCGTGCACCCGGTTCCCAGGCAGAGCCTGGGAACCAATGAACGATGGGCGCAATGCGTCCCCCCGCAGGTAAAACAACCCGGTTCCGAGGCGTCCAGTGGTCGTTCGCATATCACTCAGCCGCGTATGCGATAGGTCTCGATCAAGTGCCGGGCGAGCACCGGGGTTGCAGCTTTCGCCATAATTCCTCCTAACGGTGTCCAACAGGAAGTCGGGCCGCTGGAGCACCAAGACCGACTTTTCGCCAATGCACTGTGTGGGATGACGCAATCACTATTTGGAGATGGCGCCAAGTGCAGGACTTGAAGCATCACTCGTGCGCATAAGCCTTAGCGCAGAACCCCAAAACAATCGCCTTTCTGCAGTTTTCCTTGAAACCATGTAATCGGCTTGCGTCGATCTCTCCCATGCCAAGGATCATGGATTAGCATCATCTCGCCCCAAATTCCAGTAACCACGATAAAATGACCTCCACGTAACTTCCGAACAAAACGAACATAATCACCTGAACATATAAATGGCCCATACTCGGCCAGAACCCATGCTAGCCGCATTGACGCAATACGACCTGGCTTTTTTATACAGGTAAGTTCGGGCCAAGCCGAAACAAGTTTATCTACAGAATCCTCGCCTTCAAATACCCCTCTAGGATTAACATTCACATTGGGCCCGCCATTCTTCTGGCCAAACTTATAAAGCATCAACACGCACGCTTCACCACAGACATTAACATGAGGCTGATGCACATAAGGCACAGGATAATTAATATATGGATAAGCCTCATTGTAGCTTGCGTTCGGCCGGTAAAGTTGCTGGGCGTTTGTCGGCGTGAGCAGCGGTACACCCGCCGTCGTAGCCACTTTTCTCTTATTAAATAACCAGCCAATATTTGTACCTAGCTTCATAGTAGACCCCTAATACAGATTGATTAAAAATCCGCGGTGCAACGCAGATCTGCACTACCGAACTCGCCATTAGGCACGAAGAGTTGACACGAACTCTAAGTAGAGCACCCCGGTTGTTGATGCCCTACCGGCTATTCAGAAAACCGCCCCCCTATGGACAAGGACTAACAAATCAATGGTCAGCGCGTCAGGCTCGTTGGAGCAACCTTATCCCCAAACCTCACTCCAGACCCCTTGCGACTTAGCCAACTGCTCCAGACGCTCCAAATCCTCTTGCACCAATTCTTCGGCCGTCAGCACCGCGCTGCGCCGCACGCTATCTTTTCCTTCCTTTTTACTCAACCAGACGTTGATGGCCTTTATCAAAGCTTTGGCTTTATTTATGACCGCGTCAAGTTCTTTATGGGTGCTTAAATTCAATCGGTAGTATTTGTTCACACTGGCTTCATTTTTTGAGTACATTACAAACCTATTGTAACCTTTATCAAAGTCCCGATACGCAACATCCACGCCCCCAATAGGTCCGATACGAGTGGCGAACAAACCCACGTAGCTTTCTTTCTTCCACTGCGCATAGGTCCAGCTTCTGCGGCTGAGCCAAATCAAATTCAAGTTCTGTTTTTGAAGAGCTTGTTTTGTCGGGTCTTCAGGGTAGATTAACTCAAGAAAAGCCACAATAGCGTCTGAATAGTCAAAAATTTGACCGGCCGTATCCCGTACTAATGCTCTCAGATACTGATCCATTGATGGAGGATACGGTTTTTTATTGCCATACATTTTAATGTAGTGTTGCAAAATATCTATAGTGTGCTTAAAAGGAAAATTGTTACGCGCTAGATTGATAAAATCATCGGCCCGAAAAAACACCGAATAATCCTTATTAACCACTACGCTCACCACGGCTTCATCGGCAAAGGCATCGTTTTCCTGGATCAACGTACAGGCCTGCAGCAGATGGCGCCAAGTTGGGCGATAATGTCCGCTTTTATTGTCAATGGCCTGTACCTTACCTTCCTTGACTACGATAATCCCCGCAGCCTGAATGGCTTTGCCCTGCACACCCATGGAATGAAAGTTCCTTCCTTCCTTGGTTGGATAGGTATACAAGATGCCTTTGCGCATGACATAAATGTCACCGAACAGCAAGTCGCTGAAATCACGCAAAGAAAACTCATTTTTGTAATTCTCATGGCACACTGAATCATAAGCCTCCAAACTAACGTCCTCCTTCTCCTTCAGAGAGGTGATACGTCTAAATTTTCCTTCAGGTGTCGTTAGGTAGTAGGCCCAGGCTTTCTTTTCCTTAAAAATAAGCCTAAGAAGGTCCGAGTAATCCGGTTTAAAATAATCGGCCTTCTGCAGATAATTTTTTTTCTCCAATGATAGGATAAAGTCCACCAAACCGTCCGCAGGGTCACGACCTTGCTTGATTTCTTCTCTAACATAATTCCGATAATGTTGATCAAAGATTCCCCTCCGATGCAGCGGATCGATTTTCTCTACTAGCTGAGTTGAATGCATGCTGAGATAATATGAACCGTCATTTTTCATTTGCCGGTAATTTTTCCCACTAGAAAACGCCTTTAATAACTCGCTAAGTTTAGCCTTCTTCTTCTTTTGGTGGGTGTATCTAAACAAAACCTTTAGATAGACCAACCGCCGATTGACATGGTCGCCAAAAGATTTCAAAATATTCGGATCGGCTCCGTGATTGGGTTTTCTGCTTATCGTATCGATTCTTTCGTCAACTTTCATCAACCTATCTATCCGGGACCACAGCTGTTCCTTTTGCAAAGGGATCCCGTGGTAGCTTTTCAGCGCGATCTGAAGTAATTGTCGGTCGCTATCCGTGTTTGATGTGAACAGTTTTGGTAAAAGTTCTTCCGCCTTTGGGATTTCAAGGGCCTTGAATGAATAATCGGACATAGCCACCTCACATTATCCTAGGTTACCACTTATTTTTAACCGGAATCCTCGTTCGTTTCCGCGGCTCGTGATCGGCTTTGCAGCGGCGGAATTTAATGCACACCATGCTTCTTGAGGAGCGGTGCTGATGATTCTTGGCCTTGATCATCGTTCCGGCCACCTTAGGCCGCTCACGACGAACGATCTGACGTAAGCGCTCGATTTTACAGGCTAAAGCAACCCATATAACGCACCCATTACAAGGTATTGGCCGGAAGGATGACCAAGGCCTGATTCTTCTCAGTGAGCGAGTCCTCGCCGCACCAAGTTTTGTCGCCGTAAGGCACTGATACCATCACAGTATCAGGCCGCCGGCATAGGTCCGGACGTGCGCTGCTAACGCATCCGGCTCCTGCGTCGAGTCAGACGCACAAAAACAGCCGCCAACAAAGGCTTGGCAAGCCAGACAGATCGTTCCCAAGCAGTCTTCCGCGTTACCCGGGAGTCACTGTATGCCCCTGTTGGCTGGGCGCCCATACGTATCCACACCTGCGCTTCTCTGATCCTGCAAGTCTCTGCGTACCTGCCTCAGGAAAAGCAATGCGAATTCCTCTCCGCCGAGGCCCTTTGCTCCACCAACTCCGTCCGCACTCGTAAGCTTCACTCGTTCCCTGGCTCCGCCTGGGAATGCGGTCCGACAGGCTCTGCCTGCCGAAACCCTCGCGAAGCAGAGCTTCGTGCATCCGGTTCCCAGGCAGAGCCTGGGAACCAGCCAACCTCTGCCGCGCTGGGGTTACACCGTTTTTGGGTGTCTATTTCTTTTCATCATTGGCAAGAGTTCTTCCGCCTTTGGGAGTTCAAGGCCCGTGGAAGGATAATCGAACATAGCCACCTCGCATTTTTTTAGCCAATTTTCGCCCAAGCGCCCTCGCCCTTCCTGGATAATTCGACGGGAAAGGAAACCTGCAATTCCATGGCTTCCGTCCTCAGTACGCCGGTGAGAAAGATCGCAATTGATTTGAGGTCTTTTGCCGGAACGGACTCGGCCCGCGGGTTGTGCAATCTTGGTTCATAGGCCTGGATGGTTTTTTCGATAATACCGGCGATTTTCCTCCAATCTTCGGGATTCTTTGAAAAATACAGCCCGAAATCCGGCACGCCATAATCCAGGGCGGTGCGGTCGGCCCAGTCGATTTGGTCCTCCGGCCTGGGGCAGCGCGTGTTCAGCAGCCACTCCAGATCGCGGCGTAGCGATTCCCGGGCCTGCTGCTCGGTTTGCGCCCGATAGGGCCGACGCTCCCGGGTCAGGGCGGGTTCTTCGTCCACCAACCGATCCAGAAGCGAGGCCCTGCCGAAGACGCCTGCGCGTTTTCCCCCTGCCCCGGTCATGCGACCGTGTTGGTGGCCAGGTCGTGGCTGATGGCGACCTGGGCGCCGGGCTTGCCCGTCTCGAACTCCACCGGTTTGAAGGTGTATTTGATCTTGGTGTAGTTGAGGGTGATGTTTTCGATGGGCAGTTCGTCGCCCCCGCCGCTGATGGAGTAGTTGCTCACGATCACGTCTTCCATCGTTATGACGAGGAAGTCCGTGGCCTCAGAACCCACGTCCGACGAGCCGCTGGCCCTGTGGGAGGTGACGACGACCTCATTGAGCTGGGCGCCGGTCCAGCACACCTTGGTCAGGTCGTCGGAGGCGTTGTCGAAAAACTTGGTGAAGTTGAAGTCCATGTGGTCCGCACGCGACACCGCCTGTTGGTCGGAGGACTTGGTGGCCGCCGTGGTGGGCTGGCTGAAGCCATGACTCCAGGACAGCACCTCGATCTCCTTAGCATGCCCCGTGGCGGTGCTGTTGCCTTCGACGACTGCCGATCCTTCGTCGGTGATCTTCATATAGACGTTTGTTGCCATTGTGTGTTCTCCTCGAAATGAAAAAAGGGTTCGGTGTTGTCAGGGCGGCCGTCAGGCTGCGGGCGGCGGCAGTTCGGCGACCAGGCGCAGGGAGGCGGTCAGGCCTTCCAACTGGAAGTGCGGGCGCATGTAGACCACGGCGTTGTAATAGCCGGGTTTGCCCGCCACCGGGGTCACATCGATGCGCGCCTCTCGCAGCGGGTATTCGGCCTTAAGACTCTGGCCGGCATCGTCGCGTCCCATCACATAGTTGCCGATCCAGCGGTTGAGATAGCTCTCGATATCGGGGCCGCTTTGGAAAGAGCCGATTTTGTCCCGCATGATCACCTTAATGTAATGGGCGAAGCGGGAAGAGGCGAGGATGTAGGGCAACATCGCCGAGAGCTGGGCGTTGGCGTTGGCCTCGTCGGTGTCGTAGACCTGGGGCTTGTTCGCGGTGCGGCCGCCGAAGAAGGCCGCATAGTCCGTGCCCTTGCAGTGGCAAAGGGCCATGAAGCCGAGTTCGTTGAGTTCGTTTTCACGCCGGTCGGTGATGGCGATCTCGGTGGGGCACTTGAGGGCGATGTCGCCCTCGTCGGTCTTGAAGGTGTGGGCGGGCAGGCCCTCCACCAGGCCACCGCCCTCTACGCCCCGAATGGCCGCGCTCCATTTGTAGAGGGCATGGGCGTTGGTGATGCGTTGCGCCAGGGCCCAGGACGCGTTGCCCCAAAGGTACTTCGAGTGGTCCTTGCCGTCCACCGCCTCGACATAATTGAAGTCCTCCACCGGCACGGTATCGGGCCCGTAGGGCAGACGCAGCAGGATGTGCGGCAGGGTAAGGGCCACATAACGGGAGTCGTCGGTGTTGCGGAAGGACCGCCATTTGATCAGTTCGGTGCTTTCGAACTGCTTGGCGAGGTCCCGCGGAACGCCTAGCTCAGTGAAGCGCTCCATGCCGAACAGCTTGGGCGAGGCGGCGGTGATGAAGGGCGCGTGGGCCGCTGCGGCTACATTGGACATCTTCTCTAAGAAGGCCACGTCCTGGGGGTGGCGTCCGAATTCGAAGTCACCCACCAGCATGGAATAGGGCTCGCCGCCGAAGGTGCCGTATTCTTCTTCGTACAGCTTCTTGAAGAGCTGGCTTTGGTCGAACTCCACGGCCTTTTCCAGGTCCTTTTGGAATTCCGCACGGGTGGCATTCATCACCCGCAGCTTCAGGCCGGTGTTGGTCTCGGTATTCATCACCAGGTAGTGCATGCCGCGCCAGGAGGCCTCCAGTTTCTGGAAGTCCGGGTGGTGCATGACCTCGTCCAGCTGCTTGCTCATCAGCTCGTCGATTTCGGCGATGCGACGACTGATCATGGTCATGGTGTCGTCGCCCACCAGCATGGTGCCGTCAAGCACCTGTTTGGCGAGTTCGCCGACGATATCCTTGGCATAGGGCACCTGGGCATCGTCTTGGGTCATGCGGCCCTCGAGAACGATTTTATCCAGGATGTTGGTTTCTTCGGTGGAGGTGGCGGTGGCGCCTTGGGTCTCTTGCTCAGCCATGATGTTTCTCCTAGACTGGATTACTCGGATTTGCTTTCTTCGTCAGCGGCGACCTCGCCTTCTTCGGTGGCGCCGCCCTCCGTTTCCGCGCCCTCGTCGCCCGCTTCGGACGTCTCCTCCTCGGATGCGCGCATCTCGTTCACCTCCTTGAGCTCTTCTGAGTTCCGAATAATGGCTTGCAGCAGGTTCTCCAACTCGTCGTTGCCGTCGAGCTTGACGAACAGGTCGGTCAGGCGCTGACGGGCCTCGTACATCTTGCGCAAGGGCTCCACCTGTTGGATCAGGCTGCCGGGGTGGAAGTCGTCGATTTCGTTGAAGTCGAGTTCCACCTTAAAGCGCCCGCCCTCGTCCGTGAGCTGGTTTTCGACGGTGAACTCCAGGCGGGGGTTGATGGAATCCATCACATCGTTGAAGTTGTCCCGGTCGATCTCCACGAACTTGCGTTCCTTCAGGGGCGGCAGCTCTTCCTTCCGTATGCCCGATAGGTCGCTCAAGATGCCGCCTACGAAGGGCAGCTCTTTCATTACGATGGCGTCGCCGATTTCGACGTCGTAGGTGATTTGAACCCGGGGCGGGCGAATTCGGCTCAGTTTTTGTTGAGTGCTTTCCGACATGGCGCGGTTTCCTCTCTATGACGTGTTGTCAGACTACAGCGAAGGGCTGGCGTCTCTACGCTCACTCCTCCGGGTTTGGCGCAGAGATCCCCAGCAGATTATAGATCGATCTCAGGTCGTTGTCATCATTAACTACCTCCAATAATAGCTCACCCAGCGATAGGTTGCCCCAGGATATCGCCCGCTTCACCAAGTAGGGGGCCGGGCTGTGGGGCTCGTTGTGAAGGAGATAATCGGCGGCCGCCGCCAGGGCCTGATAGGCCTCTTTGCGACTGCGAATGGACTGCGCGTTGAGCGGAACGGCGGTCTCGCCCGACGCCCCTTCGAACGCCTCCGCGGGGGCATCCGTTTCGGCCCCCTGCTCGGGCGCCTCTTCCGGCTTTTCCCCCAGGGCTCGTTGGACGATATGCTGGAACCCCGTCAGCTGCTTCTCCAATTTGCCGAAGCTCGGGGCCTGCTTGCCCGCCAGTTCGTCGAGTTGGGCGGAGAGGTCCGCCAATGCCTCCTGGGCGAGGGAGAGCCGGTGCGCAAGACGTTGATAGAACGCCGCCGGCGTCAATGTCATGCTGTTGGCGACGAGTTTTCGGGTGGGCCGTCCCTGGGCCTCCGCCTCGCGTTCGGCCGGGCTTCCGGCCTCGATCCGCCAAGCGGTCTCGCGTTCGATGAAGGTATAGCCTTCGGCGTCGCTGACATCGGGGGAACTCAAACGGATCCGCCCCAACGGCAGGAAGAACTTTTCGTTCATCCAGATGAAGGGGGAAAGGCGCTGTTCGGGATCGTCCTTATCCAGCGGCGGATGAATTTTGTCCCAATACGCCGCATTTAATTGGTGAAGCAACCGCAGGCCGGCCAAAAACCCTTCCACCCCATGGAGATAGACCCAGGATTCGGTCAACCACGCAGCGAGTTGCAGGTCCTTACTTCGGGTCAGCAGGGCTTCGCTGCAAAGGGTTTCCACCAAGGGCCAGTCGGCCTTTTTACGCTCGGTCTTCCAATCGCCTTGCGAAAGCTCCGGATCGTCTTCGCGCCGCGCCTCACGCACCCGGGCGTAGAGATCGTCGTAAAGCAGATACTCGCCAACGGGTTCCGGTTCCGAAAGCGGTGCGAGCAGGGCTTCCCATTGTATCTCTTCAAGGAATTGGATTTCTTCCGGCTTTGTCATTAAACCCCCAAGATTCATAGTTCCGCCCCGGTGTTTTGATCGTTTGTCGTGTGTGCCGCCGAGGGGTCCGCCGCAGCGGTCGGCGCGGCCGTATCGCTAGCGGGCGTCGGCCTGCGTGCCGGCCCGGCAAAGCCCTGCCGCGGCATTGCGCGGCTTGATCGTGATCCGGCTGGCATCGCCTCGGGCTCGCCCTTGGCCAGGCTGGGCGCCGTGCGGGGGAAGTTGCGCGGGATCTCTACCGGGGCCTGGTCCGGGCTGGCCAAGAGGTTCATACGAGCGAATACCACCGCCTCTTCCGGCTGGGTGAAGAGTTCGTGATAGCGTCCCTGATAGCGGATCAGCTCGGGGGCGTCTTCGGCCGGCCCGGGCGCGGCTTGGGCGCCGGCCTCGGCCTCGGCATCAGTGGGTCCATCTTGCGGCGGTTTTATGGTCCCCTTCTCTACCGCTGAAATCAGCTCCAGGACCGGCACCTGGAGTTTGAGCAGGGCGGGGTCGGGCTGTTCTCGGTCCGGGGTGTCGTTGGGGTCTGCGTGCAGGCGGGCGAATAGCTCAAGCAGCGCCCAGTTGCCGTGGAACTCGAACACCGCCGTGTCTTCTCCCTCGATGCGGAGCGCCTCGGCATGGGTGGCGCCATCCCAATAGGGTCGATAGGGGGAGTTGCGGGCCCAGCGCATGGACAGGCGGATCGGGTCGCCGTAGCGCCACACGCCCTTCCATTCGCCGTTCACCCGCTTGACGCTGCGCTCGCCCACTTCCAGGCGCCAATCGATAATTTGGTTGGCGCCGGCCTCGTGCTCGCGGTTGACCCGGAAGTCGAAGCTGAATTCATACCCCGGGGCCTCGGTCTGCGGCTCCGGCCCCAGGCTTTGCGCGAGAAAGCTCCGCACTGCGTTAAGCTGTTCCAGGAAACCAAGGGCGAGATCTCGGCGCCCGCCAAAGCTTCGGGTATGCGGCAGCACGGCCTGCAAGTCGCTATGAGCGTCCGTTAACAGTCCGAAAAACTCGCGGATTTGCGGCATGCGGACCTCGCCGGTCTTGCCTTTTTCTTCGATCACCGCGGGCGATGCAAAGGGGAAACGTCCGGCCAAGGCCTGATTGAAAGCGGAACGGATATTCGCATAGCTTTCGGCGGCGTTGGTCTCGGCCAGATCGATGCATTGGTCGAAGATTCGTTGCTGGATGCCACCCAGGGTGCGGGAGAAATAGTCTCGGCGCGCATGCACCCGGCCCTGCTTCAGATCGGTGAAGCAGTTGCCCAGATCGATTTTGTCCATCCCGAACAGAATGAACTCTTCCAATTGCCCCACAGCGCTCGCCGCCTGTTTGCGCCGATATTTCTCCAGCTCTTGGCGGATGGCCTGCCACTTAGGCATCAAGTGGAAGCCTTTGGCTGCGTAGCCTTGTTGGGCATCGAGAAACTGCAACACCGGCTCGGCGTATTGGTCCGCGAGGTAGGCTAGGCGGGCGCGTTGCACCGCCAGGTAGTAGTCGAGTTCCTCTTGGTCCGCGGCGCCGTAAACCGCCCGCGAGAGCGGTCCGACGCCGTCCCAGGCGGCGAAGGCCCCGGCTGTCGGCAGGAAAAGGGCTTCGCGCCGGAGTAGTTGATCGGTCAATGACAGCAGGCGGTGGCCTTCTTCGGTGAGGAATTGCCGCAGCACGCGCACCAGGTTGCTGTTGCGCGGGAGGGTTTCGAGCACCTCGATCAGGCGCTGTAACAGCGGCATCGCTTCAGTGAAGTTTTGAACCCCCTCCATCAAGCGGGCCTCGGGGTCGGCGGATTGCGTGCGAATGGTGCGAATCTCCTGGGCCTTGCCGATCAGGCTTTGGAGGTTATGCCGCAGCCGCAACTCGCCGGCGCTGGTGACCGTCTCTTGCACCTGGGGCGTCATCTGGGGGAGGCGTTCGCTGATAAAGTCCTTATAGCCCTGGGCCAACTGGACCGCCCGTTGCAAGGGGGCGGCTTGCCAATGCACCACAGCGTCGCTTTGCAGTTCCGTCTGAAGCGCATCGAACGGCAGTTGCTGCATAAAGGGCTGCTGCATCAGGTCCGCCAGGTCGGCCTTAATTTGAATGGGCACCGCATTGAGCCCGAGGGGGTTGCCGTCACTGCCTATTAGGCGCCGGGCCAAGGCGTCGCCGTCGTTCGCAAGGGGTGCGGCATCCCTGAATGATGCCGCGGGCTCGGCTGGGGCAACCGCCGGCGGGGCGCCGGCCGCGCTCGCCTCGGCCGCCGCCATGTCTTCGGCCTGCGCCTCGGCATCGACTGCCTTGGGCGTCGGCGATGGTTCGGAGAGGGCGGGGCCGGCATGCCCCGGGCCTTGGACCTGGGCGAGCAACCGATCTGCGGAGGCGGCGCCGTCTTCCGCCGCGTCCCGGCTCAAATTGCGGGCTAGATCCCGGCCTTCCGCCAGGCTCTGGGGTCGGCGCGCCGTCCCGGCGCCGCTTTCGTCTTCTCGAAAATACAGCACCGAACCGCCCAAGTTGCTGCGCAGGCCGAGCAGGCGCTGGCGAAAGGCCTCGAATTTGGCCTGCGCCATGTCATAGAGCTGGACGCTGTACTCTTTCCCCAACAGGGGCGTGGTGGCGACCTTGGCGAAAAATCGCTGAAAATCGGGGATCGCGGCCAACTCCTCTTTGGCGACCCAAGCCCATTCCGGGCGCCTGAGCCGGGCGTCGACCGCGCTCAATTCCCGCTGAAGATCACGCAGGGCGGCCAGCAGGCGGTTGGGGTCATCGCCCATTTCGCGCAGGCCGTCGAGTTCGTTGGTGATCGCCAGCACCTGCTGGAGCAGCGCGTTATGCGTGAAGAGTTCGTCCAGCCATTGCTCGGTGAGGGTGGTCACCCGCTTGCGCGCCGGATCCGCGTACAGTTCATTCAGGCGGAAGTGTTGGAAATTACGCACGTTTTGCAACGACTGTCCGGCAAGGCTGCGCGGATGCGGTTCGCCGCCGAAGGCGATGGGGATGCCGGAGATGTATTGCGCCAGGCGCTTGACGATGGCGAAGCCCTCGGCCATGTCGTCGGGGTTTTCCAACGTATTGTATTGGTCCGCATAGGCCTGCAATTGATCCAGGCCCTCCAGGATGCCGCTCAGCGCTGGATACTGCGGGACCTCTGTAATGGAATCGTAGGCCGCCTTGTTGCGACCCAATTCCGAACGGAACAACAGAACCCGGGCCTTGAAGTGCAGCCCGACGTGCATTTGGTGGAGGATGCTGTTGTTGTAGGCGGAGGCCAGCGCGAATCGGATCTTCTGGTCCGCCGAGCTGAACCAGGAGGGCGGGAGAAAGGCCGAGCCATAGGAGCGGACCTGCATGCGCTCCATGCCCGATAGCAGGTTTTGCGCGCCTTCGAGCTTAGCCTCTCGCAGCGCCGCGGCCTGGGCATGGAAGGAGTCGCCCAGCTCGCCCCTGATGGTGTCGATGCGTCGGTTGTCCTGCTGGTACTGTGCGAACACCGGCAGCAATTGTTCATTCTTTTGCCGATTCAGGCGCTCGTAGGCGAACCACTGCCCGCCCGCCAGCAACACCAGCAGGCTGGCGAAGCCGACTTGCAGCAGGCGCAAGCGCCGCAGCTCCCAGAGAAAGGAGCGGGTCACCGGGCGCGCAATGCCGCTTTCCGCGAACACCTTGTCACGAAAGAGGTGGGTCAGAAACAGCACCTGGCGCGACCGCAGTTTGTCCTGCAACTTGGGCTCAAAGGCCAGATCGTCCGAGGCGAGGTCCATTCCCGGGGAGACCGCCGGCGCTTCGGCGAGGGCATCGCCGCAGAAATAGATCCCCCGCAGAAAATAGGACTCCTGGTAGACCGATGTCCGAAAGATGGTGTCGAGGTAGGTCTGTAAATGGCGGAACACCGGCCGAAACCGATGGGGGAAGATCAAAAAGGCGTCGCGGTCTTCGATATCATCCCCGGCCGCCGCCAACTGCAATTGCAGATCATTGATGTCGCGATAGATGGCGTTGAAGGCGCGTTCCGCGTCCCCGGGGCGATACTCCACGTCCAGGCTGTGCGGATTGGACCAGCCGAAGATGCCGTCACGCAGGCGCTCCGGGATGGCCGCGCTGAAGGCGGAAAAGCCTTCGATGAGATCACTTTGGGTGATCAGGATGTACACCGGTAGGCGCAGACCGATTTCTTTTTGCAGGGTCCATAGTTGGCGCTGGATTCGTTCGGCCTTGGCGGCGATTTGGTCGCCGCCGTCGGGATAGCGAACCAGCGCTCGCGCGGAGAGGGCCAATACGATGCCCTCCAGGGGCTTGCGCCGCCGACTGGCGCGCAGGGCCTTGAGAAAGGCCCGCCACCCCGCCTCGTCGGCGCCGCCTGTTGCGTCCGCCAGGTAGCGCCCGTCCAGATCGAGTACGATGCCGCGGTCGAATAACCAGGGTTGGCAGCCGGCGCCCGCGGCGGGCGGCGGACCGAAGGGCTTGTGCAGGTCGAGATGGGATAATAGGGTGGATTTCCCCGCGTCTTGCTCACCCGCCAGCAGCACCCAAGGGATCTGGTAACGATAATCGCGGCCTCGAACCTCCGCCTTCAGCAGCCGCAGCATATCCTTGCAGACCTTGCCGAAGCGCCTTCGTAAGCGAAATTCGGCCAGCCAGCCGCCCTTGCCCTTGCCCTTGCCCTTGTTTCGTTCGTCCACGCGCGCTGCTTCGGGTCGCTCTTCGCTAGGCGTCTCTGCCGCCTCGTCTTCGGCGCGCGGCGGGACCGGCTTGTTGGCCTTTGGTTTTTTCTTCAGCCATTGTCGTTGCAGCGCCAAATAGACCATGGAGCCGGCAAAGAGCATGCTCAGAAGGGTCCAGACCCAAGCGGGAATCACCACCGGGAGTCGTTGGATCGAGCTATAAATGAGGTTCAGAAATTCCATGTCAGCCGCTCAATCGCCCCGCGATTCCGGTGCATCCGCCGGGTTTTCGCCGGCTACTGGAAATGCCTCGCTGGGGGGCGGTGCGTCCCGTTCCAAAGTCGTTACTTCGATGACTACGCGGCGGTTTTTACGCCGCCCCTCCCGGGTTGCGTTGGAGGCGACAGGAAAGCCTTCCCCGTAGCCTGTTGCGGTCAGTCGGTCCGCCGCGATGCCCCGCGCCTGAAGGGCCTCACTGACGGCGCTGGCCCGATCCAGCGATAGCTCCAAATTGAGTTGGGCATCGCCTAAGTTATCGGTATAGCCTTTGATCAGGGCGCTGGACCCTGGGCGCTGCTGCAGGTAGTCCGCGAGCTGGTCGATCTGTCCCATGGCGCCGGGATCCAGGTCGGTTTGGCCGCTCTTAAAGGAAAACCCCGAGAGGGTGTATTCCCTCTTTACCGGCTTCGGCGGCGGAGGGGCCGGCGGCGGCGCTTGGGCGGCGGAATCCGTTTGGGCGGCGAGTTTCTCTTGCAACGCCTTGATCCGCTCTCGGGCCGCTTCCGTCTCCCTTTCTGCCCGCTCCCGTTGGCGTCGCTCCCGTTGCAGTTCCGCCAGGGATGCCTGCGGGGTTCGGGTTGCGGGGGGACCCTCCTCCACCAAGCCCAAGCCCCTGGAGTCCTTTAAAATCCTATCCGTGGCGGCATAGACCTCGCCGCTCAAGCGGTGCCAAAGGATCAGCGAGCTGAGCAGACCCAGCGCGAGCAACAGCACCAAACCCAGGCGCCAGCGGGAGGCCGAGGGCAGCCAATTGCGGACCGGGTGTTGCAGATCGTCCGCCAGGGTGGGTTCGTAAGCGGCGGGAAACACGCGCAGGTCCGCATCATGCAGCAGCCGTTGATCGACTTCTTCGGGTTCCCGCCGCGTGACCAGGTAATACAGCGACCGCCGGTAGCGGGTCAGGTCGCCCTTATCGTCGCGATCTCGATATTCACCCTCGAAACCCAAGGCCAGGATCAGCAGATAGATCCGCGCCAGCTCCACGTTCACCGGATCGCGCTCGGCGATGAGCCGGTCGGCCTTGGTGAAGAAGCCCTGCCCCGCGGCATGGCTGTTGAACAGGTGTTCCTCCAGCAGGTGCTTGCGCCACAGCGCCTTGCCGTCCCAATCCAGCAGGTGGATGAAAAATTCGTCGGTAAAGGCCACGATGGCGTACTTGAGTTCCTTATAAAGGACCACGCCATGGCTGCCGGCCCGGCGAGCGGCGTCGTATTCCTGGCGGGTCAGCAAATCGATGAGATCCCGCCGAAAAGGGATATTGTCGGGAAAATCGTCTTCGCCGCCGGCGGCCCAGTCCTCGCGCTGCAAGCGTTCGCGAATACCTAGTAGCTCGCTATGGAATTCATGGAAGTATCCATAGAGAACCGATTCGTCCTTTTTCGAGAAGAAGAGCATCTGGCTTGTGCGCTCGCCGGGTTGAGGCTATCGTTTTAGATAAAATAAGAGTTCGCGCGGGGCGTTTTTCGACTGCTCCGCGTTGAGGATTTGCAGCGGGTGTTCCTCCCGAATGAATTCCGCATCGTTCTTCACCCGAAACAGCACCACGCCGGGCGGGGCCACCAGCCCCATTTCGTCATCGCCCTCCACACGCTCCCGCTCAGGGCCGAGGATGCGGCGCATGCTCATGGACTCGATTTTGTCATCGGTGCCGACCAAACAGGAGACGCCCCAGGCCTCCAGTTCGGAATCCGTGGTCTTGGCCCCGCCGCGCAGTCCGATTACGAAACTGCGACCGAGCCAGTCGGGCTCGGGCAGGAGGCTGTAGACCCCGTCTTCTTCTGCAAAGGAGAGCACCTGGTAGGTCTCCTGGATCCGATCCAGCAGTTTATGTACGAAATCGAGCACCGGCTTAAAGCTCTTGCGGATGTCGTTGTGATCATAGGCCGGCATGGCGGGCGGCACCACCCCCTCCGTATAGGCCGCGAGAAAGCCCGCTAGGCTACAGAGGTGCAGATAGAGGGTGTAGGGGTGATGCACGCCGGAGACTAGCAGGGCCTCTAGCGGCAAGAGCGGCGAGATCAGCCCTTCCAGGCTGGATTTGATGTCGTAGAGGATGGACTGCTGCCGATGGGTCCGCATGGTGTGGGAGTGGAGTTGCTCGGCAAGAAAGGAGGCCTTTTCCCGCATCTGCCCCACAATGCCGGAGACCCATTCGGCAAGATCCGAATGCACGCCAATCTCCAGCAAGGGCGGGATATAGTCCGTGGCCACCACGTTCTCGTTGCGCAAATCCAGTTCCGCCAACGGGAAATAGGTGTAGCGGGAAGACGGCTCCTCACCGACGCTCAAGCTCAGGCGCGGCTGCACCCGCGGAATGGCGATGGCGTTTTCGCCGGTGTTTTCGTCCGCCGCCGGTTCCGCATCCACCGAGCGGTATCGCACCGAGGCCAGCAGTTCGGGATGCCGCACCGGTACGCTGAGATAGACCATCAGCCGCCGGTCCCGCAGGGTGTCGAGGTGCGGCCCCAAGTCCAACTGCAGTTCCTCGTCCTCCGGGTAACTCAATTGGATATAGGTGCCGTCGGGCATCAGGCCTTCGATTTCGGTGAGCCGAAGCAGCCCGTTCAGCAGTTGCAGCGGATCGATCTTGTAGTGCCGAATCCCCCAGCAATAGGGGCGCGCCGTCTGCATGGCGACGGCCAATAGTTGATCGCTGCGAAGGGATGATTGCTGAAAATGCTGGGGCGAGAGCAGCATGCCCTCATGCCATTGAACAGCATCTGTGATTTTTTGTTTTCTTGCCATTTATTTCTTTTGTTTAAATCAAGCCGTAGGTTGGTTGTCGATCTGCGTCCTCGCCGTCCCACCTGGATAGGATAGCAGACCATTCCAAAAATAGAAGGCGAAATCGTGTCATGACCCACAAAATTCGCCTGTTCCACCTTGAAATCGCTTGCGGATGGCCCTTAAAGCCTGCGCTTTTGTGACCTGGATCACGATCTGGAGAGGCGGGTGGCATACAGCCCCCGCAACCAGGACTCGGTCTGGGGATGGTCCGCCATCAGTCGACGAAAATAGTCGTAGGGGATTTCGTAGAGGCTGCACGCGGTGGCGGTGACGGCGGAGGCCGAGGGCGGCTCGTCGGTCAACAGCCCGCCCTCGCCGAACACCGAGCCCGATTGCAGCGCCGCCAGCAGGCGGCTGGTGTTGTCGGGCCGCCGTTGGGCGATGTTCACCACGCCGCTGCTGAGGGCGAACAGCGATCGGTTCTTCACCCCTTGACGAATGAGGGTGGCGCCGCTGGGGTAGTATTGCTTGGTGATTCGGCTGAGGAAGTCCCGCCGCTCCTCGGGCGGCAGCATGGAAAGCAACTGGTGCGTGGCCTCGTCGAGATCCTGGAAGAAATGCCGCCTGGAAGAGAGCCGCACCACGCCGTCGGCCTCCGCCGGAGCGGTCAGCAGCCAGGAGGTCCAACCCAGGCGCGGTCCCTGCCCCGCGGCGGACAGGATGGAGGAAGGCACTTCCGGGGCCTTCAGGCGCAGCACCAGGTCGAAGTCCAGCTCCTTGCCGACGTAAAACCGGCCCAGCTCGCAACCGCAGACGAAGGCGTCCTCCACCGGCAGAAACTGCCGGAACAGGCCGAAGCCGACGGGGCCGATGAGCAAATCGAAGCAATCCACCTGGCTCCAGTAGCGCGTGCCGAGGACGGCGTTTTCCCCGAGGGTGCGGTTTTGCCAACCCTCGCCGATGCGGGTATGGAGCTCTTCCGGTAAGCGGTTCCACTGACCCTGAAAGGGCGCCGCCTCCACCCGACACTGGAAGAAATGCCCCAGCAAGACCTCTAGCGCGGACATGGAGCGCACCTGCGGGGCCAGCAGACCGGCGTAGAACAGCAAGCGGTGATCGCGCACCCGCATGCGACCCCGCAACCCCGGGGTTCCCAACCCCATGAAGGCGAAGAGGTAGTCGGCGAAGCGGCTTTGCCAGGGGGCCGCCGTCTCCATCCCCAGGCGCTGATGCTTGCGCTGCCGGTACAGGATGGAGAGCAGCCGGTGATGAAACAGATCCAAGAAGGCCTGAAAGGCGGTGTCGCCCTGGCGTTGGCGCTCCAGCAGCAACTCGGTGTACGGCGGCGGGAGCGGGCCGTGGGCGCCGGCCAGGCCGAGCACATTGGCGTGCAGGCGGGGCGGGCCGCCCGCGGGGTCTTCCGAGACCTCCTGCACATCGCTGGCGGGAAAGCCCTGACTGACGTGGCTGGCGAAGCGCACGGGCTCTTCGTTCAGCGGCGCGGTTTGGCCCGGCGTCGTCGGATGCGCCGCCGCCGACTCCAGGATCTTGACCGCCTGATAGAAATCAAAGCGGTAACCCTCGGCCAGCAGTTGCTCGATTAGAGCAGGGTTTTGTTGCCGATCCGCGGCGGCCATCGCTTCCACTCCCCTTCTTGAGTCTTGATCTTCGCCACCATTTGGGTGAAGGAGTTGGTGGGTGCGTAGAGGGCGAAGAAACGTTCGAGCACGCCGCCGAGCATGGCCGCGCTGGCGCCCACGTAGAGATCCGGGTCGAATTCCAGGGTGATCTGCTGGCCGCGAACAAAGCCGCGCCAGGCATCATCGCCCACACGCTGCACGGTGCGCCTGGAGCTTAATCGGTACAGGCCGTTGATTTGATGCTCAATGGACTTTCGGTTGGCGAAATTGTACAGCCGCAACAGCTCCTGCAAGGCTTGCAGGCCATCCTGATCACCGGTCAGGGACAGGTAGTTGAGGTTGAGGTGGGAGATGATTCGCCACACGGTCTTCCCGCCCAGGGGCGAGTCAATCTGTTCGGAGGGCGTGCGCAGGCAGACGATGCTCTCCAGCGGGGCGGCCTGTTCGATGCGCAACAGGGCGCCCTCGGGCACCTGGCCGGCCAAGTGGCGGTTGGTGCAGTAGAGGTGGGCGAACAGGGTTTGATGCGGCGGTATGCGCGGGTTGAAGTCCAAATCCATGAAGTGGATTTGCATATCAGTGCCCCCCTGGCCGGGGCGCACCGTGGGCATTCGGCGGGCATACCAAAAGCTGCGAAAGCCTTGGCCGTCGGTGGCATGGCGAAAGGAGAAAAAAGGCTGCACCTCCTCGCTGTTGGTGTCGAAGTCGGAAGACACGGCGACCTTGCGGATGGCGTGGATCTCGGTGTGGCGTTCGCGCCGAAAATCCGCCGAGAGCCGATACTCGTTGCGGCGCTGGTGGATGCGAATGGGCTCGGAGACGGTGGAAAACAGGTTAATCACCGGCGTACAGCCTAGCCGGAAGGTGTCGGGGCCAATGCGCCGACCGACCGGCGTGCGCCCATTGAGCAGGAATAGGACCTCGAATTCCCGATCCTCCGCCCCCGCCTGGAGTTGATTCAGCCCATCGAGTTCGAAGAAGAGGAATTTCTCCGGAAAGGTGAAGTATTCCTGCAATAGGCGATAGGCCGGATGGGCCTGCGGCGGAGACAGCAGCAGCTCGTCGTCCAGGCCGCCGGGCTGCAACATCCGCTGCGGTAATAACAGCGGCGCATCGGCCCCGCCTTGGGGTAGCAGCGCGATCCGTTCCAGGCTCACGCTGAGGGCGTCATAAAGCGGCCCGGTACGCAACCAGGGGCCGTTCAGGAAGAACTGTATCTTGCGCAGCGCCAACTCGCCCACGGGCATGCCGAAGGAGCGAAAACGCAGCCGCAGCACCTCGACCACTTCCGGCATCCGATCCAGAAACTCGTAACGCTCCGGCGGCTCCACCGCCGCCTCCGTCACCTTAAGGGGCCAAAGCGTCAGCGGAAAACAGGTGCGAAAGCGGCAGATATGGCCTTCAGCGGTGCGGGTATGCAGGGGCGTGTGCTTGGGAATCGCATAACCGTCGGTGGGCAGCTCCTGGTCCGGGTCCAGCCGAAACTCGGCGATGGTCATGGATGGGACGGGCTGAAGGTAGTGCGGATAGAGGTTCTCCAGCAGCGCGCTGGTGAAATGGGGAAACTCGGCGTCGATGTTGTACTGAAGCCTTCCCGTAAGAAAGGCGAAGGACTCGATCAGGCGTTCGACATGCGGGTCCGGGCATTCCTCCGCCCCCAACTGCAAGCGGCCTGCAATCTTCGGATAACGATCCGCGAAGGCCGCGCCGGCCTGGCGTAAATAGGCCAGCTCCTGGGCGTAGTAATCGAGAAAGATGTCGTTCTTGGCCGCCGTCAACAGAGGCTCCCCGAGGTCAGTGGTTACAGTTTATACACAGGCCGCAACTCGAATCCCTTCTCCCCAAGCTCAATGGTGACCACCTCGTAGGGGTCGAGCCGGGCGCGATGGGGGCCTTCCGTGGCGTAGCCGGCGAAGATCAATACCGCTGCGGCGTCGTCCGCCCCGCCCAGTCGGAAAGGTTCCACCTGCTGCGCCGGGACCAGCTCCCACTCCCAGGTGCTGAGGCCCGCCGGGTGGTCCCGCTTCCATTGCCGGCGTTGATCGAACCAATCTCGGGCGCTCATCGCAAGCAACTTCTCCAGCAATTCCTTTTCTTTCACAATCACCAGATCAAAGGCGATGGATTGATTCAGGTTGGCCTTCGCGGCCACCTGGATTTGCACCACCTTGGTAAAGACCGTAGGGGGTTCGTGCCAAGGGTTTAGCGCGCAGGCCGCGAGCCAGGATACGGTCGCCAGGGCCAACAACCCGCGCCAAACCCGCCGCCCCCCGCCGCTGCGCTCTCCCGCCGCCCTGCGCATCAATGGTACTCGATGGGGTAGACCCGCATGCCGTTTTCCTCTAAGCGGACCAATACCCGCTTGAACGGATCGAGCCGGGCGCTATGCAGACCGGGCACGCCATAGCCGGCGAACAGAAAGACCCCCAGCGCATCCTTCGCCCCCTTGGGCATGCCGAAGGCCTCGGGCGCGCGCCCCGGCACCACCTCCCAGCTCCAGGTGCGGAACTGTTGCGGGTGGCGTTGCTTGTAGGCCTCGCGGCGCTCCAGCCATTGGGCCGCCGAGAGCTTGGCGATCTTGGCCGCAAGGACGGGGTCGTAGACCAGCACCAAGTCCAGGGCCACCGGGGCATTGCGGTTGGCGGATTCGGTGACCTGAAACTCGATGCCCTCCGTCACCACTTGCGGGGAGGAGCAGCCAGCCAGGCCGACCACCGCCAATCCGGCCGCCAAGAGCCCGATTCGAATGGGTTTTAACATAAACCGACCTCAGAACTCCAACCGAAGCCCGCCCATGATGGAGTCGCGGCTCATCTGATCCAAACCGAAATTGGTCTCGTAATTCAGGTACGCGGATTTCCCTTTGCCCAAATCCATGGAGGCCCCGATCCCCAGGTTCAGATAACCGGTATCCGGTTCATCGGTGAGCAGGGTGAAGGCGTTCAGTCCGTCGTCCTCCAGAAAGCGCCCGGTCAAGGCGCGTTGTTCGTTGCCGCTTTCTTGCACCCACTCCAGGGAGAGTTGGGGCAGCAGGGTTTTGCCGTCTTCCAATTCCAGCTCAATCGCCGCCAGCAGCCCCAGGGCGATGGTGCTGGAGTTCGCCGACTGGGCATCCAGGGCCACGCCCAGCCCGGCGCCGGGCAGATCGGGGTTGGACATCTGCTCGCGCACCGGGTCGATATCGAGATCCACGGTATCGAAGCGGAGGGTGGGCGTCAGCGACGCGATGCCGAAGTTGAACTGATAGCCGCCGCTGATGGACAGCAGGCGCTGATCGCCGTCGGGCGAGGCCTGGGCGGTCTGCATCACCCCGATGTCGCTTACGCTGTAGTCGATATGCCGGGCCGCGTCGTATTTGAGCAGGCCCCAGCCATAGTAGAAATCGATGTAGTAGGTCTTGGGTTTGTAGAAGGCGCCGTAGATCCCGAGATTGATCCCCTTGGAGTCGATACTCCCCGCCGCCTCGGTGAGTTGGGCGTCCTGGGCGGTGAGGCCGAGGGCGAGGCCGAGGATGAAGCGGTCCGAGAAGCGGTAGTCCACGCCGGCGGTGAGGCCCATTTCGTCCATATCGAAGCCCGACTCCAGGTCGCTGGCATCGCGCTCGCTGATGCCCAAATGGCCGTTTACGAAGACCCCGAGCTTGTACAGATCGAAGGCGTGCGCCGAACCGCTGGTGAGCACGTCCGGCTGCGGCATGCCGGCCTTGGGTTTGCCCTTTAATTGCGCCTCCGCCGCCTCGCCCGCCGGCACGGGGGCGCCGTCCAGGTTGAGCGAGAAATCCTTCAGGCTTAGCCCGGCGGCGCCCGCCCTGAGGCTCATCAGGCGGCTCGAAACATTGCGCGTCTGGCGGAAACCGCCGTCGATCCCCATGCGGCTGAGGCTCGCATATTCTTCGGGGGCCCACTGCTGCATGGCGTTGGAGACGCCGCCGGGATTGCGCTCCGCGGCGTGAATCAGTTCGGTGCAGCGCGCTTGCAGGTCGGGACCGGCGTTGCCGCTTTGGCACAGCGCGCCGATGGTCACCGCCATTGCCTCCTGCACCGGATTGCGCGCCGCCCCCAGCAGGGCCGCAATGGCCTGATCGGTGGTGACATTGTCCCGCAGCAAAATGGTGGCGCTGGCCTGTCCGAGTTCGGCGCGGTTGGTGGGGTCGCTCAACACCACGAAGAACGCCTTGTCGCCCTCGATGATCTCGTCGTCGTTGACCCGCACCTCGAAGGTCTTGGGTTCCAGATCGCCGTCCTGCCAGGTGAGAACACCCGCGGTCGCCTGAAAATCCGAGCCCGCGACGGCCTTGCCGTCGGCGGTGGTGTAATTCACCGAGACCGCCCCGTCCTTGCCGCCGGTGCGCACCACCGTGACCGTGAGCGCGCCGTCTTTTTCGCCCACCTCATAGGCCGCCTCGGCGAAGCCGATTTGCCCCGGAACCTCGTCGTCCTCGATGGTCACGGTGGCCTTGGGCTCCTCTCTGAAGCCCGCGTCCCGGGGGTTGCTCAGGCGCACGAAAAAAGTCTCGTCGTCCTCGGTGATCTTGTCGTCGATGATCTCGATTTCGATCTCCTTGGCGTCGCTGTCGCCCTCCGCCCAAACCAGGGTTCCGGCATTGGCCGCGTAATCCGCGCCGGCCTCGGCGCTGCCGTCGCTGGTGGCGTAGTCCACGGAGACCGGTCGCGCATAGTTCGGGTCCGTGTCCTCCCGCTTCACCTTAATCACCACCTGGCCCGCGCCCTCTTCGAGGCGATACTCCACCGGCTCGAAAAACAGCATGACCTTGGGCTTGGGCAGCACCAGGGTGCTGATGGGGGTGGTGGTGCTCACCACGCCCTGGGGTTGGTCATCCCCATCGATGGCGATGCCGTTTACGTTCACCGAGCTGGAGATCGCCCCGTCCTCCACCGGCATCAGGGTCAGGGCTACCTCGCCCACGCCGGAACTCAGGCGCCCGATTTGGCACTCCACCGCGTCGCCGGTGATGCACAGGCCCGAGCTGGGCTCGGCGGACAGAAGCTCCATGGCCGGGGGGACGACATAGGTCAGCACCACATCGTCCACCGCCTCGGTGAGCAGGTCGTCGCGCACCGCCAGGATGCTGATGGTGTAGGTCAGCTCCCGGTCCACCGTGATCTCGGAGGGCGAGGCGGAAACGCTCACCGAGAGCTGGGCGGCCCACAGCGGCAGGGCCGGGACGAACAGCAGGATGGCGAGGAGCAGGCGACGGGCGCTGCGGGTCACGGGCAACATAGGCGGATTCCTGGGCTCTTGTTTGGGCTTAGGCTATTTCTGAACATCCTGCGCGATTCGGTGTATTGTCTTCGCCAATCGCCTTATTGGATATCGGGGCCTGATGATAACGGCCAATCCCCGACCCGCCAAGCGGGTTCTTCCATTCTCGGGCAGTCTCTCAGGACTTGAGCCGATCCGTCAGCCGATCCAGATCCTCCTCGTCCGGCGCACCGCCCTCGACAACCTCCGCGCGCGCGCCCCCTGCCGCCGGGCGATCTGACAATTCGGCCTGCACGCCGCCCTCGGGGTCGAAACTCACCTGGATCGCCGAAAACCCCCGATTATCCACGACGCGCTTTAAGATCTCCACCGAGAGCGCGGGCAACAGGGTGTCGGTGAGGATGTGATCGATATTGCGCGCCCCGCTTTGGGCCTCGTTGCAACGCATCACCACCTGCATGATCAGGCTCTCGTCATAGGTCAGCCGGGCCTTGTGGTTCTCCAGGAAACGTCTTTGAATCTTACCGAGCTTCAACTGAACGATTCGGTACAGCTCCACATCCCCGAGCGGAAAATACGGCACCACCACCAACCGCCCGAGGAACGCGGGGCTGAAATGCCGGGTCAGTTCCCCCCGCAGCTCCCGTTGCAACTCCTCCAAGGGCGGTTCTTCGGGATAAAAACGCTCGAACAGATCGCTGGTGATCTCCGAACCCACGTTGGAAGTGAGCAGGATCAGGGTGTTGCGGAAGTCCACCAGCACGCCCTCCCCATCCTCCAGGGTGCCCTTGTCGAAGACCTGATAAAAGAGTTCTAACACATCGGGGTGGGCCTTCTCCACCTCGTCTAGCAGCACCACGCTGTAGGGGTTGCGCCGGACCGCCTCGGTCAGCACGCCCCCTTTGCCGTACCCCACATAGCCGGGCGGGGCGCCCTTGAGCGAGGAGACCGTATGGGCCTCCTGATATTCCGACATATTGACGGTGATCATGTTGTGCTCGCCGCCGTACAGCAGGTCCGCCAGGGTGATGGCGGTTTCCGTCTTGCCCACGCCGCTGGGTCCGACCAGCAAAAACACGCCCACGGGTCGGTTGGGGTCGTCGAGGTTGGCATGATAGGTCTGAATGCGCCGGGCCACCGCGGTCAGGGCATGCGGCTGACCGATGATGGAGGCCTCCATTTCCTCTTTCAGCCGCAGGATCAGATTCATTTCATCGCGCAGCATCTTACCCACCGGGATGCCGGTCCAGTTGGAGACCACCTTGGCCACCACGCTGGCGTCCACCCAAATGGAGAGTATGGGGTCTTCCCCCTGGAGGTCTGCAAGCTCGGCCTTTCGCGCGTCCAGCTCTGACCGCAAATCCGCAAGCTCTTGTTCCGCCGGCGGTTGTTTGGCCGCCCGCCTCTCCTCCAGGCCTTCCTCCAGACGCCGGATCTCTTTAATCGCCCCCAGCTCGTCCTTCCAGCGCCGGTCCAACTCGGCGCTGAGCCCCTCCAGCTCTTTAAGCTCCTGCTGGATCTCTCCCAGGCGTTCGTCGTGGTCCGCGCCTGTGGAGCGCTCACGCTCCAGGATCCGCTGCTCCTCCCGCAGGCGTCGGTCACGCTTAATCGCCGCCTCTAACACCGGCGGCGTGCTGTTTTGGCTAACCGTCACGCGGGCGCAGGCCGTATCCAGTGCGCTAATCGCCTTATCCGGCAATTGCCGCCCGGAGATATAGCGATGGGACAGGCGCACCGCCTCGCGCACCGCCTCGTCTAGGATGCGCACCCGGTGATGGCGCTCCAGATTGGGCGCGACGCTGCGCACCATCACCACGCCGTTGTCTTCGTCGGGCTCTTCCACCTTGACCACTTGAAAGCGACGCGTAAGCGCCGGGTCCTTCTCGAAATGCGCCTTGTATTCGGACCAGGTGGTGGCCGCGATGGTGCGCAGTTCGCCGCGCGCCAGGGCGGGTTTGAGCAGGTTGGCCGCGTCCCCCTGCCCGGCCTGCGCCCCGGCCCCGACCAGGGTATGGGCCTCGTCGATGAAGAGGATGATCGGCTGCGGGGAGTGCTTGACCTCGTTGATCACGGATTTGAGCCGCTCCTCGAACTCGCCCCGAAGCCCGGTCCCCGCCTGCAACAGCCCCATATCCAGGCTCTTTAACTGCACATTGCGCAGCGGCGGCGGCACATCGTGGTTGAGGATGCGCAGGGCCAGGCCCTCCACCACGGCCGTCTTGCCCACACCGGCATCGCCGGTGAGAATGGGGTTGTTCTGGCGCCGACGGGTGAGGATATCGATCAGCTGACCGATCTCCGTGTCCCGGCCCTCGATGGGGTCGATTCGGTTCGCCCGCGCCTCCTCCACCAGATCGATGGTGTATTGATCCAAGGCCGGGGTCTCGCTGCGCGAGGGGGTGGCCGCGCCGTCTTCATTGCCGGCGGCGGCCTTTTCCAATGGCGGCGACTCCCCGGCCTCGCCGGACCCCCTGACCAGATCCTTGAGATCGACCCGCAATCGCTCCCGGGGGATCCGCTGCAGGGACGGCATGCTCTCGAAGATCGAGCCGCGAATATTGTCCTGATCGATCAGGGCCAAGGCCAAGGCCCCGGAGCGGATCAGCGAACTGCCGAGCCGAATCGAGGACACCAGCCAGGCCTCCCTCAACAACGCCAGAATGAAGGGCGACATGGCCGGCGTGCGGGCGTTCCCGCGCTTCAGCTTCTCCACCGCCAGCGCCAGTTCCGCCCGTACATCCGACAGGGGAATGTCATAGCACCGCAACACCGAGACGAATTCACTGTCCGGCATATCGATGAGCTGGGTTAGCAGGTGCTCGATCTCTACGTTGTAATTGGTGTGCCTTACGCACAAGTCCGCGGCTTTTTCAAAACAACGGCGGCAGGTGGGGTTCAGCTTGGTGATCAGGGGTTGCAGCTCGACACTCATGGCCGGGGTTCCTTAGGGCTGAGAAGATAGTGACAAGGATACAATAGCTTGGACCAATGCAGAATCCCATAACTGCTTGCAGACAAGCGCCCGGCGCCTCAGTATCGGAAACAACCCAGGCGCCCTCGAAACGCACAGCACACGAAGAACCGCAGAGGGCGCAGACAAGCAAGGATTCCTCCGCGCCCTCCGCGTTCCTAAAGAGCGTTGTTTCCGATAGTTGCGGGCGGTCGTACTAGGCGGTGGGAACGGTTTGAAACCGCGACTAAGGGGCTTGATCGAAGCCCGTCATCGCAGCTGCCAGCCGTTGCCACAGGCGGGACTGTTTGATTTTCGGGGTGTTGCCGCCCTTCTCATGGCCGTTAGTCCGGCAACCGCTCGGAGCCCGGAATTTAGTCCGGTATGGAGCGCGCAAAACGGTGATTCGCCGGACGAATTATCGCACGAATCGGGCCGCTCACTGGTGCGGCACAAAAAAACGGCCGATAAAATCGGCCGTTTTTTCTCCGGGTCGAGCGCTTCGCGCAGCGACCCGAATTGAGCGTAAGGCCTAGGCCTTATTTACCGCCAGACTGCGGGGCATTGCCCTGATTCATGCCGCCACGGGGGGGCATGCCGCCTTGGGGGGGCATGCCGCCTTGGGGGGGCATGCCGCCGTAGGGTGCGCCGCCGTAAGGTGCGCCATAGCCGCCGCCGTAGGGCGCGCCGCCATAAGGGGCGCCATAACCGCCGCCGTAGGGTGCGCCATAACCGCCGCCGTAAGGTGCGCCATAACCGCCGCCGTAGGGATAGCCGCCATAACCGTAGTTGCGGCCATAGCCGGTGCCGGTGCCGCTGCCGCGACCGGAGAAGCCCATGTTAAAGTCGCCGTAGCCGTCACCCATCCAATCGTTGCTGGCGCCGCCGGGGCCGCCCCACCAGGCCTGGGCCATGGAGAAAGGCGCAAGGGCGAAGATGGCCGCGATACCGGCGCTTTTGATGATCTGCTTCATGTGTTGATCCTTTTTGGATTTGGAATCGAAGAACAGCATTCGGTGATCGAATGCAGAGCGTGAGAGCCGTCCGCAGCAGCGAGCGGCGGGCCGAAATATCGAGAAGACAAAGTCGGCTATGGGAGCGACTCCAACCCCCTGTCGGGGTCGCAGAGCGCGGTGATAAACGCACTGTTTCAGGATACGGCGACCGCTAGTCAAGGCGGCGGACCGAAAAGGGAGGCCGGCAGGCGCTCGCACAGCGAGGCGGGCCGAGGAAGATTTGATGTCTGCAATGCACCCCCGCATCCTCCCATTAGCGAGCGATTATTGCAAGGGCTTTGTTGATCCGCATGCCGGTTTTTTTGATCCGCCATCGGGCCTTCGCTGCCGCCGGCGGGCCAAGAACGCGTCGCTGGGCGGGGCAAAAAGCGCGGCCGTTATGGCTCCGGCCGATATCGCGCCCGGACCAGGGCGGCTAGTACGGCTGCGCACAAATAACGGAAACAACGCCATTTAGGAACGCAGAGGGTACCGAGGACCGCAGAGAGCGCAGAGGAATTCCGGCTTGACCCTCCCCGCGTTCCAGGGCGGGGATGCCTGCCCGCCGCGCCCGCCTGGCCTAGCCGCCTGGAGTACAGCCCTTGGGCTGTGCGGTCTTTGGTGCGCCCTGCGTTCCGAGGCGGTACTCGGTAGGGGACGACGCGCCATCCCGCCGCCGCAGCCCGCCCCCCGGCGGGAGAGCGCTCAGGCCTGCGCTCGATTACCCCATCAGCCCCAGGGGCGCGGCCCAATCCAACAGGCGGTATATCGCCGCCGCCGCCAGTCCCGCCAGCGGCACCGTGACCACCCAGGCGGTGACGATCCAGAGCACCGCCGAGCGCTTCACCAGGTCCTGGTGATAGAGCGCCCGCAAGCCCTTGCGTTCGCGCTTGGCCAGCTCGACCTCCGGCGATTGCTCCTTGAGTTCGCGCAGCATCGCGGCCTTGTCGTCGATAGGGGCGGCCTCGAATCGTTCCAAATAGCGCGCCACGCTCGCCGCATCCCAGCCGGCGTGGCGCAGGCGAATCTCTTCGATCATGCGTCCGTAACTGGTTTTCAGGAATTCCCGCAAAAACCCTACCCCGAACACCGCCCCCACCGCGATGTGCGTGGTGCTTACCGGCAGTTTGAGCTGGGTGGCCAACAGCACGGTGGTGGCTGTGGCCATTAGAATGCAAAAGGCGCGTGCGGGGTTAAGTTCGGTGATCTCCGAGCCCAACACGCGCACCAAACGCCCGCCGTAGAGGAGCACGCCGAGGGCGATGCCCAGCCCGCCCACTAGCATAACCCATGCCGGCAGCACGGTCTGGTGCGTCACCCCGGCGCCGCAGAGCGCGCCGCAAATGGCCGCCAGCGGCCCGGCCACGTTGGCCACGTCGTTGGCGCCGTGGGCGAAGCTGAGCAGCCCGGCGGCCAGGATCAGCGGCAGGCGGAATAGACGATCCACGCCCGCCTTGCCCGGGTCCGCCCGCTCGGCCTGGCGGGCGACCAGCGGGCGCAGCAAAAAATACGCGACCAACCCAACCGCAGCCCCCGCCAACAATGCGCTGCCGAGGGGGATCTGCCAGACCCGACGCAGGCCGGTGACCAACAGAAAGGCGGTGAAGGCCCAGGCCATTAACGCCACCAGCACCGGCGCCATGCGCTGGGCGGCCTGGCGGCGATCCGGCTGAAAATCGATGGTGCGTTTGATGAGGTACAGAAAGCCCGCGGCGATCAACCCGCCGAGCAAGGGGGCCAGAAACCAGCTCAATATGATCGGACCCAGGCGCTCCCAGTGCGCAACGCCCCAGCCCGCGGCCGCGATCCCGGCCCCCAGCAGACCGCCGACGATGGAGTGGGTGGTGGATACCGGGGCCTTGAGGTAGGTGGCCGTGTGCAACCAAATCCCACCCGCGAGCAGCGCGGAGACCATCACCAGCACCAACGCCTGGTCGTTCGGCAGGCGCTCGATTTCAATAATGCCGCCTTGGACGGTGGCCGCCACGTCGCCGCCCGCAACCAAGGCCCCCAGGGCCTCCAGGCCCGCCGCCAGCAACAGCCCGCCGGTCAGGCCCAAGGCCCCGCCGCCCACCAGCGGACCCACGTTGTTGGCGGTATCGTTGGCCCCTACGCTCAAGGCCATGTAGCCGCCGGCCAGCGCCGCCAACACCATCACCGGCGTCAGCCCGCCATCGAACACGAAGGCGAGGCCCAGGGTGACCCCGACGAAAACCAAGGTCAGCAACAAACGGACATTCCGGGATTGGGGTAAAAATCGTGACATCAATTCGGCGCAACACCCTTGGTCATGGACTGCGGAGCAATTCGGTCAACCAACGTCAAAACCGCACAACCGCAGCGGAGAGCGGCCTTCGAAGGGCCGCACCCCTTTCGCCCGGGCGGGAACCGCCGCTAGCCAGCCGCGGTCCCCTGCCGGCAAACCGCGCATTATAGACCGCGAATTGTTACCGAATGGTTGTAGTGCGGAAAACGCACTAATCCCCGATATCCACCACCTTCACCATCACCTCTATAGCCCGCCCGTCGCGCCGCAGGCGGAGCCGGGCCTGCTCGCCCACGCCGATGGTCTCTAACGCCGCCGCCAGGTCGGACACGGAACTCACCCGTTTACCGTTCACATGGGTGATCACATCCCCGAGCAGGCCGTTGCGGCGATCCACCCCGCGCAGCCCCGCCCGATCCGCCGGCAGGCCCGGCAGCACGTCGGCCACCACCACGCCGTTAAGGTCCAAATGCGCGGTAAACTCCTCGCCCAAGGCGCTGATGCCGATGCCCGCCCGCGGCATGCGGCCGTGGCTGATGATGCGCGGGACCACCCGATTCACCACGTCGATGGGCACCGCGAAGCCCACGCCGGAAAAGGCCCCGGAATCGGAGACAATCGCGGTATTCACGCCCACCAAGCGCCCGGCCGAATCCAGCAGCGGGCCGCCGGAGTTGCCGGGATTGATCGCCGCATCGGTTTGGATCATGCCGCGGATCTCGCGCCCGCCGCGGGTGGGCAGGCGCCGCTCCAGCGCGCTGACAATGCCCTGAGTCAGGGTGCGTGACAGGCCGAAGGGGTTGCCGATGGCAAACACCGTTTGCCCCACTTGCAGGTCTTGGCTGGCGCCCACCGGCAAGGGCGCAAAGCTGCGATGGGGGCCGCCGGTGAGCCGCAACACCGCCAAATCATACTCCGGCGCCGCGCCCACGATGACCGCATTGTGCTTCTCGTCCGGGCCGAAGCGTACGCTGATGCTATCGGCGTTATCGATCACATGGAAATTGGTGACGATATGCCCCGCTTGGTCCCACACGAAGCCGGAACCCATGCCCATCTTGGCCGGCGACTGCCAAAACCGGCTCCAATCCCCGCGCTCCAGGGTGGTCACGAACACCGTGGAAGGGGCTGCTTCCTCGAACAACTGGATCGCCGTTTGCTCGCTGTCCGCCAAGGCCCCGCGCGGGGTCACCACCCGCGGCGCCTCCTGGGTGAACAGCATCAGCCGGACGTAGTCGTACCCCACCCAGACGGCCATCAGCACCAGAAAGGCCAAAATCGCCCGGCGCAAAAAGCGTTCGCTCATAAATCCCCTCTTGCAATCGAATTGCGGCTATACACGGAGGGGATTTGGGGGTTAAGGGGCCAGGTTCAAGCCGCAACAGGCCGCCGCCGCCCCCAGGCCCCGGCCCATCGGCTTGCCCATCACCCGTCGGGGGGGGCTTTGGAGGTTGATGCCTTGGCGGGGAGGCTTCGTTCGGTCGGTGGATTTTTGCCGCGGAATACGCGGAATTTCGCGGAATGGTTATTGGATTCAATCCTCGCCGCATGTCTCAGCGAATTCCGCGGCTTGGGGGCTGTATAACGCAAAGGGCGCGAAGAAGGAACGCAAAGGGTGTAAAGGGATCAATTGCGGAATATGGGTGTCCCTGTTGCTGGGTGCTGGGTGTCCCCGTTGCTGTCGTCTCAACAGAATATGGGCAGAATATGGGTGTCCCCGTTTCGATCCCCGTTTCGCCCGTGGGTGTCCCCATTTCGTCTCTATTTCGTCTCAACAGAATATGGGTGTCCCCATTTCGCCATTTCATCCGTGGGAACAGAATATGGGTGTCCCCATTTCGCGTTTCGACCCGTCCCCGTTTCGACCCGTTTCGACCCGTTTCGACCCGTTTCGACCCGTTTCGACCCGTTTCGACCCGTTTCGACCCGTTTCGACCCGTTTCGACCCGTTTCGAGCCCCCCGTTTCGAGCCCTGTTTCGCGCCTCCCCGTTTCGCGCCTCCCCGTTTCGTGAATATGGGTGTCCCCATTTCGCCCGTTCCCGTTTCGCCGTTTCGCCGTTTCGCCGTTTCCTCGTTGCGTCGTTGCGGGTGTCCACCTTGCTGTTACTCTTGCCGGACACCCTCGGCGCAGAGCGCCTTGAGCTG
>JAABTK010000036.1 GCA_011389885.1 Gammaproteobacteria bacterium | reverse complement strand
ACTCACCATTCACCACTCACCATTCACCACTCACCATTCACCATTCACCACTCACCATTCACCATTCACCATTCACCACTCACCATTCACCATTCACCACTCACCACTCACCACTCACCACTCACCATTCACCATTCACCACTCAGCCTGCGGTTCTCCGCGCCCTCTGCGTTCCGTGGGCGCCTGGGCTGTTTCCGACACTGAGGCGCAGGCGCACGAGTCCCAGCGCTGGGACTCGTTCCTCTGCGTCCCCAAGGGCCGTTCTGGGGCGCGACAGATTCGGTTTAACGCCGGGCCAGGCTGGCCTGCTCTTCCAGACACAGCTTGAGTGCATGGTGCCAGTCCGGCAGGCGCAGGCCGAAGGCGGCGGAGAGCTTTTCGTTGTCCAGCACCGAAAACATCGGGCGCTTGGCCAGGGTCGGGTATTCGCTGCTGGGGATGGGCTGGATCCGGCAATCGGCCTCCAGCAGTTCCTGGATCGCCTTGGCGAAGCCGTGCCAACTGGTGCGGCCGGCATTGGTCAGGTGATAGATGCCGGCCCGCTGGCCAAACCCATCGGGCAGGGTTTGGACCAGCATTTGCGCGGTGGCCTCGGCGATCATGCGGCTCCAGGTGGGCGCGCCGATTTGGTCGTCCACGATCTTCAACTCGTTGCGCTCGATGAATAACCGCTGCATGGTGCGCAGAAAGTTCTGGCCGCGCACGCCGTAGACCCAACTGGTGCGCAGGATCACCGCGTCCGCGCCGCTTTCGAGCAGTTGCCGCTCGCCGTCGAGCTTGGTGCGGCCATAGGCCCCCATAGGGTTGGTCACGGCGTGTTCGAGGTACGGATCCTTTGCGGCGCCGTCGAATACATAATCAGTGGAGTAATGCACCACGGCAATGCTGCGTTCTGCGGCCATGCGGCCGATCACGCCTAAGGCGTCGCCGTTCACCTGTTGGGCGAGCTGCTCTTCCTCTTCGGAACGATCCACCGCGGTATAGGCGGCCGCATTCACGATCAGGCGCGGGGCGATTTCGCGGATCAGGGTCTCCAGCGAGCGGGCATCGGTCAGGTCCAGCCGCGGCCCCCAACTGCCGCACAGCGAGGACGACACCAGACGGCCGAGCGGTTCCAGGGTGCGGCGCAGCTCGAACCCCACCTGGCCGTCGGCGCCGATCAGCAGGATGGTCGGGATTTCGGGGATGTTCATGCAGTGTCCTCGGGCTGATAGCGGGGCAAACGCTCAGGGGGGATGGTGCGCAGCAGGGGCGCGTCGGCATCCTTCGGCGACAGGGCGGGGGCCTCCTGCAACGGCCAGTCGATGCCGATGTCCGGGTCGTCCCAGCGCACGCTGAATTCGGTTTCGGGGTGATAGAAGTCGTCGCACTTGTAGGCGAACATGGCCTCCGGGCTGAGCACGCAGTAGCCATGGGCGAAGCCGGCGGGCACCCAGAATTGCCGTTTGTCCTTACTCGAAAGATGCACCCCGACCCAACGGCCGAATGCCGGCGAGCCGCGCCGGATGTCCACCGCCACGTCGAACACCTCGCCCTGCAACACCTGCACCAGCTTGCCCTGGGCATGGGGGTTCTGCACATGCAGCCCGCGCAGCACGCCACGCAGCGAATGCGCCTGGTTGTCCTGCACGAAGGGGCCCGGGATGCCAACCTCGGCATAACGCTGCTGCTGCCAGGATTCCATGAACCAGCCGCGGTCGTCCCCGAAGACCTTGGGCTCGATGATCAACACCCCCGGGATCTCGGTCTCCACTACCTTCATAGTTCGTCTCCGTGTCGATAGAGGTTGAGCAGATATTCGCCGTAGCCGTTTTTCTTCAGGGCCTCGCCCTGGATCCGCAGCTGTTCGCGTTCGATCCAGCCTTGGTGAAAGGCCACCTCCTCCGGGCAGCAGACCTTCAGGCCCTGCCGCTGCTCAATGGTCTCGATAAAGTTGGAGGCCATTAGCAGGGAGTCGTGGGTGCCGGTGTCGAGCCAGGCCATGCCGCGGCCCATTTTTTCCAGGCGCAACTGGCCCTGGTCCCGATATAGGTTGTTGAGGTCGGTGATCTCCAGCTCGCCGCGTGGCGAGGGCTTCAGCGCGGCGGCCAGATCCGATACCTGGCGGTCGTAGAAATACAACCCGGTGACCGCCCAGTTGGATCTCGGCTCCGCGGGCTTTTCCACCAAGCTCAACACCTTGCCTTCCTTGTCGATCTCCGCCACGCCGTAGCGCTCCGGGTCCTTCACCCAATAGCCGAACACGGTGGCGCCGACCTCCCGGCTCGCCGCTCGGGTCAGGGTCTCGCGCAGGCCATGGCCATGGAAGATGTTGTCACCCAGGATCAGGCAACAGGCCTCGCCGGCGACGAAATCCCGCCCGATCAGGAACGCCTGGGCCAGCCCGCCCGGTTCCGGCTGTTCGGCGTATTGCAGCCGCAGCCCCCATTGGGCGCCGTCGCCCAGCAGGGTGCGAAACAGCGGATTATCGTGGGGGGTGGTGATCACCAGGATGTCGCGAATCCCCGCCATCATCAGCACCGACAGCGGGTAATAGATCATCGGCTTGTCGTAGACCGGGAGCAGTTGCTTGCTGATGGAGCGGGTCAGCGGGTAGAGGCGGGTGCCGGAGCCGCCGGCCAGGATAATCCCTTTCATGCGTCTTCACCTTCGAGGGCGCCCAGGCGCTCGCCGCGGTAGCTGCCGTCCATCACCCGTTCGCACCAGCCTGCATGGTCCAGATACCACTGAATGGTCTTGCGCAGGCCGCTCTCGAAGTCCTCCTCCGGATGCCAGCCGAGCTGGCCCTGAATCTTGGAGGCGTCGATGGCGTAGCGCTGGTCGTGACCCGGGCGGTCGCTGACGAAGGTCTTCAATTGCGCATGGGGCCGATAGGGCGAATCGGGGACCAATTCATCGAGCACCGCACACAGGGTGTCCACCACCTCCAGGTTGGTCTTTTCGCTATCGCCGCCGATGTTGTAGACCTCGCCCGGCTCGCCCTGCTCCAGCACTCGCAGGATGGCCCGGCAGTGGTCGCGCACATACAGCCAGTCGCGCACGTTCTCGCCGTTGCCATAGATCGGCAGCGGCTTGCCGGCCAAGGCGTTGAGCGTCATCAACGGGATCAGCTTTTCGGGGAACTGGTAGGACCCGTAGTTGTTGGAGCAGTTGGTGGTGAGCACCGGCAGGCCATAGGTATGAAACCAGGCGCGCACCAGGTGGTCCGACGAGGCCTTGGAGGCGGAGTAGGGCGAGTTGGGGGCGTAGGGGGTGTCTTCCCGGAACCTGCCCTCCGGGCCCAGGGAGCCGTACACCTCGTCGGTGGAGACATGCAGAAAGCGAAATCCGCCGGCCGCCGATGGGGCCAGGCCCTTCCAATGCTCACGCGCCTTGTCCAGCAGGTTGAAGGTTCCCATCACATTGGTTTCGATGAACGCCGCCGGGCCGTCGATGGAGCGGTCCACATGGCTCTCGGCGGCGAAATTCACCACCGCGTCGGGCTGGTGTTCGCGCAACAGCGCCCGCACCAGCTCCGCATCGCCGATATCCCCCTGCACGAAGGCATAGCGCGGGTCGTCGGCCAGGTCCGCCAGGGTTTCGGGGTTGCCGGCGTAGGTCAGGCGGTCGAGGTTGAGCACTTGGTAGTCCTGATGCTCCAGCAGCAGGAGGCGGATGAAATTGCCGCCGATGAAACCGGCGCCGCCGGTGACGAGGATTTTTTGCATAATTTCGATGCCGTTGGGCTCGGGTTGCGGATACGGACTGGGCGACGCAGGCGCCTCGGTGCAGGCGTCGGACGGTTTTCCGAGCCGCATACTACAATAAAAAGCCGATGCAAGGCCAACCAAAGGCGTCTGTCGAGTGCAACGGGATAGACATAATGCTATGCTTGAACCGTTCGCTCCTTCCGGAAGATGCCGCCCCATGAAATTCCAAATCACCGACCGCGAGAGCCATCAGGCCCGCATTCCGCACGAGATCTTTCTCACCAACCTAATCGCCAACCATATCCTGTGGTTCGTGGCCGCGCTGGGCATGGTGAAGACCTTTTGGCAGCCGCTGGCGCTGGTGCCCGTGTTTTCCTTCGTCGCCTTGTCCTACATCCTGTGGCGGGCGCGGCGCTCCCGCCGGGTGGACTCCTGGTATGTGATGTGTCATTGGCAGATTGCGGCCCGGCGCAGCTTGATCTTTCTCGGCATGCTGGTTCTTTTGATGATCGTCTCCGCCCTGGGCTGGGCCGGCTACACCCGCCTCGGCATGATGAAGGAGGCCGTGCTGGCGCTGATCGGCGGGATCGGGATCCTGCCGGTGATGGTGACCGTGCTGGTGCTGATCATCATGGAGTCGGACGTGCTTTATCAGGCCATGCAGCATCGGCTGCCCAAGGGCATTCAGACGCGGCATCCGAACCCTGGCGTGGCGGTGATCGCAGACGCCCCGGCCTCAGACGGTGAACAAGGCGGCGGCGACCCGTCGTCCCTCGGCTGAAAGGATGTTATAGGTGCGGCAGGCGGCCGGGGTGGACATCACCTCGACGCCGATCCCGCGGCTCATCAGGGCGTGATAGAGTTCCGCCTCGGGCCAGCGGTGCAGCGGGCCGGCGCCGAGCACCAGGATCTCCGGCTCAAGGCCCCAGACGGGGGCAAAATCCGCCGCCCTCAGGTCGGCGAATTCGGGCGGCCCCCAAGGGCTGAGCACGCGATCCGCCGACAGCGCCAAGTGGCCTTCAAAGCGCCGCTGGTCGATGCGAAAGCCCTTGGCGTCATAGGCCTGTATTTGATGGGTTGCGCTGGAGTTCTGGGAAAATCTCATGGCCTGCAACATACTCAAGCTCGGGTCCCAGTGCAAGCGCGTACGCCTGCGCGCAACCCGGGAAACCACGGCCCCCGGGAACGCAGGGGAGCGCCGCGTTGATTCAGCGCGCCCGGCCGCGGACTGGGGTGCGAGCCCGCGGACACTGGGTTGTGTTTCCGACCCTCAGGCGCAACTGCACTGGCACAGCCGCGCCTTAGTCTCGGAAACCGCTCAGGCGCACTCGCAACGCAGGGGGCGCAGAGGGGCGTTTCGCTGGTCGATCCCTATGGCCGCAGCCTCGGAGCCTACACGCCTTGGCGCGGGGCCATAGACCCGAAAACACGCACAGCCCGAGGGCTGTACTCCAGGTGAGCGGGCGGCGCTGGGGGCCGGGCAGGCAGGCGCCCTCGCCCTGGAGCGCGGGGGCGAGTGGAAGCAAAAACGGCCTCCGCGTCCTCTGCGGTCCTCTGCGCCCCCTGCGTTGCTAAAAGCCGTTGTTTCCGTTAATTTACGCGCAGGCGCACCAGGATGCGCGCCGAAAATCCGCACTAAGGCTTTGACTTTTCCCGCGCCGCTCGGTTAATTTAGCCGCTTTTCCCTTCTCGTTTTTTAAGAGGTCGCCGTGTCTACGCCCGAAATGGAAGAGTTCATGCGCATCAAGCGCTTGCCGCCCTATGTTTTCAACATTGTGAACGAGTTGAAGGCGGCGGCGCGGGCCCGCGGGGAGGATATCGTGGATTTCGGCATGGGCAATCCGGACCAGCCCACGCCCCAGCATATCGTAGACAAGCTGCGCGAGGCGGCGGCGCGCAAGGACACCCATCGCTACTCCATGTCCCGCGGCATCCCGCGCCTGCGCAAGGCGATCTGCCATTGGTACAAGGACCGCTTTGAGGTGGATCTGGATCCCGAGACCCAGGCCATCGTCACCATCGGCTCCAAGGAGGGCCTGGCGCACCTGGCCCTAGCCTGCATGGGGCCGGGGGATTCGGTGCTGGTGCCCAATCCGGCCTATCCGATTCACCCTTACGGCTTCGTGATCTCGGGGGCCGATGTGCGGCATGTGCCTTTGGTGCCCGGGGTGGATTTTTTTGAAAAGCTGCGGGCGGCGATTATCGACTCCTGGCCGCGGCCCAAGATGCTGGTGTTGAACTTTCCGGGCAATCCGACCACCCAGTGCGTCGATTTAGAGTTCTTCCGCAAGGTGATTGAGATCGCGCGGGAATACAACATCTGGGTGGTGCATGACATCGCCTATGCCGACATCGTGTTCGACGGCTATAAGGCCCCCTCGATCCTGCAAGTGCCGGGGGCGGACGAGGTGGCGGTGGAGTCCTTTTCGCTGTCGAAGAGTTACAACATGCCGGGTTGGCGGGTGGGCTTTATGTGCGGCAATGCCACCCTGGTGGCCGCCTTGGGGCGCATTAAGTCCTATTTGGACTACGGCACCTTCACCCCCATCCAGGTGGCGGCCATTCAGGCGCTGGAGGGGCCGCAGGATTGCGTGCGCGAGATCAGGGACATGTATCAGCGCCGACGCAATGTGTTGTGTGACGGGCTGAATGCGGCCGGCTGGCCGGTGGAGCGGCCCCAGGCCACCATGTTCGTCTGGGCGCCCATCCCTGAGCCTTATCGGGAAATGGGCTCGCTGGAGTTTTCCAAGAAGGTGTTGCGCGAGGCCAAGGTGGCGGTGTCGCCGGGGATCGGTTTCGGCCAACACGGGGACGATCATGTGCGTTTCAGCCTGATCGAGAACGAGCATCGGACGCGCCAAGCCGTGCGATGCCTGCGCGATATGTTTCGGCACGACGGTGCCGCGGGGGCTTAAGTAGAAAATGGTAGTTGCAAAATCCGATTCCAAACTGAAACCGGTCAACGTGGGCCTGCTCGGCCTCGGGACCGTGGGCGGCGGCACGGTGAGCGTGCTGCGGCGCAATGCGCAGGAAATCGTGCGCCGCGCCGGCCGCGGCATCCACATCACCCATGCCGCGGCCAAGCAGTACGACCCGGCCGCGTTTGGCGGCACGGACCAAATGAAGATCACCGACGATGCGTTCGCGGTGGTCAATGATCCGGACGTGCAGATCGTGGTCGAACTGATCGGCGGCTATTCGCCGGCGCGTGAGCTGGTGTTGCAGGCCATCGCCAATGGCAAGCATGTGGTCACGGCCAACAAGGCCTTAATCGCCCGGCACGGCAACGAGATCTTCGAGGCTGCGCAGGCCCGCGGCGTGACCGTGGCCTTCGAGGCGGCGGTGGCCGGCGGCATCCCAATCATTAAGGCCCTGCGCGAGGGGCTGGCGGCGAACCAAATCGAATGGGTGGCCGGCATCATTAACGGCACCGGCAATTTCATCCTCACCGAAATGGCCCACAAGGGCCGCGATTTCGATGATGTGCTGGCCGAGGCCCAGGTCTTGGGCTATGCGGAAGCGGATCCGACCTTCGATGTGGAGGGCATCGACGCCGCCCACAAGCTGACCATCATCGGCTCCATCGCCTTCGGCATCCCGCTGCAGTTCGACAAGACCTACACCGAGGGCATCAGCCGCATTACCCGCGCGGATGTGAATTACGCCGCCGGCTTTGGGTATGCGATTAAGCATTTGGGCGTGGCCCGTCAGACCAGCGAGGGCGTGGAGCTGCGGGTGCATCCGACGCTAATCCCCGAAAAGCGGCTAATCGCCAATGTGGACGGAGTGATGAACGCGGTGCTGGTCCAGGGCGATGCAGTGGGGCCCACGCTCTACTATGGCGCGGGCGCCGGCTCTGAACCCACCGCCTCGGCGGTGATCGCGGACATCGTGGATGTGGTGCGGGCGCTGACCACGGACCCCAAGAATCGCATCCCGCACCTGGCGTTTCAGCCCGATGAGCTGTCGGATCACCCGGTGTTGCCGATGGAAGAGGTGGTCACCGCCTATTACCTGCGCATGCGGGTGAAAGACGTTCCGGGCGTGGTGGCCGGCATCGCCGGCATCCTCGGCGATTCGGGCATCAGCATCGAGGCCATGCAGCAGAAGGAGCCCGAGGCGGGCGATACCGACGTGCCGGTGGTGATGCTCACCCAGCGAGTCAAGGAGGGTCGCATGAATCGCGCCATCCAACAGATCGAGGCCTTGGAGTCCGTGTGCGGGCAGGTGGCGCGGATTCGGGTGGAGCACTTGGCGGGCTGAACGGCGGCAACGCAATGCAGCCGATTTCGCAGTGGTGACGGCGGCGAAGCGCCGCGGGGCCGGCTTGGGCGCCTTAGGCGGATTCGGCGGGGACCTGTGCGATTCGCTGGTGGTGCTTTGTCCGCCCTGTTTCGCTCCCCTGACGGGTCAGGCGCCGGAAGGCTGGCGGCGGCTGCGGCGGATCGCGGCCCGAGGGAATCCGGCGACCTGCGGTTTCCCCGGGCATCATGAAACCCTATTATCGCTCTTCGGCGGCGAATTCCGCCGCGGCGAGGCGCCGGTGGGCGCCATACTAGCCCAGGGGGCGGGGCTGGATGCCGCCGGACTCTGGTTGCTCGCCACCCCCGCTGTTTTCCTCGCCGATCGCGCCAGCTTGGTGCTCAGTTGTGACAAAAGCCCTGAATTCGATGCGGCAACCGCGCTAAACTATCAGGCGGTGTTCAATGCGGCCTTCGCCGATCGCGGGCTGCATTTCGAGTCTTGGACGGGCCTAGGCTGGCCGGTGCGGGTCGAGATGCCGGCCTTGCCAGGGTTCACGCCCCTGGATCAGGCCCTGGGGCGCGATGTCCGCGGTTCGCTGCCCGCGGGCGAGACGGGTTTGCTTTGGCATGGCTTGTTGAACGAGGCGCAAATGCTGCTCCATGAAGGCCTTTCGTCCGGGATGGACGCACAGCGCTGCAACGGGCTCTGGTTCTGGGGCGGCGGCGCATTGCCCGCGCTGAGCGCCGGCGGCTTGGCGGGAGTGTGCGGCGGCGGTCCCTTCGAGCGGGCGGCGGCTGGCTTGGTCGGTCTGGCCTACCGCACTACCCGGCCTTCCGCCGGCTGGGCCTTGGTCCCGGCGGGCGACCCGGCAGACTACGGCCTGCATGGGCCGCGCTGGCCGGCCCGGCGCCTCCTGCTGCTCGATACCGAGGGCCAGGGGCGGGAATGCCGCCGGCTGCATGGCCTGAGGTTTTGGTCCCGCGAGGCCTGAGCGCGACGGCGGGCGCTGTCGCGCTCAAAGAACGCCTTGGGTTTTGGAATATTTTTGCCGCGACGGTTCCAGTGGTTCGGCGGATGGGCTAGACTCCCCCTGTGGGGCGTCCGTGCGGTCACTTTTCGAAGGTGCCGGCATTCCATCCCCACAGATGGCGGGCGGCGTTGGAGAATTCGATATAGACGCGATCGGCCGGGATTCCCAGCTCGGTCTGGACCAAGCGACACAGGCCCTCCGCCAAGCGGCGGGTGCGCTGTTCCGGCAGACCGATGCTTTTCAGCTCGATGTAGGCCAGCGGGGCGGACGAGCCGGCGAACAGCATATCGGCATTCTGCTCGAAGGTGATCATGACGAAGCGTTCGGGCTTTTGCAGCAGCTCCGCCGTATGCGCGGACAGGGCGGCAAGCAGCGACGAGCGGTTGGCTGCCGGGGCGTTGGTGGTGAGCTTCAGCAAGGGCATGGGCATGACTCCTGGTGGTCGACGGGAAAGGTTTCGAAGGGGCTCCTCGCCATGGGCGGGGCCGGGATACAATATCAGTCAGGTAGGATTTAGGTGTGCTTAATGATGAACATCCAGCGTAACTTGATCAAGACGGCGCGCAGGCTGGCCCAGGGTGCGGCGCTGATTGGCGCATCGACATTGGCCGCCGCTCAGGAGCCGCCCATGCGTGCGCCCGCGGCGTCGGACGTGGCGAAGATGGAGCAGGGCGAGCAGGCCGAAATCGTGCAAGAGGGCGACGGCTATCAATGGGGCGGTTTCCGTTTCTATCCGAATATCGATTTTCGGGTGGCCTACGACGCCAACGTGACCTCCCAGGCGGTGAACACCACCGGCTCCTACGTCTCCATTCTCACGCCTTCGGCGGCCTGGATCGCCGGCGACCCCTACCATAAAGGGCAAATCGGCCTGAAGATGCAGGCCGATTTCGCCTCCTACGCGGACAGCTCCGACGACGACTATGTGGACTGGGTGGCCCTGCTCGATTACGACTGGGAGCCCACCGAAAGCCTCTCGCTGTATGCCGGGCTGCAATACATCCTGGGCCATGAGGCGCGCGGCGAAGACTTGCTGCAGGGCGAGTTGGCGGAGTTTTTTCGTGAGCCCAACGAATTCGAAGAGTGGGGGCTCATCGCCAGTGTGGGCTATGAATTCACCAGCAAGGACCGGTGGGATCTGGACGTGATCCATGAAGAGCGCCAATACACCAACAATGAATCCGTGACCTGGGCCCGCGAGCGCACGGTGGACCGTGTGCGCCTGGCGCTGAGCCACCGGGTTCAGCCCAACACCTCGATGGAGCTTTCGGGGTCGATGAATCGCTACGATTACTGGAGCGACGGCTACGACAGCGATCAGTACTACCTGATGCTGAGCGCCATTTGGGATTTGACCTATCAGACCCAGGGCTTCGCCGGCGTCGGCTGGGGCTGGAAGGATATGGATGATGCCTCGCTGGAAGACAGTTCCAGCGCGATTTGGCGCCTCGGGGTGAACTGGAAACCGCGCAGCTACTCCACCTTCACCGTAGAGGCCTCTCAGGGTTTTTCGGAGAGCGACGGCTGGGGCGATCACCGCATCACCCGTTTCTACGGCGCCAACTGGAACCATGTCTGGTACCCGCGCTTCAGCACCGATCTCGGCATTGGCTTTAATGAAGAGGAATATGTTGACGCCGATCCGTTTCGTACAGACGATATCCTGCAATACCACATCCGACTCAATTACGCCTGGCGCGAGTGGATGGGCGTGTATGCCGGCGTGCGCCGCATTGAGCGCAGCAGCAATCTCCACGAATACAGCTACGACGACGACATCGTCGAGCTGGGCGTGAACCTGAACCTTGGCCTTAGCGGCGGCTTCAGTCTGCGGGAAACCTTTGGTGATTTCGTGCGCACCGGCTCGGATCTATGGTGATCGTCGCGGGTGGGCTTTAGGGGCCTTGGCTTGATGAGGATGAGAGTTCCGCTGTTATCGTTGCTAGCGCTGTTTTGCGGTTGGTTGCTCGCCTCCGCAGCGGTCTGGGCGGCGCCGTTGGACTACTCGGACCTGATCGAGAACTACCAGCTCGGGGCCGGCGACCAAATCGAGATTCAGGTCTTCGGCGAGCCCGATCTGAGCGTAACACGGGCCATTGAGGAGTTTGGCTCCTTCTATTATCCCTTTTTGGGCGAAATCAACGCCGCCGGCATGACCGTGGGGCAACTGCAACGCCGGATCCGCGACGGGCTGCTGGGCGACTACCTGCTAGATCCGAACGTTCGGGTCAAGGTGGTCGAATACCGTAAGATCTACCTTAATGGCTATGTGCAGCGGCCCGGACCCTATTCCTATGCGCCTGGCATGACGGTGCGCAAGGCGATCGCAGTGGCGGGCGGCTTCCACGAGCGGGCCAGTCGGGACAAGGTCTATTTGGTGCGCGGCAAGGTGGACGGCGAGGCCGACCCCGAGCCGCGTAAGGCGGACCTCGACGAGGATGTCAAACCCGGTGATGTGATCACCGTTGAACGTAGTTTCTTCTAGTGCAGCTGTGCCTAAGTCTTGATGGAAACAACCCAGGCGCTCTGGGAACGCAGGGCACGCGCAGATCCGCAGAGGGCGCAGAGAGGGTTTGGGTTGAATGCTGAACACGCGCTTTCCAGAGCCATGCAAACACAGCCGAACCGCAGGCGATTTTCACCCGCCACCCAATGGCAGGGGATGCTGGCCCCGCTTGGCGGTCATCCCCCGCGGGAGGAGATCGGGGAGGGCTGCGGGGGAGAGGATCGTACGCCTATGAATTCAAACGAGTCCCACTCCCTGTCTGTCCGCCGCCGGCGGAAGAGACCCTGGGTGCAACGAAGAGGGCTGAATCAGTGATCAAGCAACCGCCAACGGCCACCGAAACCTTTCACCCTTATTCCTCTGCGCCCTCAGCGTTCCTAAACGGCGTTTTTTCCGTTACTTATGCGCAGGCGTACTAGCTTGATCGGGTAGCGACCCGAAGCCCGATGCCCCCTTTGGGGCAGTGATTGTCACATCTTTCTGGAACCCCCATGGCCGAAAAAACCCCCCAAGCATTCGCCTTCGACCAGCAGGAAGACGAAGAGCCCATCGATCTGCGAAAATACTGGCTTATTTTCTGGCGGCACAAGTGGAGCATCTTCGGGCTGGGGTTCTTAGCGGCGCTATGGGGCGGGTTCGTGGTCTCTTCCATGCAGCCGCTGTATCGCTCCACCTCCACCATTATGGTGAATCCGGATATGGGCAAGGTCTCGCCGGTAGAGGACGTGCTGATGCAATACGATCGCATGCGTTTCTATAACACCCAGCAGGAGGTGCTGCGCTCGCGCAGTCTTGCGATTCGGGTGATCGAGCGGCTTGATCTTGCGAATTCGCCGGAATTCAACCCCGCCCTGCGCCCCAAAAAGGAGGGAATGCTGAGCCTGGACTGGAAGGACTGGGTTCGCACCCTATTGCCCGAAGACTTGGCGCTTGAGGATCGGGCCGATAAGGCGGAGGAACCGGCCGCGGAGCCCGCCCCGCCGCTGGTGTCGGGTGAAAAGATCACCGCCGGGATGATCGCTCGGGTGCAGGGCAGCCTCAGTATCGATTCAGTCAAAGACAGCCGCTTGCTGAAGATCTCCTTTGTGTCTTCGGATCGACATCTGGCGTCGCAATTGGCCAACGGGCTTTCGGATGCCTATATCGAGCACGAAATGCAGGCGCGGCTCGACTTGACCTCCAAGGCCACGAGTTTTCTGACCGAACGGTTGGAATCGCTGCGAGAGAAGGTGCGCAACTCGGAGCAGCGCCTGCAGCAGTTCCGTGACGAAGAAAAAATCCTGCGTGCGGCCGAGGGGGGGATGGTCTCCCAGGAGCAATTGTCCGCCCTCAACAGTGATTTGATGGACGCGCGGCGTGAGCGGATCGACCTAGAGGCCCAGGCCCGGCAATTGCGAGGGATCGAGGAGTTGCCCATCGATCAGCAATTGTCCCTGCCGGCGGTGCTGGATAATGCGCAGATTATCGCCCTGCGCGGGGAACTGGACGAGGCCCGCCGCCAGTTGCGCGATCATTCCCAACGCTATGGGCCGAAGCACCCGAAAATGCAGGCCGCCATCGCGGAGGTGGAGCAGATCGAGCAAAGCATCGGCACCCGTGTTCAAGCCATCGCGGTGGGGGTGCGCAAACAATACCAAAGCGCGGTCGGCCGCGAGAACTCGATTTCCGCCACCATGAAGACGAGCGTCAGCGAGCGTCAGGAGATCGAACGCAAGAGTTACGAGGAACGGATGCTGCAACGCGAGGTCGATACGGACCGCCAGCTCTACGATATGTTCCTCAATCGCCTCAAGACCACCCGCGAGTCCCAGGTCTACGACTCGGTGCCGGCGCGGGTGCTGGATCCGGCGGTTCCGGCCCTCGGCCCCTTTGCCCCGAACAAGCAGAAGATCGTGCTGACCTGGATCCTCGGCGGGTTGGCCCTGGGCGTTGGTCTGGCGTTTCTGTTGGAGTACCTGGACAACACCTTCAAGGAGGCGCGCGATTTGGAAGAGCGTCTCAAGCTGCCGGTGCTGGGCAGCCTGCCCTTCTTGAAGCTGAACAAGCGCAAAGAGCAGTCGCCGTTGCAGTATTTAAAGGACTATCGAAACTCCTTTTTCTCGGAGTCTATTCGCAGTATCCGCACCGCGGTGTTGCTGTCCGGCCTTGACGACCCCTATAAGGTGATCGTAGTGACCTCCTCGGTCCCCGGCGAAGGCAAGAGCACCGTGGCCATGACCATGGCGTATTCGCTGGGCGAAATGCACAAGGTGTTATTGATCGATGCCGATATGCGGCGTCCGACGGTGGGTAAGGCCTGGGGCATGGAAAAGGACGCCCACGGTCTGTCCGAGTTCGTCTCCGGCGCGGCTTCATTAGAGGAATGCGTACACCGGGTGGAAGAGGGGCAGGTCTATTTGATGCCCTCGGGGGCCGTGCCGCCCAACCCGCTGGAGCTGCTATCCTCCCAGCGGTTCGCCAAGGCGCTGGGGCAGTTGGGCGGGACCTTTGAGCATATCATCCTCGATAGTGCGCCGACCTTGGCGGTGAGTGACGCCATGGTGCTGGCGTCCAAGGCCAGCGGCGTGATCTATGTGGCGCGCGCGGACTCCACCCCTCATCCCGCGGCGACCGAAGGGATTAAGCGCCTGAAACAGGCTAAGGCGCACATGATCGGCACGGTGATCAATCAGGTCACCGCCAAGAACAGCAGCTACTATGGCGGCAAGCGTTACGGCAAATACCGCGGAGGCTATTACGGCAGCTACTATGGCGGCTACTATGGCGGTTATTACAGCTCCTGAGTCGAGGCCGAGCCTTGGGCGCGGGGTGCATCGGCGCCATGGCTGAGCCGGCCCGCAACCAAACGCTGGCCTATTTGGTGATTGCGCTGCTGACGGCTGCGATGATCGCCGCGGCGGCGCGTGTGGTTTCCACCACTGCGACAGAGCTGCTGCGCGGTCAGTTGGAGACCTTCGCCGGCGAGGCATTCGATCGCGCGGAGAAGAATCTGTCCCAGGGCCTGTATCGCATCGCCACCGCGATTTCGCCCGAAAACCCGCAGTTGCCCCTGTTCGGGGCCAATTTGGAGCTGTGGGAGAACGCGGCCCCGAACCAGTCCCGAGAGGCCCTGGATGCCGGCCGGCAGCGGGCGTTGACATTGCAGCGCCAGGCCATTCGGCGGCGCCCCGCCTGGCCCTACCCCTGGATGTATTTGGCGGCCACCAAGTTGCAGGCGCGTGAGCTGGACGCCGAGTTCCAGCATGCCTATGCGATGGCCCTGCGGCTGGGGCCGGCGGAGCCCCTGGTGGAGCGGGAGGCCCTGGAGATCGGCTTAAAGGTCTGGGTGGCGCTGTCGGACCCAAACAAACAACGCTTCAAGGCCGCCCTGGGCAGGCAGTTGGCGCGCCCGAGACACGACGTATTTACGCGGGCTGTCGCCATGGGGCGACTCGACGAACTGTGCCTGATCGCCGAAGGCGAGGCGCAGGTGGACGCCTATTGCGAGCAGAAGGGGATATAAAATGATTTTACCGGTGATTCTATCGGGCGGCGCCGGCACTCGGCTGTGGCCGCTGTCGCGCCAGGCCACGCCCAAGCAATTCTTGCCCCTGGTGGAACAACAGTCGCTGTTTCAGGCCACCTTGGAGCGGCTTGGCGGCATTCCCGCCTGCCTAGAGCCGCTGGTGGTGTGCAACGAAGAGCATCGGTTTCTGGTGGCGGAGCAACTGCGGGCCAAAGGGGTGCAGGGGTCGGCCATCCTGCTGGAACCCGTGGGGCGCAATACGGCCCCGGCGATTGCCGCGGCGGCGCTGTTCGCGATGGAGCGCTCACCCGATGCGGTGCTGCTGGTGATGCCGTCGGATCATGTGATTCGGCGCCCGGAGGTGTTTCGCGAGGCGGTGGCGGAGGGCCTGCAGGCGGCCGCCGAGCAGCAGCGTTTGGTCACCTTCGGTATCGTGCCGGATCGCCCCGAGACCGGCTATGGCTATATCCGCAAGGCCGATGAGGCCGGCGGGGGCGGCGTTTTTCCGGTGGCGGAATTCGTGGAAAAGCCGGACCAGGCCACCGCGGAGGCCTATGTGGCCAGCGGCGACTATTTCTGGAATTCGGGCCTGTTCATGTTCCGCGCGGATGACTATCTCGCCGAGCTCGGGCGCTACGCCGGTGAAATTCTGCAATCCGTGCGCGAATCCTTCGCGGCCCGCGAAACCGATCGGGATTTTCTGCGTCTCGGGATCGAGGCCTTTCATCTCTGCCCCAGCGAATCGGTGGATTATGCGGTGATGGAAAAGACCGAGCGCGCCGCGGTGATCCCGCTGGATGCCGGCTGGAGCGACGTGGGGGCCTGGTCGGCGCTGTGGGAGGTGGCCGGTCCGGACGAAAAAGGCAACGTAATCTTAGGCGACGTCATCGACGAGGACGTGGAGGGCTGCTACTTGCGCTCCGAGCGCGGGCTGCTGGCGGCGGTGGGGCTGCGCGACCTGGTGGTGGTGGAGACCAACGATGCGGTGCTGGTGGCCCGCAAGGATCGGACGCAGGACGTCAAGCGGGTGGTGGAGCGAATCAAGTCCTCGGCGCGCGGCGAGCACCTTTGCCATACCCGCGTGTACCGGCCCTGGGGCACCTATGAGACGGTGGACGAATGCGCACGCTTTAAGGTCAAGCGCATCGTGGTGAAACCCAAACAGAGCCTGTCGCTGCAACTGCATCATCACCGCGCCGAGCATTGGGTGGTGGTGACGGGCACGGCGCGCATCGTGCGCGGAGACGAGGATCTGCTGCTGACCGAAGACCAATCCGTCTATATCCCGGTGGGCGCCACCCATCGGCTGGAGAATCCGGGCCTGATCCCGCTGGAGATCATCGAAGTGCAGACCGGCAGCTACCTCGGCGAAGACGATATTCAACGCTTCTCGGACAACTACGGCCGCTCAGCCGCCGGGCGCGGCTGAGCGGGGGCGCAAGTCGAAAATGAAGGCCTGGCTCCGAATTCTAACCGCATTGATCTTGGCGTATGGCCTATTGGCCGCGCCGCTGGCGGCCCAGGAGCTGTTGCCCCAGGCCCCGCCGGCCGCAGAGGAGCCGGCCCCCGAGGTCGCTGCTCCGGCGCCTAGAATCCCCGAGGCGTTGGAGACGCCGCGGGCCGCGATGGCGACGTTCCTCGGGGCGATGAACGCGATTAAGACCCAGGGCGAGGACGAGCGCATCGCGGACGCGATGGCGGCGTTGGACCTCAGCGGGGTGAACGCGATCGTGCGCAAGGAGCGCGGCTCCGACCTGGCCTGGATGTTGCTTGATGTGCTCGATCGAACCCGCACCGTGACCCTGGAAGAGATCCCGGAGGCGCCGGAGAAGGCCTACTGGGTGTTCGAGGAATACCAAAGCGGCGCGGTCAAGCTGGTGCGGCAGGAAGACGGCCGCTGGCTGTTCGGGCAGGAGACCATTGAAAAACTGCCCAAGATCCTGGACGAACTGGCCGAGACCAAGCGGGTGGTGGGCGACGAGACCGACGACGCCTTTCTGCCCTGGCACATTCGGTTTCGCCAGCAGTTGCCGCAGGTGTTCAAGCAGACCGCGCTGGTGTTGGAGAACTGGCACTGGATCGGCCTGCTGTTGGTGATCCTGGTCGGCGTGGTGCTCGACAAGGTCGTTTCCTTCCTGCTGCGGTTCGTGGTGCGGCGCTGGCGCAATCACACCACCTATATCGAATTTAAGGATATTTCAGACGAAATGCTGCGGCCGCTGGGGCTGATGGCGATGGCCCTGATTTGGCTGCTCGGCATCAACCTAATGGGGCTGCCCGAGGGCGCCATGGTGATCCTGCTGGTGGCGGTGAAGGCGCTGGCCAGCATCTCCGGGGTCTGGGCCGCCTATCGGTTGGTGGATCTGGTGTCGGCCTATTTCAGCAAACGCGCCGCGGCCACCGAGAATAAGCTCGACGACGCCCTGGCCCCCCTGATCCCGCGCACCTTGAAGATCTTCGTCACCGTAGTCGGCTTTTTGTTCGTGGCCGACAACCTCAATGTCGATATCTCCAGCCTGCTCGCCGGTCTCGGCCTCGGCGGCCTGGCCTTCGCATTGGCGGCCAAGGACATGGTGCAAAACCTGTTTGGCTCAATCACCGTGTTATTGGATCAGACCTTCACCGTGGGCGATTGGATCAAGGTGGGCGGCATCGAGGGCACGGTGGAACGCATCGGCTTCCGCTCCACCCGGATCCGCACCTTCTACAACTCCGTGGTCACCGTGCCCAACTCCAAATTCATCACCGCGGAAGTGGATAACCTCGGCGAACGGCGTTTCCGACGCCTGAGCTGCAAGGTCTCGCTGACCTACGACACCCCGCCGGACCGCATCGATGCCTTCTGCGAAGGGGTGCGCGAGCTGGTGCGCCAACACCCCTACATGCGCAAAGACTATTTCCATATCTACTTCAGCGAATTCGGGGCCTCGGCGCTGGAGATCCTGGTCTATGTGTTTTGGGACACCCCGGACTGGGCCACCGAGCTGCGTGAGCGGCACCGCTTTTTGTTGGACGTGTTGCGGTTAGGCAATCACCTGAAGGTCGAATTCGCCTTCCCGACCCAAACCCTGTATATGCGCCAAGACGGCGGCGAGCCCACTGACCCCGCGCCCGAGGCCGAGCAGCAGGAGGCGTTCATCCTCGGCCGCGAGAGCGCACGCAAAATCGTGGCCGAAACCACCGGGACCGGGGCCAAGCCGCCGCCGGTGATCTTTCCGCCCACCGCCTGATGACCATGACCGCAACCCACACCCCCGAACAACGGTTCCTCGCCGCGCTGCGCGGCAGCTTCACCTCGGCCCTGCGCTGGCATCACCTGGATGCCCTGTGGGAGCGTATCCAGCAGCAGGCGGGCGACGGCGAATGGTATATTTACGCCATCGGCCAGGCCCCGCCCACGGCGGCCTCCAGCCAGGCCGACTTGGGCCGCTTCATCACCGAGGCCGATCGCTTGCTGCGCGAGGAGCATGCCGAGGACTACTGCGGCATCGTCTACGCGGACGACCTGCAAACCCCGACCCTGGTCAAGATCTACGACCCCAACAACCTGGGCGTTTCCTGCGGCTATAGCGACAGCCCGCCGTTGCCCGGCTGGATCCTCAGCAAGATCCCGCCCTGCGACCTGCAGACCCATCAAGGCGTGCCGCGCAACCGCAAGCGCTGGTGGCGGCAACTGTTCGGCGGTTGATTTCCGCGCCCGGCGAAAGGTGGCATTCGAGGGGGCTTCTGGTATAGTCCTACCTAAATACTAGGTTATGACAACGATTAGAGTGAGGCGGACATGGAAAACTTGACCCCCGAAGCGCGTATGACCCTGACCCGGGCCACCATGCATATCCTCGATTCCTGGCAATTGGGCGTGGACGAAATGCGCGAACTGCTCGGCCTCGAAGACAGCGTGCGCGGGCGCAACTTTCAGAAATTCCGAACCCATCAGCCGTTTCCCGAAGATCCGGTGATCGATCGCCGTGCCGAGTTCGTGCTCAAGATCGCCGGGGCCTTGAAAACCACCTACCCGGTGAACGACAAAATGGCCCTGCGCTGGCTGCGGCAGCGTAATACGCGCCTAGGCCGCCCGCCGCTGGCGCTGATGATCCAACGCGGCGAAAACGGCATGCTGCAAGTCCTGGCCGAACTCGATTGCACCTATATGTGGGAACTCAACGACACCGCCGAGGCCTTCACCAAGAACTAATGCGCCTGCGTGCAAATAGTGGTTAGTGGTTAGTGGTTAGTGGTTAGTCTGCGTAGGGTGCGTTAGGCGCGCCAAAGAAAAAACTTGAATGCAACACCGGCCTGGCCGCGCGCCGTAACGCACCATCTCCGGCTAAGCGCTGAGGGCTCTAATGAAAACGAAATAAGACCCCGAGAACCCGCGAAGCAGAAATCCGCGTCCATTCGCGTCCACTCATGGTTCAAATCGGTGGTTGGTTGTCAGCGGTCAGTCTGCGTAATCAGCTAGGTGCGCTAAACACCAAACTCGGATCAACACTATCTGTGTCCATCCGTGTTTGCCTGTGGTTCAACTTGGTGGTCAGTGGTCAGTGGTTGGCGCTTAGCTGAACGAAGCCCCGGACCCGGCTTACTTCAGCGCCGAGATGTAGCAAATCCAACTGGCGTCCGCCTCGCCTTCCTCCACCGGCTCGAACACCCCGTCGGGCTCGCCGTTGTCCTCGTAGCCCTGCCAGTAGACGGTCACTTGGGAGAATCCGACCTCCTGCAGCAGATCGCGAATCTCGGGCAGGGTCCACAACCGCCAATCGTAGCTGAAGGCCCGATCCAGGCGCGACTGATCCGGAAACACAAAGTGAATGTGGCACACCAAATGCCCGCTGATCGGGTCGTAACTCGCCTGCTCCCAGATGTAGGTGAAGGCGCCGTCCTCAATGGCCTGCTCCTCGGTGATCTCCTGAAAAGACTCGAAGCCGCCGTAGGCGTCGAGGAACAGCACGCCGTCATCCGTCAGATTGGCGCGCGCCGCCGCGAAGTAGCGCTTGAGATGCGCCCTGTCCTTGAACAGCCAGTAGCTAAAATTCATCGCCAGAATCATGTCCAGCGGCCCCAGGTCCGTCTCCAGCACGTCCTTGGGCAACAGGCTGATGCGCCCCCGCTGGCCGGCGGTGAGGCGGTTGAGGTTGTTGCGGCGGCCCCAGTCCAACACCTCCGCGTCGATGTCCACGCCGATGGCCTGATTGGTCTTGCGCCGAGTCGCCCATTCGCAACAGACCTGCGCGGTGCCGCAAAAGTCCTCGCGCAGGGTGCGGGCCGTGCGCCCGGTCAAGGCCTTAAAGGTCTGGTCCACGAAATCGATCTCTGCCGGCGGGTACTGCACCGCCAGTTCATAGAGCCGATGCGGGTCCGCCAGTTCCGCCATGGTCGGCTTGGGGCGGGTGCGGGTCTTTTTCTTGGGCATGGCGATCTTCCTGGCTAGAGGCGTCCGGCAGGCGCTGCGCCGGGCGAAATTTGGCGCCGCAGCCGAAAAATATGCGACTACGGCTTTACATAGGCCTCGAATCGTACTATTCAGTAAGGGGAGTTCCAACCTTTATTCGAGGAGAAGAAAAATGCACAACATGCTCGGTAAATCCCTACTTGCCCTATTGCTTTTGGCCGCAGGCGCCGCCGAGGCCGGGTGGTGGCGGATATGCAACCAGTTTGACACCCCGGTGCAGGTGGCGGGGGGCTGGTATTTCAAGGGGAGTGGCGCCGCGGAGACCGAATTCATCGGCGTGCTTCGTCCCGGCGAGTGCAAGAAGGCCCTCAACCGGGAGTTCAAGGTGCTGGGCAACTACATCCTGTCCGCCCGCCCAGTGCGGGGCAAGGGTTTTCTGTTTCGCGGCTACCCCACCCTGGATTTCTGCGTGGTGAAAAAAGGCGCCCTGCGCGAAAGCCGCATCACCACCCCCAGGGACGAGGCCATGTGCGCGCGCAAGGGCGGGATCGTGGCCCCCTTCGCCGAGGTGCCGGTGGACTGGAACGACCCGGTCAACCGCACCACCAACATCACCTATAACGGCCGGATGCGCGCCGGGCGGTGATGGCCTGCGCCCCGGAGCGGCCGCGTGCGCCCGCTCGGGGGGCGTCCAGTCCGGGAAGCCCCGAAACCAGAGGTCCGAAACAGATGGATGTGGTGTTTATCGAAGGCCTGGAGTTGGCGGCCGTGATCGGCATCCACGATTGGGAGCGCCAGGCCAAACAGCCGCTGGTGTTGGATTTGGAAATCGCAACGGATGTGCCGGCCGCGGCGCGCCGTGACCGAATCGAAGCCGCGCTCGACTATGCCGCGGTGGCGGAGCGCCTCGGCGCGTTCGTCGGGGCCAGCGAATTTCAGTTGGTGGAGACCCTGGCCGAGGCCTGTGCGCAACTGCTGCACCGGGAGTTCGGCATCCACTGGCTGCGCCTGCGCCTGGGCAAGCCGCAGGCGATTAAGGCGGCGCGCAGCGTGGGGGTGATCATCGAACGCAGTTGGTGAGGTCGCCCTGCGCGGTCGCAGCTTGTGAGCGGCTGCACGAGTACAGCCGCGCCTAAGCATCGGAAACACCCCAGCCGCTTTCGGAACGCAGAGCACGCGGGGAACCGCAGAGAGGTGTTTCGGCGCGCGCATTCCATAGCAACGACAATACAACCTCCCAAACCGCCCCCAACGAGGTCGAGGCTTTAGCTGGACCGAAAGAAGCCCCCAACCCCGGCTTAACCCCCACCCCCCATAACCGCCCCCAAAACCGCCCCCAATGGAGGTCGAGGCTTTGAAGAGGGCTGAATCGTTGATTAACCAACCGCCAACGGCCCCCGAAATGCTTAACCAAAACCCCTCCGCGCCCTCTCTGCGGTCCTCTGCGCCCCTAAAGGGCGTTGTTTCGGCTACTTGTGCGCAGGCGTACTCATCATCCCAGCAACTCCTCAAAGCTGAGGGTGAACGCCCGCCCGAAACCGCCCACGAAGCGGCACTTCTCGGGGCGAAAACGGAAGAACAGGAAATCCCCCAGCGCGAAGAGCTGCCCGGCGGTGGGCAGTCGCCCGAGGTAGACGGATTTGCAGCGCTCGAAATCCGGGTCCGGGCGCCCCACCGCGGTCACGGCCCCTTGCAGGCCCAGCCGAGCCAGCATTTGCGGGTCGCCCGCGCCCTCATCCGCGTCGCCGATCACCAGCGCGATGCGCGGATCCCGCAGCATGTTCGTGGTATGGGTCGAGCGCTGGCTGAGATAGAACAAAATCTCCGAGCGTTCCACGTCAATGCCGTAGGCCACCATGGAGGCGTTGGGCGCGCCGTCCTCATCCAGGGTGGAGAGGCCGCCCCAGCGTTGGGACTGCAACAGGTCCAGGGCTTGATGCCGGCTTTCTTCGGGAATCATCTGCATAAGGCTCCGAAATTCATGCGAATCTGCATCAGCCTATTATCCACCAAACCCCCCAGGCCCGCCTAGTACAGCCGCGCTTAAGAATCGGAAACAACATGGCGGTTGAGGCTTTAGCCGGGCTTGGGGGCTTCGTTCGCCAACCGCCAGCCATCAGCCACCCCGTTGAACCACAGATACACGCGGATAGACACAGACCGCCAGGATGGGCAAAGGCCCTCCCGAAAACCCTCAAAGATCCATTAACCTGTCAGCGCCGCGCCCATCAGGAGGCGCCTTCAATGGGCGCGGCGCTGATCGATCGCGAACAAAGCCAATGACCGGGGGAGCCCCTTTGCCCATCCGCGCCCGCTGCGTTGCTCAATGGCGATTTGTGCGCAGGCGCACTAGATTCAAAGCCGAATGCTGCGCCCGCCATCCACGGCGATGATCTGGCCGGTGATATAAGGCGCATCGCGGGCCAGAAACAGCACCGTGCGGGCGATGTCTGCGGGCTCGCCCATGCGGGCCAAGGGCGTGCGCGCGAGCACCTCGGCCTTGGCGGCCGCCTCGGGCGCCTGCTCGGGCCACAGGATCGCCCCCGGGGCCACGCCGTTCACGCGCACCTCGGGCGCCAGTTCCGCGGCCAAGCTCTTCACCATCATCGCATTGCCCGCCTTGGCCATGGAATACACCGGAAAACCCGGCGCCGGGCGTTCGGCATGCACATCCACCAAATTCACCACCGCACCGCCCGCCTGGCGCAGCAGGGGCGCCGCGGCCTGGGCCAAAAAGAACGGGGCCTTGAGATTGGTTCCCATCAAGTCCGCCCACTGGGCCTCATCCGTTTGCGCCACCGGTGTGGGATAATAGCTGGAGGCGTTGTTCACCAACAGGTCCAACCGCCCGCGCCAGCGCTGGGTTTGCGCCACGATTCGCGGCAACGCCGCGGTATCATGCAAATCCGCCTGCACCAGCAGCACGGAATCGGCGCGCTGGCGTTCCAACGCCTGCCGAATGCCCTCTGCCGGGGCCTTGGAATTGCGGTAATGCAGCGCCACGTCATAACCGGCCCCGTGCAGGCAACGCACAATGGCGGCGCCGATGCGATGGGCCGCGCCGGTGATCAGGGCCACTGGATTAGGGGCGGGGGTGTTTGTCATTCCGGGGTCCTCTTCGGTTGCCATGGCCCCCATGGTACACGGAATCCGCCGGCGCCCGTCTTTGGCGGGCATTGAATCAATCGACAACGGAACCCAAGATGCCATCCAGCAGCCTGCAAACTGCGGATTTCCCCGCCCCCGACGCGGCGGCCCAGGCCCACAGCCTGGCCTTAGTGGACGAGATGCGCCGCATCGCCGCGCCCCTGGGCGGGCGCCTGCCCTTCGACCGCTTTATGGAACTCGCTCTATACGCCCCTGGGCTGGGCTATTACACCGCCGGGGCGCGCAAGTTCGGCGCTGGCGGGGATTTCGTCACCGCCCCGGAGATTTCGCCCCTATTCGGCGGCTGCCTGGCCCGCCAGGCCGCGCAAATCCTTGACGCGCTGAATGGCGGTGATCTGCTGGAATTCGGGGCCGGATCGGGGGCCTTGGCGCGGGATCTGTTATTGGAATTGCAGCGCCTGGACGCCTTGCCGGAGCGCTACCTGATCCTGGAGTTAAGCCCCGATCTGCGGCAGCGTCAGGCCGAACGGCTGAACGAGCTGCCCGCGGCGTTGCGGGCGCGGGTGCAGTGGCTGGATGCGCTGCCGCAAACCCCCATCCGCGGCCTCGCGCTCGCCAACGAGGTGCTCGACGCCATGCCGGTGCATCGCTTTCGTAAGGCCGCAGACGTAATCGAGGAACAGTTCGTAGACCTTTCCGCCGAAAGCCCCGCCCTGGTCTGGGCGCCGCCCGTCAGCCCGGAGCTGGAACCGGCGGTGACCGCCATCGAGGCCGAGCTCGGCGCCCCCCTGCCTGTAGACTACGAATCCGAGATCAACTTGCGCGCAGGTCCCTGGCTGAGTGCGCTGGGGCAGACCCTGGAGGCTGGCGGCGCCTTGTTGATCGACTACGGCTATCCTCGCCAGGAGTACTACCTGCCCCACCGCCGCCACGGCGCCCTAATGTGCCACTATCGCCACCGCGCCCACTCGGATCCGCTGGCGTTCCCCGGCCTGCAAGACATCACCGCCCATTTGGACTTTAGCGCCATCACCGCCGCGGCGCGCGAGGCGGGGTTCGACATCGCCGGTTACGCCACCCAGAGCAGCTTCCTGATGGGCTGCGGCCTGGATCAGCTATTGGCCCGCCAGGACCCGGACACGCCCGAATACCTGGAACTCACCCAGGGCGTAAAGCAACTCATGCTCCCCGGCGCCATGGGTGAGCGCTTCCAGGCCCTTGGACTGAACAAGGACCTCGACCTACGCTGGAGCGGTTTCTCCGTGCGCGATCTGCAGGGGCGGTTGTAAGGCGGCCTTGGAGTCATCGGGCGGCCAATGGCCGATTAGGCCGAACTCACGCTGTCCGCATCCCGCCACTCGCGAATGGCCGCGGCGATGGCCCTTTGGCGGGCGCGCTGGATCCGCTCGGCCACGGATTGGCCGTCCGGGGTCTTGCGGGCGATGGCGCCAGCGTCGATGGCGGCCGCGGCGCGCTGCATGGTGCGCAGGTAATCCGCCTGCGGGTAGGGGCGTTGTTCGAAACCGGTGCGGCCGCGGCTGTCGGCCTCGCATACCAGCAGGAAATCTGCGAAGCGTTGCGGGCGGCGCAGGGCGTCGAAGGCGTTGAGCAGTTTGAGCAGGGTCTTGGGGCGCAGCTCGAAGGCGCGGTGGGCCTTGCCATGGTTGAGCCCGGCCTGCACGGCGAGGTCGCGCCAGTCGTTGGGGATGCGTAGGCGGTTGCAGAGGCCGCGAATCAGGCGGGCGCTGGCCTCTTCGTGGCCGTGGTGACGGGGCAGGATTTCGGCCGGGGTGTCGCCCTTGCCGAGGTCGTGCACCAGGGCGGCGAAGCGCACCTTGGGGTCGGCGCTGAGCCCGCAGGCCTGGCGCAGCACCATCAGGGCATGCAGCCCGGTGTCCACCTCCGGGTGGGCGTCGGCCCGCTGGGGCACGCCGAACAGGCGCTGGAGTTCGGGCAGGATCACGCCCAGCGCGCCGAGTTCGCGCAAGGACTCGAAGAAGACCGCGGGCTCCGGTTCGCCCAGGGCCTTGACCATTTCGGCCCAGACCCGCTCCGGCACCAGGTCGTTTAAGGCCCCCGCCGCGGCCATCTCCTGGCAGAGTAGGCGGGTTTCGGCGGCGATGCCGAAGCCCAGGCGGTGGAAGCGGGCGGCGAAACGGGCCAATCGCAGCACCCGAATCGGATCCTCCGGGAAGGCCGGGGTATGGCGCAGCCGGCGGCTCTCTAGGTCGTCGAGCCCGCCGCAGGGGTCGGTAATCGCGCCGCCCGAGTCTTCCGCCAACGCATTGATGGTCAGGTCTCGGCGGCACAGGTCGGCTACCAGCGCCGTCTCGCCCCGCAAGCCCTCGGCGCGGGGAAAGGCGTGTTCCTCGCGGCTCTCGGGGTGCAGGAACACCGGGAAATCCTTGCCCACCCGCTGATAGCCCAGGCGCGTGAGTTCGGCGGCGCTAGCGTCCAGTACCAGCCAGTCGCGGTCCTTCACGGCGAGTCCGAGCAGCCGGTCCCGCACCGCACCGCCCACCAAGTAGGTTTGCATCTAAAACGAACCGGCGTTCACCCAAAAATGCACCAGGATGCTGGCGCCATAGCCTAGGGCGATCACCGGGGTCCACTTGAGGTGACCGAAGAAGGTGTAATGGCCGCGGGCCAGACCCATCAGGGCCACGCCGGCGGCCGAGCCGATGGACAGCAGCGAGCCGCCCACGCCGGCGGTGAGGGTCACCAGCAGCCAGTGGCCCATGGACATATCGGGCATCATGGTGAGCACCGCGAACATCACCGGGATGTTGTCTACGATGGCCGACAACACGCCCACTGCGACGTTGGCGCTGGTGGGACCCCAATCCAGGTACATCACCTCCGAGGCCAAGGACAGATAGCCGATGAAACCCAGGCCGCCCACGCACAACACCACGCCGTAGAAGAACAGCAAGGTGTCCCACTCGGCCCGCGCTACGCGGGTGAAGACGTCAAAGGCCACCACGTCGCCCATTTGCCCGTCACGCTCCTGTTCTTCCTGCGTCTGAGCGGCCGAGCGGCGGCGCTCGCGATGCACGGTCTTTTTCAGGTAAAAGCCGAAGAACTGAAGGTAGGCCAGGCCGGTGAGCATGCCGATCACCGGCGGCAAGCCCAAATAGCTGTGAAAGCTCACCGCGGTGGCGATAGTGAGCAGAAAAAACACGATAATGCGTCGCGCGCCGCGCTTCATGCTCACCGCCTCGCCGCCGCCCGCGGGCTGGGCGTTGGGCACCACTAGCGCCATAATCGCCGCTGGGATCACCCAGTTTACCAAGGCCGGCAGGAACAGCTTGAAAAAGGCGGCAAAGTCCAACACGCCTTGGTGGGTTTCGATCATCTTCTGCCACACCATTAGGGTGGTGATGTCGCCAAAGGGGCTGAAGGCGCCGCCGGCGTTGGCCGCCACCACGATATTGATGCAGGCCAGCGAGATGAACTTTTGGTTGGAACCGCCCACCGCCAGCACCACGGCGCACATCAACAGCGCCGTGGTCAGGTTGTCGGCCACCGGGGAGATTAAGAACGCCAGCAGCCCGGTGATCCAAAACAGCTTGCGGAAGCTAAAGCCCATGCGCACCAGCCAGGTGCGCAAAGCCTCGAACACCTTGCGTTCGTCCATGGCGTTAATATAGGTCATCGCCACCAGCAGGAATAACATCAACTCCGCATATTCCAGCAGGTTATGGCGGATTGCCTTCTCCGGGAGGCTGGCGACCGCTTCCGGATACTGCTGATAGACCAGCGCCACCAGCGCCCAAATGAGGCCGGCGGCGAGGATTACCGGCTTCGACTTGCGCAGGTGGGTGAACTCCTCCAGCATCACCAGCACATAGGCGACGACGAAGATGGCCAAGGCGGTGTAACCCACCCAGTGACGGGTCAGGTCGAGGCGTTCACCGCCCCCGTCGCCCGCGGCGAAGGCCGCAAAGGGCGCGACGAAAAGCGAGATCAGCAGCACGAACTGGGAAACGTAGCGGTTCACGGTCGGATACTCCAAAGGGCTTGCGGCCATGGCCGGTCGCGGTCGGACCCAGGGGCCGGCGGCGGATCGGTTGGGGAAGAGGCGGAACTCTGTTCGACGGCCGGATGTCGAAAGCGCGGTTGTCAACGGCGGTGCATTTTAGCGGTAATAGTGACTGAATTTCTATGTTAAAAGGCCCTATTTTGCCATTCCAAATGGCGGCATCTTATTCCTGGGAGGAATATTCGAGGTGAAACGATTGGTTTTAGCCTTTTGGTTGTGGGGATTGGTGATGCCGCTGTGGGCGGCGGGCGAGGCGCAACCCGCGGCGGCCCCGGACGAGCTGTGGTACTCATTGGATGCCGCGGGCTCGCCCCAGTTGCGGTTGTATTTCTTTTGGGCCGAAAACTGTCCCCACTGCAAGCATGCGCATCCGATTTTGGAGGCGATGAACCAGCGCTACGAATGGCTTCTCGTGATTCCATACGAAATATCGGGGTACCCGGGCAACCGTAAAATATACCAGGAATTTGCCGGCTTTTTCGGCGAAGACGCCCGTTCCTATCCGGGCATCTTTTTCTGCAACACCATGATGGTGGGCTTTGACGAAACCGGCCAATCCGGACCCTACATCGAACAGCACCTGCTGGAATGCCGCGAGCGCCTGCTCGCGGGCGAGGGCCTGCCGGAAATGGTATCGCCAGGCAAGGCGGCGGTGTCCGTGTTCACCGGGTTCGAAACCGCAGACATGTCACTGCCCATGCTGACCCTGGTGATCGCCGGGCTGGACGCCTTCAACCCCTGCGCCTTCTTCGTGTTGCTGTCGCTGCTGAGCCTGATGGTGCATGCCAAGAGCCGCCGGCGCATCTTGTTTATCGGCGGCGTGTTCGTGCTGTTCTCGGGGCTAATCTATTTCGTCTTCATGGCGGCCTGGTTGAACTTGTTTCTACTGGTGGGCGCCCTGCGCTGGGTGACCCTCGGCGCGGGGCTAGTGGCGGTATTCTTTGCCGCGCTGAATATCAAAGATTTTTTCGTAACGGGCGTGGGTCCCTCCCTGTCGATCCCGGATCAGGCCAAACCCGGGCTGTTTCAGCGCATGCGCGGCCTGTTGCAGGCGGATAGCTTTTGGGCCATGGCCGCGGGCGCGGTGGTGCTGGCGATTGCGGTGAATAGCTACGAACTGCTCTGCACCTCCGGCCTGCCCATGGTCTACACCCGGCTTTTGACCCTGGAAGACCTGCCCATGGGCCTGTACTACCTCTATTTGGCCGCCTACAACGTGGTTTACGTGACCCCGCTGCTGGTGATCGTACTCGGCTTCAGCGCCACCCTGGGCACGCGCAAACTCCAGGCCCGCGAGGGGCGGCTGCTCAAGCTGCTCTCGGGCCTGATGATGCTGGGTCTCGGCGGGGTGCTGGTGTTGGCGCCCGAGTTGTTGAGCGAGGTGGGCGTGGCCTTCGGCCTGATTCTGGCCGCGGTGGTCATCACCGGCCTGGCCTGGGGGGTTGAAAAATGGCGCACTGGGCGGCGCGCCCGCACACAATAGTTTTAACGGGGCGTCTAAAGGGTTATGATTCGGGGAAACTCGCGTTCACAGGATGATTAACCATGTCGAAGAAAAACCTCGTCGGCCTCGCCGCGCTATCCAGTCTTTGTTGCTCCGTTTCCGTCCAGGCGCTTGCGCCAGACGGCCAGCCAGTGGTGGAAAACAGCGCCAATCTCGCCTTTGTAGGCGACGCCACGCGCCTCGGCCTGGGTTTCGATACGGACCACGGCCTGCTGCGCGCCGAGGTGTTCCATGTATTCGCCGCCGACGACCAGGACGCCTGGATCGGCGAGGGCTGGGTCGCCGACCGCGCCGGCGGGCTCAAGCTGAACTACCATTGGCTCAACGACGAGGCCATGCAGGCCGAGGCGGTGAACAAGCTGTTCTTGGCGGTGGACCAAAACGACGATGAGGATCAAAAGGCCACCATCGGCTTCGGCCAGGAGTATCGCGAGCTGTTCTGGGGCGCCTACGGCTCCTCGCGCATCACCGGCGACCGCTACCTGAGCGCCCGAAACCGCACCGAAACCAGTTGGCTGGACGGCGACGAAAACGGCCGCCCCTATATCCAGCCCCTGTACACCACCACCACCACCCACATCTTCGAAAAGCCCTACGACTGGGGCGTCGGCCTGCGCGTGGGGCAATTCGACGAGCGCGACCTGATCCGCATTCGCGCCGGTGTGGACTATGAAGAGGGCGACTACAACAGCTCCCAAATCACCTTCTCCCTGGGCTGGGAAAAGTATTTCGCCGGCACCCCCCACAGCCTCGCCCTCAACACCGAGCTATTCACCAAGGCGGGCGACTTCGAGACCGTGCATAACGACGCCCGCCTGAGCCTGCTCTGGCGCTACGACTTCGGGACCACCCACCGCCCGGCGCGCCAGATCCGTCGGGTCCCGGTCAGCGTCGAGGTCCCCCCGGCCGCGACCCCGGCGGACGCCGCCACCCGCCTGGTCAAGACCGAGGTCAGCTTCACCGAAGACACCTTCTTCGCCTTCGACTCCTCGCGGCTCTCCGACTCCACCCAGGCCGACCTGCGCACCGTGGCCGAGCGCCTGCGCGCACCCGGCTTTATGGGGCGGGTGCGCATCAGCGGCCACACCTGCGACATCGGCACCGAAGCATACAACCAGCGCCTATCGCAACGCCGGGCGCAAGCCGTGGCCGACGCCCTGGCCGCGCTCGGCATCCAGCGGGACCAGATGCTGGTAGAGGCCATGGGCGAGACCCAGCCCGAATTCCCCAACAACAGCGAGGCTAGCCGCGCCCGCAACCGGCGGGTGGACGTGGAATTCGTCACCCAGGTCACCGAGGCCGCCCCCGCGACGGCGCCCGCGCCGGTCACCCGCGCCGCCTGGCGTGAAGAAGAAGTCGAGCAGGTCCCGGCCTGGCTGGAGCGCGCGCTGCGCAACCCCGTCTCCCACAAAAAGACGGTCGATGTCTATCGCTACGAAGAGGAAGAGGTCAACCGCGAACTGGGCGAGCGGGAATACCTCAATCGCGACCCCGAGGCCCGCGACGACAGCTACAGCCTGATGGGCGACAGCAGCCAAAACACGCTCGATGTCCTGGCCAACGACGGCGACCCCGACAACGACGCCCTGACCATTACCGCCGTCACCCAACCGGCCCACGGCGCCCTAGTCAACAGCGGCGGCGTGCTGCTCTACACCCCGACCCGCGGTTACGCCGGCCCCGACAGCTTCAGCTACACCATCGGCGACGGCAACGGCGGGACCTCCAGCGCCACCGTAACCCTCACCATCATCGACCCCAACCAGGCCCCCAGCGCCGTGGATGATCATGCCAGCATCCCCTCCGGCGGTATGACCACCATCTCGGTGCTGGCCAACGACAGCGACCCCGACGGCGACACCCTGGAAGTCATCGGCGTGGGCGGCCCCGTCTACGGCAGCGCCGAAATCATTAACGGCCAAGGCATCCGCTACCGCGCCGACCCCGATTGGTGCGGCGTAGAGACCTTCAGCTACACCATCTCCGACGGCCGCGGCGGCATCGCCTCGGGCCAGGTCTCGGTGATGGTGGGCCTGGACTAAGAGGCCAAGCGTACGGCTCGCCCCCGCCGATGCGGGGGCGGAACCCATGTGCGGCCGCTTCACCCAAAGCCACGGCGGCGAAACCTATGCCAGACTCTTCGGGGCCGAGGCGGTAGGGACGCTCCCGCCGCGCTATAACGTCGCCCCCGCGCAGGCTATTTGGGCCTTGCGCCAAGACGCCGCCGGCCGCCGCCGGCTCACCCCGCTGCATTGGGGGCTAATCCCTTCCTGGTCCAAAGGCCCGGACCCGCGCTACAGCATGATCAACGCGCGGGTCGAAACCGTGGATTCCAAACCCGCCTACCGCGACGCCTTCCGCCAGCGCCGCTGCCTGATCCCGGCCGAAGGCTTCTACGAATGGCAGGCGACCCAAGGCCGCAAACGCCCCTGGTACATCCATCCCCCGCAAGGACTGCTCGCCCTCGCCGGCCTCTGGGAGTCGTGGCGCGACCCCGCCGGCCGAACCCGCGAAAGCTGCACCATCCTAGTCGCCCCCGCCGCCGAGGCCCTGCAGTCGATACACCCCCGCATGCCGGTGATTTTGCCGCCCGAGCACCAGGCCCAATGGCTCGACCCCAATGAGCAAGACCCCCGCCGCCTGCACCGCCTCCTCGAACAGGCCGCCGCCGCCACCGCATTACAGGCCCATCCCGTCTCCGCCCGGGTCAACCACCCGAGCAACGACGACCCCGCGCTGATCGAACCCCAGGGCGATTTATTCGGGGGTTGAGCGGGCGCGCGGCGGAACAGCACGACCGATAATCAGGCCCCCTGGAGGCCCACGGCTTTGAGGTCCCGCGGCTAGTACAGCGGCGCACAAGTATCGGAAACAACGCCTTTTGGAACGCAAAGGGCGCGGAGGATTTTTGCTTAATCGTCCGCGCGTTCCAGGGCGGGGATGCCTGTCCGCCGCTCCAGCGCCGCCTAGCCGCCTGGAGTACAGCCCTCGGGCTGTGCGGTCCTGCGCGTGCTCGGTACTCCGAAAGCGCCTCGATTGCCAATTCGTCAAACGGGGTGTCAAACGCGAGTTTGAAACATTGCCGGCCCCCAAGCCCCAGTTTGGGGACCCCTGTCTTGGAAGCTAGAGCTTCCTGAGCCATTCGGCAAGCTGGAGCTTGCAAGACAGGCATTCTCTAGGAGACCTTGGGAACGAGCATGAAATCGAACCCATCTCTGCGCCCGCTGCGGTTCTGCGCGTGCTCTGCGTTCCGAGAGCGCCTGGGTTGTTTCCGATACTTAGGCGCAGCTGTACTAGGGGCTAGTCGCGCCCCCCAAAGGCGTGTCAGGTCCCGCCTGTAGCGAGGTGAGTATTCGCGCCCATTCGCGGTTCAATGGCCCGCTTCGCCTCGGTCCCGCACGCACGCGTCCAAGCGATGCGCCTCGTTCCTCGGCGCAGCCTATTCCTGGCGCGCGTCGATCGGCGCCGACGGCCCTCTCGCGCCAAGACGCAAAGGGCGCCAAGAAAAAACCTTTGCTTCTCCGCGCCCTCTGCGGTTCTCCGTGTGCTCTGCGTTCCGAGGACGCCGGCCGAAGGGGTCAACCGACCGGGCTGCCCGCGGGGTGGCCGCTAGGGCTGAAACCCATTTTTTAGGTGTTTTAAGCCGATTTTGGTGAACCCCGTCGCAACCTGGGCCAGTGGCGGTTGACCCGGCTAGAGATCGCCGAAAGAATGTCCTTTTCGATGGAGGTGTCATTCGGAGCGAACCATGCAGAATCGATTAGCAGAGGTCTTGGAGGGGCATTTCGGCCACCGCGAGTTCAGGCCGGGTCAGGAGGCGGTGATCGGGCATTTGGTCGGCGGGCGGTCGGCGGCGGCGGTGTTTCCCACCGGCGGCGGCAAGTCGCTGTGTTACCAGTTGCCGGCGGTGCTGCTACCGGGGGTGACCCTGGTGGTGTCGCCGCTGATTGCGTTGATGAAGGATCAAATCGACGCCCTGGGGCGCCGCGGCATCGCCGCCGCGCGCCTCGATTCCACGCTAAGCGTGGATGAATACCGCGCGGTGATGCAGCGCTTGCGCGACGGTACGCTGCGGCTGCTCTATGTGGCCCCCGAGCGGTTCAATAACGAACGCTTCCGCACCGCCATCGAGCGCGTGCAAATCGCGCTGTTCGCGGTGGACGAGGCCCATTGCATCTCCGAGTGGGGCCACAACTTTCGGCCGGATTACCTCAAGCTGGCCGAGTTCGCGCGCCGCGCCGGGGCCGAGCGGGTGCTGGCCCTCACCGCTACGGCCACGCCGCCGGTGCTGGAGGACATCCGCCGGGTATTCGAGATCGCGCCGGAGTGTGCGGTGCGCACCGGCTTCTATCGCCCCAATCTGGAACTGCGGGTCACCTCGGTCACCGCCGATGCCCGCGAGCAGGCGCTGCTGGACGGCCTGGCGCGCAACCCGCCCGGCCCGGCCATCGTCTACGTCACCCTGCAAAAGACCGCCGAGGACCTGGCCGCCCGGCTGGCCGCCGCGGGTTGGGCGGCGCGGCCCTATCACGCCGGCCTCAAGGACGAGATCCGGGCCGCGACCCAGGAGTGGTTCATGGCCTCGGATCGAGCCCTGGTGGTGGCCACCATCGCCTTCGGCATGGGCGTGGACAAGGCCAATATCCGCGCCGTCTACCACTACAACCCGCCCAAGAGCCTGGAGAACTACGCCCAGGAGATCGGCCGCGCCGGGCGCGACGGCGCCCCCTCGGTGTGCCGCCTGCTGTTCTGCGCCGATGACCTCAATGTGCTGGAAAACTTCGTCTACGGCGACACCCCGGACGAGCGCGCCGTGCAGGGGCTGGTGCGGGAGCTGTTCGACGGCGCGCCCGAGCTGGAGCTGGCCTTGTACGAGCTTTCGCATCGGCACGACATCCGCCCGCTGGTGCTGCGCACCCTGCTGACCTATTTGGAGCTGGACGGCTTTCTGGAGGGCGGCACCCCGCTCTACAGTCAGTACAAGTTCAAGCCGCTGATGAGTTCGCGGGAGATTTTGAATCGTTTCGACGGCCGGCGGCGGGCCTTTTTGGGTGATCTATTCCGCCAGGCGCAGCGCGGGCGGATCTGGCTCAGTCTGGACGCCGAGGCCGCCGCCCGGGCCTTGGGGACGCCGCGGGAGCGGGTGGTGCGGGCGCTGGATTGGCTCGGCGAACAGGGCATGCTGGAGGTGCAGGCCGCCGGGGTGCGGCATCGCTACCGCCGCCTGCGCCAGCCCGATTCGCCCGATGCCCTTGCCGCAGAACTCCACCGCCGAATGCAAAAGCGGGAGGAGGGCGAGTTGGCCCGGCTGCAACAGGTGTGCGACTTCGCCAGTTTGCAAAGCTGTCAAACCGGCCTGCTGGCGAGCCATTTCGGCGAGACCCTGGAGCAGGCTTGCGGCCATTGCAGCGGCTGTCTCGGGGACGACCCGATCACCCTGCGGCGGGCCGATGGCGAGATCCCGCAGGGCCTGGCCAGTCAGGCCGCGGCGCTGGTCGCCCGCTCACCCGAGGCCCTGGATTCGCCGCGGGCGCTGGCGCGCCTGCTGTGCGGCGTGTCTTCGCCCCGCCTAAGTCGCGCCAAGCTCACCGGCGATCCCCTGTTCGGGGCCCTAACCGCAGTCCCCTTCGGCCGAGTGATGCAATGGGCCGAGCAGCAGCCCGGCTGGCCCGGAAACAACGGTTTTTAGGGACGCAGCGGGTACCGAGGACCGCAGAGGGCGCGGAGGGGGGTTTGGTTAAAAGCCGGGGCGCCCATGGGTGGTTGGTTGCATGAAGGCTTCCCGCCCCGGTGCGGGGCGGGAGCGCATCCTGGTGGAGTCGCGCCCCCCCAAGGCGTGCCGGGTTCCGCCTGTAGCGAAGTGGGTATTCGCACCCGTTCGCGGTTTAATCGCCCGCTTCGCCTCGGTCCCGCACGGGTCCAAGCGATGCGCCTCGTTCCTCGGCGCAGCCTATTCCCGGCACGCGTCGATCGGCGCCGAAGGCCCTCTCTCACTAAGACGCAAAGGGCGCTAAGAAAAAACCTTTTCTTCTCTGCGCCCTCTGCGGTTCTCCGCGTGCCCTGCGTTCCGCGAGCGCCCGGGTTGTTTCCGATACTCAGGCGCAGGCGTACTGGTGCCTAGCCCCTAGCGCCCCAAAATCAGCCGTAGCGCTGTTCCAGGTAGTTGGCGATGTCGGCGCTTTCATACAACCAGGCGGTTTTCTGGCCTGGGCTTTCGATGCGCAGGCAAGGCACCTGAACCGCGCCCCCGCCAGCGCCGAGTTCCTGCGCCCAGTCCCGATTTCGGTGAATGTCGCGCTCTTCAATCTTCAGCCCCAGGCGACGGATCCGCCGTCGCACTTTGATGCAAAAGGGGCAGGCGGGAAAGAAATACAGGCTCAGGCCCGCGGTTTCTTCGTCCACCCGGCGCTGCTCCTCGGGGCTGCGCGTCTTGGGAGCGGGGTTGAATAGCCCCAGGACTTGATCGAACAGGTTCATAATTCATCGGCTTAGTCGGCGAGGAATTCCTCGGTAAGCCGGTATTGTGCCTGGATTTCACCGCCCTCGTCGATGCTTTCGGCCTCGATCATTGCGCAGTTGCGGGCCATGCGGGCCTGCATCGCGGTCTTCCAGGCCAGATTGGCCGCTTCGGTCAGGGCGTCGTCCGGGGTCAAGGCGGCGGAGCAGGCGGCGGCCACAAAGTGCTCCGCCTGGGCCAGCCAATCCGCGTCGCGTCCGCAACTGGTATAGGTCTTTACCGCGACGGACCTGGCGTTTTTGTAGGCCGCGGCGCGGGCGGTGTCCGAGGTGTCGGGGTCCATCGCGGCCTCGATGGCATCGCGCAGCACCTGGTCGCGAGCCAGATCCGCTGTGCGGTTGACGAAGCGTCCGGCCAAGTGGCGCTGTTCCGTAACGGTGAGCTTGGCAAGACAGTCCCGAAGGCTGCGGTCGTCGTGGATCTTGGGCATGAGGATTCTCCGTGGGTTGTGAAATATTTTTGGCTTTCGCGCCCGCCAAGTAAAGAAGGCAAACTCAGGTCATGCGGGGGGATTGTCGAGCAGCCGCACCACCGCGGTGCGGCCCTCGGCGCGCGCCCAGTCCAGCGCACTGCGGCCTTGCAGGTCCGCGGTGTCGGTGGCGGCCCCGCGGCGCAGCAACAGCGCCGTCGTCTCCAGGTGTCCGCGCTTGGCGGCCCAAATCAGCGCGGTAAAGCCCTGGGTGGCCTCTGCATGATCGATGTCTGCCCCATGATCGAGGATCAGCTCGACGATCTCGTGGTGGTTATTCGATGCCGCCAGCAGCAACGCCGTATAGCGGCCCGAGTCGCTGAGTTCGGTGCGGGCGCCGGCGCCGAGCAGCTTGCGCGCCGCCTCGGTATGGCCGTTCGCCGCCGCCTTCATGAGCGGCGTCCATTGGCAAAGGTCACGGCTGTTCACGTCCGCCGCATCGCCCAACAGGTCGTCGATGCGGTCTACATCTCCGCGTTCCGCGGCATCCACCAAAGGCGGCAAGCCGTTCGAGTCCGCAGCGGGGTCCGGCCCGCCGCAGGCGCCGAGCAGGACGACCAGCAAGATCGTACAGGGTTTGAATGCGGCCATGGACCCAGCCTTCGGTAATGATCGATGGCAAAACCTTAGTCTTCCGTTCGGGTATCGGGCAATGACGATTCGCAACGCCCCGCACGCGGCTGTCCGCAGGTCCGCTATTGAGTTCACGCCGCCGACCCCCAACAACAGGGACAGACGAGACCAATCCAAAGGTAACCGCGATGATCTTCAAACAGCTGTTCGAGCCCGACTCCTCCACCTATACCTACCTCATTTCCTGCCCCGAGACCGGGACCACCGCCCTCATTGATCCGGTGCTGGACACCGTGGAGCGGGATCTCGCGCTGCTGCAACAGCTGGGGCTAAAGCTCGACTACAGCATCGACACCCATGTGCATGCCGATCACCTCACCGGCGCGCGCCGGCTGCGCGAGCTGGCGGGCAGCCAGGTGGTCTACCCGGCGGCGGATGCGTTGCCCTGCGTGGATATCGGCGTGCGCGAGGGCGAGGCCTTTCGGGTGGGGAATATCGAGCTGCACCCCTTGTTCACCCCCGGCCACACCGATCACCACCACGCCTATCTGATCGACAACGGCATGCAACAAATGCTGTTCAGCGGTGATGCGCTGCTGATCGAGGCCTGCGGCCGCACCGACTTCCAATCCGGCGACGCCGCCACCCTCTACCGCAGCATTCACGACAAATTCTTCACCCTGCCCGACGAGACCCTGGTCTACCCCGCCCACGACTACGAGGGCCGCTGCATCACCACCATAAAGCAAGAGAAGCAACGCAACCCCCGCTTGGGCGACGGCAAGACCCTGGAGGAATTCGTGGCCATTATGGAGGGCATGGACCTGCCCTATCCGCGCAAGATCGACTTCGCCGTGCCCGGCAACAGCGAATGCGGCGCCTGCCCGGACAACACGCCGGAGGAATATCGCGGGCCTTGTTGGTGAATTGTACGAACGGGCTTTTGAGATCACAAAAGCCGCATAGGATACGCCGAGTACCGCGAGGCGCATCATAGGATCGAGTCGCGCGCCCGCAAGGCGCGGCAGTTTCCGCCTGTAGCGAAGAGAGTATTCGCGTAGGCTGTCGAAATAGCCCGATTTTTACCAAATAAAGCTTCCTGCGCTTTGGCTTTGCCTCAGCCGCAGAACCCACTGAAAAGGCTGAAAAGGCTGAAATTTGCGGGTGATGACGGCATCCAAAAACCTGGAATCACGTTATGGCTCAATCGGTTACATATCGACAGCCTAGTATAGACCGCTCAGAAAGGCGGAGATTCGCCAGTCGATGCAGCCCCGCGCCTCACCCCAGCTCCTCCATCGCCGCCGCCTGGGGTGCGGCGAATAGGCGGTAGGCGGGGTTGTCGGTTTCTTCCCAGCAGGGGAATCCCTGCGCCTTGAGCACTTCTTTGAATGCGGTCTTTTTGCCGGGATCGATCTGCACCCCCATCAGCACCCGGCCGTAAGCGGCGCCGTGGTTGCGGTAGTGGAACAGGCTGATGTTCCAGCGCTTGCCCAGGTGGCTGAGGAAATCCTGCAAGGCCCCAGGGCGCTCGGGGAACTCGAAGCGGAACAGGTATTCGCCCTTCAGATCCGGGGCATGGCCGCCCACCATGTAACGGACGTGCAGTTTGGCGGTTTCGTTATTGGTGATGTCGAGCACCGGATAGTCCTTGCCCCGAAGGTGCTCCACCAGGGCCTGGCGTTGGTCGGGGTCGCCCCCGGTCTCAATGCCCACGAACACATGGGCGCAGGTGTCGCCGCTGTAGCGGTAGTTGAATTCGGTGATGGAGCGCTTGTTCAGGGCCCGGCAGAAGCCGAGGAAACTGCCCGGGCGCTCCGGGATCTCCACCGCCAGCAAGGCCTCGCGCTGCTCCCCGAGTTCCGCCCGCTCGGCCACATGCCGCAGGCGGTCGAAGTTCATGTTGGCCCCGCTCTGAATGGCTACCAGGGTCTGACCGGTGACGCCTGTGCGCTGGACGTACTTCTTCATCCCCGCCACCGCCAGGGCCCCGGCGGGCTCCACGATGTTGCGGGTGTCGTCGAAGCCGTCCTTAATCGCGGCGCAGATTTCGTCGGTGGTGACCAAGATTACTTCGTCCACCAACTGCTTGGCCAGGCGAAAGGTCTCCTTGCCGATCTGTTTCACCGCCACGCCGTCGGCGAATAGGCCGACTTGGTTCAGGATCACCCGGCGGCCCGCCTCCAGCGACTTGTGCAGGGTAGGGGCGTCCTCGGGCTCCACGCCGATAATCTTGGTCTGCGGGTAGAGGTACTTCACATAGGCCCCGATCCCGGCGATCAGCCCGCCGCCGCCCACCGGGACGAAGATCGCATCCGGCGGGCAATGGGATTGGCGCAGGATCTCCATGCCGACGGTGCCCTGGCCGGCGATCACCTCCGGGTCATCAAAGGGATGGACGAAGGTCATGCCCTTCTCTTCGCACAGCTCCATGGCCTTTTGAAAGGCCGCGTCGTAGTTGTCGCCGTGCAGGATAGTGCGTCCGCCGTGCCCCTTCACCGCCTGCACCTTGATCGGCGGCGTGGTCTGGGGCATTACAATGGTGGCCTTGCGCTTGAGGTGCTTGGCCGACAGGGCCAGGCCCTGGGCATGGTTGCCGGCGGAGGCGGCGATCACCCCGCGCGCCAGCTCCTCTTCGCTCAGATTGAGCGCCTTGTTGTAGGCCCCGCGCAGTTTGAAGGAGAATACCGGCTGCTGGTCTTCACGCTTCAAGAGCACCTGGTTGGCGAGTTTCTCCGACAGGCGCTCGGCCGCCTGCAAGGGCGTCTCTTTGACCAAGTCGTAGATGCGGGCGCGTAGGATGCGCTCAATGTAGGTCTGGGGCATGATCCGGTTCTTTACGGTAGTGGATTGGAAATCGCGTATGACAGGCATTCCCCTCAAGGTTATCATAGCCGATCCGAGTTTTTGCCCCAGGAGAGCAAGATGTCGCAAGACGCACTGAAAAAAATGGCCGCAGAGGCCGCAATCGACTATGTCGAAGGCGGAGTGGTGGGCGTGGGCACTGGCTCCACGGTCAACCACTTCATCGACGCCCTGGCCAAGATCAAACACAAGATCGAGGGCGCGGTGTCCAGCTCCGAGGTCTCCACCGAGCGCATGAAGTCCCATGGCATCCCGGTGATGGACCTCAACGCCGCCGGCGGGCTGGAGTTGTATATCGACGGCGCCGACGAGGCCAACCGCCACCTCCAGCTGATCAAGGGCGGCGGCGGCGCCCTGACCCGCGAAAAGATCGTGGCCGCGGCGAGCAAAAAGTTCGTCTGCATTGCCGACGAAGGCAAGCTGGTGGACGTATTGGGCCGGTTTCCGCTGCCGGTGGAGGTGATCCCCATGGCGCGCAGCTATGTGGCCCGAGAGCTGGTGAAGCTGGGCGGCACCCCGGTGTGGCGCGACAACTTCGTCACCGACAACGGCAACGTAATCCTCGACGTGCATAACCTGGAGATCATGGAGGCCATCAAGCTGGAACAGCGAATCAACAACCTCGCCGGCGTGGTCACCGTGGGCATCTTCGCCCTGCGCCCGGCGGACGTGCTGATCCTCGGCGCCGAGGGCGGCCCGAAGACGGTCACCGCCTAGTGCGGCCGCCCGCCAAAACGGAAAAAACCCGCGGCAGAAACCCAGCGGGCGTAGAGGAACGCCCAGGACTGCGGTCATCGGCCCCGGGTTCCCCGACGGCGGCGGGCGCGCTTTTCGAGCGCCGAGATTGTTGCTATATTCCACCCTGCTTTCGGTTCATGCAACCGCCAACCCAAATCGAATGACCAAGAGAGGACGTTATGAAGAAGTTGTTGCTTGCCGCTCTCATCGCTGCGCTGCCGCTTTCCGCGCCGCTGGCCGATAATCACGGCGCCGCCAAGGCCCACCTGGAGCAAAGCAAGGCTGCGATTCAGGATTTCTTCGCCACCCTGAAGGGCGAGCTGGTGACGGCCATGAAAGAGGGCGGCCCGGTGCATGCCATCTCCGTCTGCCAGCAGACCGCGCCGGCGCTGGCCCGGATCAAGAGCCAGGATCACGACATGGACCTGGGGCGCACCAGCCTCAAGCCCCGCAACCCGGACAACGTCCCCGACCAGTGGGAACAACGGGTGCTGATGAAGTTCGAAGAAGCCTTGGCCGCGGGCAAGCCCATAGACGAACTGGCCTACTGGGAAGTGATGGAAGACAAGGGCGACGAGCAGTTCCGCTTCATGAAGGCCATCCCCACAGGCGAGGTCTGCCTCAAGTGTCACGGCCAGGAACTCGACCCCAAGGTTGAGGCCAAGCTCGACGAGCTATACCCCAACGACCTCGCGCGCGGCTACGAAAAGGGCCAAATTCGCGGCGCCTTCACCATCACCAAGGACCTGTGATCCAAGGTCCGTGATCCAAGACCCGTCAATCCTATCCCAGGAATCTGCATCTCACTGCATCTCATCAAAGGGGCCGAATGGCCCCTTTTTTGGGTTTGTAGGAGGAGAGACAAGAAGTAAGACCGACAGCTTAGGACGACAGCTTAGGACACCCAAAAAATAACGTCCTAAGACAAGGACACCCTAAGAGCTAAGACAAGGACAGCTTAGGAGGACAGCTTAGGACACCCAAAAAATAAAACAGTTTAGCAACAGTTTAGAACAGTTTAGGACACCCAAAAACTTGACCCCCGCTTCCCTTCTGCTAAACTTGAACTAAGCCGTCCTAGCAGCAGCGGAGATCCAGACCATGACCCGAGCCAGAAATCAGCTAATCGATGCGGAAACAACGCCTTACTACCACTGCATCAGCCGGTGCGTGCGGCGCGCCTTCCTGTGCGGCGAGGACTCGCTCACCGGGAAGAGCTATGAGCATCGCAAGGAATGGGTGGTGGACCGCCTGGCCGAGCTGGGCGGGGCCTACGCCATCGACATCTGCGCCTACGCGGTGATGTCGAACCATTAT
>JAABTK010000035.1 GCA_011389885.1 Gammaproteobacteria bacterium | reverse complement strand
CCGAAGCGCGTAGGATGGGCAAAGGCGCTCCCCCGGTCATTGGTTTTGGTCGCGATCTATCAGCGCCGTGCCCATCACCGGTGCCCTGCGCGGACTAAGGAGGAGAACCACGAATGGACACGAATGGACACGAATCCTTGCTCCGCGGGTTTTTGGGGTCTTATTTCGCTTTGGCGTCCTTTGCGTTAGGAGTTCGGATAGGATGCGCCGAGTGCCGCGAGGCGCATCACAAAGCCGCAGCGATGCGCCTCGTTTCTCTCGGCACATCCTATACCAGACGCGGCAATCGGTGTTTATCCGTGGTTGTCGCTTGTCTCTGTGAGCTTTGTGCCGTCTGTGGTTAACAATAGGGCGCAGTTTTGGCTAAACCACAGAGGGCGCAGGGCTAGGCCGCCCAGGGGTCTTTGGGCGGCATTTGCAGGTAGAAGCCTTGTTCGGCGAGGGCCTCTAGCACGCGGGGCGCTTTGGCTTGGGCCAGCGGGCGTTGGGGGTGCAGTTCCAGCTCCATTACGTAGATCGGTTCGCCGAAATGCGTGCGCATGGCGTCCGGCAGGTCGTCGAAGCGGTCTTTTTGCGGCAGGTAGAGGTACATGAGGTCGCGTTTGGGGCTTTTGTAGATATAGCAGGTGCGGGTGTCGGTCATTCGGGCGGGCTCGTGTTGTGGGTCAGGCGATTGGGGGGAACCGCTTAGTCCAAGCGCAGGGTGCGGACCATCTCCAGTGCGGTCTCTAGGGCCACATCTAGGCTGCCGGGGTCGGCCTTGCCGCTGCCTGCAAGGTCCAGGGCGGTGCCGTGGTCTACTGAGGTGCGGATGATGGGCAGGCCGAGGGTAATGTTGACCGCGCGCCCGAAGCCTTTGTGCTTGAGCACTGGCAGGCCTTGGTCGTGGTACATCGCGAGCACCGCATCGGCGTGTTCCAGGTATTTGGGGGTGAATAGGGTGTCCGCCGGCAGGGGGCCGATGGCGTGAATGCCGTCGGCGCGCAGCTTTTCCAGTAGCGGGCCGATGATCTCCAGCTCTTCGCGCCCCAGGTGGCCGCCTTCGCCGGCGTGGGGGTTGAGTCCGCACACCAGGATGCGCGGCTCGGGGATGCCGAAGCGCCGGAAGAGGTCGTGGTGCAGCACGCGGATAGTCTGTTCCAGGCCGGCGGCGGTAATCGCCTGGCTGACTTGGCTGAGCGGCAGGTGGGTGGTGGCCAGGGCCACCCGCAGGCCTTGGGTGGCGAGCATCATCACCGGCGAGCCGCCGGTGATTTCGGCGATGAATTCGGTGTGACCGCTGAAGCTGACGCCCGAGTCGTTGATGGCGCCCTTATGCACCGGGCCGGTGACTAGGGCGTCGAATTCGCCTTCCAGGCAGCCCTTGATCGCCCGCCGCAAGGTCGCCAGCACATAGCAGCCGCAGGCGCTGTTGAGGTGGCCGGGGCGCACCTCTTGTTCTAACACCACCGGCAGCACCTTGAGCCGGCCCGGGGTCTGCGGGGCGTTGCCGTCGCCGTCGAAGGTGTCGAATTCCACGCGGGCGCCGAGGCGGCGCGCCCGTTGCACGAGCAGCTTGGGGTCCGCCGCGACTATGATTTCGGCGTCTAGCCGGCGCTCGGCGAGCCGAATGGCGAGGTCGGGGCCGATGCCCGCGGGTTCGCCCGGGGTGAACACCAGCCGGGGCCGGGTGCGCGGGGTCATAACAGGGAGTCTTCGAGGCGGATTTCCACAAAGGCCTCGTCGCGCAGCCGCCGCAGGTAGAGTTCGGTCTCCTCTTCGAGCTTTCGCTCCTGTAACACCTTGCGCGCCTCGGCCTGTTTCACCTCTTCGGTGCTGTCGTGGCGGCGCCGTTCGAGCACCTGCACGATGTGCCAGCCGAAGTCGCTGCGAAAGGGTGCGCTGATTTCGCCGGGGCTCAGGGCGGCCATTGCGGCCTCGAATGCGGGCACCGTGTCCCCCGGGTTGACCCAGCCGAGGTCGCCGCCGCGAATGGCGGAGCCCTCGTCGTCGGAGTGGGAGCGGGCTAGGTTGCCGAAGTCGTCGCCGTCTTCGATGCGTTGTTTCAAGCGCTCCAGGCGCTGGCGGGCGTCTTGGTCGGCGGTGATTTCATTGGGCCGGATCAGGATATGTCGGGCGTGGGTCTGGGTGACCACTACGCGCTCGCCGCCGCGCTTTTCGGTCAGTTGGATGATGTGAAAGCCGGAGGCGCTGCGCACCGGGCCAGCCACCTCGCCCGGCTGCATGCGGCTCACCAGGTCGTTGAAGATGGTGGGGATTTGCTCGCGCCGGCGCCAGCCCAGGTCGCCGCCTTCGAGCGCGTGCTGGCCGTCCGAGTGCTGCATGGCCAGGCCCGCGAAGCGCACCCCTTCCCGCGCCCGCCCCATTAGCCCTTCGATCTCGGCGCGGGCGGCCTGCACCACCTGCGGCGAGGCCCCGTCGGGCACCGCGATTAGGATATGCTTGAGGTGGTAGAGGGTGTCGTCCGCGCCCGCGTCTTGGCGCTGCAGGAAGGATTCCACCTCGCGGTCGCTGACCTGAATTTGACGCGCCACTTCTTTTTGAATCAGGCGCTTAATGATTAGTTGTTGGCGGATGCCTTCGCGAAACTGGTTAAAGCTGACCCCCTCCTGTTCCAGCACCGCACGCAGTTCGCTAATGCTCATGTTGTTGTTGCGGGCCAGGTTCTGCACCGCTTCGGCGAGCATGTCGTCGGATAGTTTGATGCCGGCGTTTTCCGCCGCCGCCAATTGCAACTGTTGCACTACCAGCCGCTCCAGCACCTGTTCTTCGAGCACGCGCCGCGGCGGGGCGGGGCCGCCTTTTTCCTGCAACTGGAGCAGCACCTGCCGCACCTCGGCATCCAATTCGCTTTGCACGATGACGTTAGCGTCCACCACCGCCACGATGCGGTCGAGGTCCTGATAACCGGCGGCGAGCGGCTGGCCGCTCAGCGACAGCCCGAGCAGCAGGGCCAAAAGGCCGCGGAAGGGTTTTCGGAGCATGGGTTGGTCACCTCAGTTTGAATCTCATTAGGAGCCGGGGCGGTCGGCGGTTATCCACCGTAGCCGAGGATCCCTTGTTCTAGATAATCGTCTACCTTGTCGCCCAAGCTGGTGAGACCCTTAAGTTCCAGCTGAATGAAAAAGGCGTTTTCGGGCGCTTCCGCCACGTCGTTCACATAGCGGCGGGCAATGGCCCGCGCGGCCCAGCAGCAGGTGTCGTATTCCAGACCGGCAAAGGCCTCCAGGGTTTCCGTGTGCCGCAGCGAATAGTTCCAGCGGGCCACCGCATGAAAGCGTTCGGACAGCGGCCAGCGGGCGGACATATCGCCCTGTTCCAGCAGCCCCGCCTGGTAGCGGTAGCCCAGGTTGGCGATGCGTTTGGGGCCGTCTCGGTACTGCAACAGCAGAGCCGAGTGCTCGGTGGCGCCGGCGTCCGCGTGGGGTTGCCATTGGATGGCGGCGCGGGCCTGCCAGTTGCGCGTCAGGCGGGCCGCCGCCTCGCCGACGAGGGCGGAGCTGGGGTCGTATTCTGCGGCTTGGCCCGGCAGTTGGACCTCCAGATCCCGGAAATAGCTCACCTGGCCCAGGCTGGCCCGCAGGATTTCCTCGCCGGTGTCGGAGGAGAGGGCGCGGGTGGTGAGGGCGGTGCTGAGTTGGTTGGCGTCGCCGATGCGGTCGGCGCCGCTGAAGCGGTTTTCGCGAAACAGGTTGGCGAAGCCGAAATCCAGCTCCGCGCTGTCGAACACCGGCAGGTCGTCTTGGTTTTCATGCGGCGTGTAGAGGTAGAACAGGCGCGGCTCCAGGGTTTGGGTCAGGGCGGCGCCGAACCACTCGGCCGGGCGCTCGAAGATCAGGCCGGCATCCAGGCTGAAGGCGCCTAGGGCGCGCTCGGGGTTGTCCGCTTGACCGAGTGCGGGGTCCTGAAGGTCGTAGGCGGTGTAGCGGGCGCTCAGGGCCGGCTCAATGAAGCCCCAACTGCGGCGCAGCGGCAGGCTGAGGCCGGGCCGCAGGTCGAGGCGGTGGCCGGTGACGCCCTCGGCGTGATCGAAATAGACGTATTCGCCGTGCAGGCGATAGGTCAAGCCGCCCCATTGCTCGGGTTGTTCCAGCGCCAACAGCAGTTGCGGCAGTCGGGCGTAGGGCTCGTTCCCGGGCAGGATGCCGGGGTCGATGGTTTGGTGGTCCTGGAGGCGGCCCAGGAGGCTCCAGCCGGGGCCGTTGTAGCGCAGGTCTGCGCGCCGCTCCAGGTGATGTTGGGCGGTCACGGCCTGGCCGTTGCCCAGGTCTTCTAGGTAATCGTCGTCGGACACCCAACGAAAGCCGAGGTCGAAGCCCCAGCCCGGCGCCGGGCGCCCGTCCGCCGCCAGCGAGAAGGCCCCGCGGGTGCTGTTGCCTAAACTGTAGTCGGGGTCGTCGGGTAACACCTCGGCATCGGCGAGGCCCTGAAAGCCGCGCCCGAGATAGCGTAGCTCGCCGCCGAGCAACAGCCCGCGTTTGCTCATTAGCCGCGGCGCCAAGGTGGCGTCCAGGTTGGGCGCCAGGTTGAAGTAATAGGGGAGCGTGAGGTCGAAGCCGGTCTCCGAGGATTGGCCCGCCGAGGGCGTGAGGAACCCCGATTTACGGCGCTCGTCGATGGGGAAGGTGGCCCAGGGCAGATACAGAATGGGCACGTCCATAAAGGACAGGCGGGCGTTTTCCACCTCGCCCCAGCCCGCGGCCCGGTTCAGCTCCAGGGTTTGCGCCTCCAGCAGCCAGTCGTCCCGCCCTGGGGCGCAGGTGCTGTAGCTGATGTCCCAAAAGCGGGAGAGTTCGGGGTTCACCACCTCGGCGACGGTCGCTCGACCGCGCGCCCGCTGGGCCGGCAGGCGGTATTCGGCGGCCTCCAGGCGGCCGCTGTCATCGCGCAGGTTGAGCGCCCCTGAGCGGCCCGCCATGCGCAGACCGGGCTGTTGCAAAAACACCCCGCCCGCCGCCTCGGCCACCCCGGCGCGGTCATCGTAGCGCACCTGATCGGCCTCCAGCCGGGTCTCGCCGTGCTGGATCTCCACCCGGCCGCGCAGCTCCACCAGGCGTTCATCCGGAAACAGTTCGGCGCTGTCCGCGGCGATTTCGATGGGGCCTTCGGCGGCCGGCGCGGCGGCGGGCGGCGGCGCCGACAAGGGGCCGCAAGCGGACCAGTTCAGACCCTGGTCGAGGCTCGCGGCGGCCGCTGCGGCCCCCGCCAAGGGTGCGGCCAAGGCGGCAGCCACAATGAGGGCCAAGCGTGTTGTTGTTTGCAGGTGTGGGTTCATGCAGGCCAAAGGGGCATGGAAAAGGGGTGATAAAATGGCATAGAATTGCGGATTCTTCAACGCCGAAGCGGCGGCAGGCTATTCCGCCGGCCGCCGAGAACTGGATTCCCATGCCCGAACGCCTGCAAAAACTGCGCTCTTGGATTCAGCAACTAGAGCAGATTCCGGATGGATTTGAGCTGACCCCGGCCTCGGGCGACGCGAGCTTTCGGCGGTATTTCCGCCTCGCGCTGCCGGACGGCGCGACCTGTATCGCCATGGACGCGCCGCCGCACCGAGAGGACTGCGGGCCTTTCCTGCACCTGGCCCGCGCCTTCGCCGAGCAGGGGCTGCATGTGCCCGCCATCCTCGCCGCGGACCTGGAACAGGGTTTTCTGCTGTTAAGCGACCTCGGCGACACCCTGTACCTCGATCGGCTGAACGACGCCACCGTTGAGCGGCTCTACGGCGACGCCCTCGGGGCCTTAATGACGATCCAGGCCTGCGGGCCGACCGAGGGGCTTCCGGCCTATGACCGGGCGCTTTTGGGCGCGGAGATGGGCTTGTTCACGGATTGGCTGCTGGGGCGCAAGCTCGGGCTGGCGCTGGACGCGCAGGAGCGGGCGCTGCTGGAGCGCTCGTTCGAGGCCCTGATCGCCAACGCCCTGGAGCAACCGCAGGTCTGTGTGCATCGGGACTATCACTCGCGCAACCTGATGGTCACGCCCGGCGCGGACGCCGCGCCCAATCCGGGCATCCTCGACTTTCAGGACGCCGTGGTCGGCCCGCTGACCTACGACCTGGTGTCGTTGCTGCGCGATTGCTACATCCGCTGGCCGCGGCAACGGGTGGAAGACTGGGCCGCGGGCTTCTTTCACCTGGCCCTGCACTCGGGCGTGGCGCGCCCCGAGCACCAAGCGCGCTTCATGCGCTGGTTCGACCTCATGGGCGTGCAGCGCCACCTCAAGGCCGCCGGCATCTTCGCCCGCCTCGACCAGCGCGACGGTAAGCCGGGCTATCTTCAGGATATCCCGCGCACCCTGGGGTACATTGTCGAGGTCGGTGCGGATTACCCCGAAACCGCCGACCTGGCGCGCCTTGTGTCCGAGCGCGTACTGCCCGCGACCCGGGGCTTTAACCCGGCGGAGGGGTCGCCGAGCTAAGGCCCCAAGCCCGGCTATCCGTGTCTATCTGTGGTTCAATTTGGCGGTTAGTGCTTAGTGCTCAGTGCTTAGGCCAACGAAGCCCCCAAGCCTGGCTTAAAGCCTCAACCCTGCGCCCCCTGCGGTTCTCCGCGCGCTCTACGTTCCGAGAGCCCATGAACCCCCAGGCCCGCGTCTAGTCGCCGTCCTTGCCGCCCAGGATTAAGGTGTTTTCCTGGTCGTCCAGGGTCACTCGGTAGCGATTGAGTACGCTCATGCCCAGCAGGCCGTTGCCGCCCAGCAGTTCGTCGTCGATAAAGGCCACGTCCACGTCGAAAATCTCTTCCGCCCCCAGGCGCATGGCCGGTAGCTGGTCCACCCGCGCCTGAAGCTGGCCCTTGGCGGTTTGAATGGTCTTTTGCGCCATGCCCTGGGGGTCCATGCCCAAGGCGTCGGCCTGGCTCGCGGCCAGCACCACATAGGTGGCGCCCGTGTCCACCATCAATTGCTGGCCCAGCTCCAGGCCGTGATCGCCGCGCAAGATCGCCTCCACCAGGTGATGCGCCCCCTGGCGCTCGGTGGGCACCACGATCTCAATGCCCTGCTTCAGCGGCGGCAGGGGCTGATTTTCGCCCAGGATGATCAGCCGTTCCGGGCCGGTCCCGGGCGGTGCGATCAGCATATAGCTAAACCCCTCCAAGAGGGCCTTGAGCTGTTGGGAGAGGTCGCCGCCGGCCCGCCGCGCCGGGGTCTTGGCCGTCAGTTCGGCCCCGCGCAGGCTGAATTCATGCTGCTGCGCCAGGCGCTGGATTTGGTCCGCCAGCATCTCAGGCTCGGCCGCTTGCGGCGTCGCCGCGGCCCCCAGCAGCAGGATCGCAACCAGCGGCAAGGTCGGAAAGAAATTCGTTTTCACGCCAGCAAACCCCTTGGATTAAAAAAACCACCAGGAACGGGCGTTCCGTTCCAATTCCGCCTGGCAGCCGCTCAACTGCACGCCATAGCGGCGCGCCGTCTGCGCCACCCGCCGCGCCACCGCCAACAGCCAGGCCTTGCTGCGGTAACTGCCTCTGCGGTAACCGCCCTGGCCCTCATGGTAGGCCAGATATTGATTGTAGACATCCTGTTTGGACAACCCCAACAGGCGTTCGCTTTGGTGCAGATACCAGCCCACGAAGTCCGCCGCGTCCTCAAAGTCGTCGCGGTCCGCCCAGCGGTTGCCGGTGGTCTCCCGGTACCAGTCCCAGGTCCCATCCGTGGCTTGGGAGAAGCCGAAGGCCGAGGACGGGCGAAACCAGGGCACCACGCCCAACAGGCGCCGCCGCGGCGGGCGGGCGTCCTCCCGATAAGACGACTCATGGCGTATGATAGCCATGGTCACCGGGATCGGGACGCCCCAGCGCCGCTCTGCTGCGTGCGCGGCGGGATGCCAAGCGGGCTTCTCGGCAAACACCGCGCACAGGTCATCGACCTGACGCGGCGGACCCGAGGCGCAACCTTGGAGCAGTACGATGACCAGCAGCAGGGGCAGGGGGGGTTTGAGCATCCGCGAGCGGCTATACTTAGACAGAGAAACCCGAATTCTATCGCAAATCGGGGCAAGGGTTAGAGGAGAACGCCATGAGCGAAGACGAAAAAAAGAACACCCTGGACCGCATGGTCGAGGCCTATGAAAACATGCTGGAGCGGGTGGACGAGCTGCTGCGCGGCGGCGAATCCGCCCAGCTCCCGAGTCTGCGCGAGACCATCGCCCATGCCCGCGAGCGGGCGGTGGAGATGGAAGAGCTGACCCGCGAAGAGGCGGACAGGGTCAGCGAGTACCTGGAGCGGGACCTCAACGACGCCGCGCGCTTTATGGCCGACAACGACTCGGACCTGCGCCGCTGGTTGCGGCTGGAGACCGAGTTGATCGAAAGCAGCCTGCTGCAGATGATGATGGGCGTGGCCGACCGCACCCGGGTGGAGCTGGAGCAATTCGCCGAAAACGCCCGCCAGGCCTCCCTCTACCGCACCGGCGAGATCACCGGCCCCGGGACCCTGGCCTGCGTGAACTGCGGCAAGACCATGACCTTCAGCAAGGCCGGGCACATCCCGCCTTGCTACCACTGCCGAGGCGCCGAGTTCCGACGCCAGGAGGACATGCCGGGCTAGTACAGCGGCCACAAGTAGCGGAAACCACGGCGCTTAGGAACGCAGAGGACCGCAGCGGGCGCAGAGACGGCTTTGCTTGCCTGTGTTGCCCTTTGGCGCGGGGATGCCTGCCCCACGCCCCAAGCCCGCCCGCGCCGATGTAACGGAAACAACCACGGAAGTCGCGGCTTTAAGCCGGGGCGAACGAAGCCCCAAGCGTTGTCGATGCCCCCAAGCCCGGCTAACGGTCATAGAGTGATGCACCACGCAGGGAAATGAATCAGCCCAAGGAGTGGCAGTCCTCCGAGGACTGCCACTCCTCGGTTGATTCACAGCCAAGCCTCAACCCTGCGCCCTCTGCGGTTCTCCGCCTGGCCTGCGTTCCTACTATGGACCGCTTTTCCCCGCGTGGCGCGCGGGCGGGCTGGCGCGCCTCATTAAATCCGGGTATGGGCGGACAAAATTTAGGGTGATTGTCGTTCGCGCCGCATGGGGGTATGGTTGCCTGTTTACCACCCTAGGCGCGGAGTCGAGCGGGTACAGGCGTGAAACTGATCGGGATCGATACCGGCGGAACCTTTACAGACTTCGTGCTGTATGACGACGGGGCCTTGACCATTCACAAGGTCCTTTCCACCCCGGAGGCCCCGGAGCGGGCGATTTTGCAGGGGATACGCGAACTCGGCCTGGGTTCCGCCGGCCTGCGGGTGATCCACGGCTCCACCGTGGCCACCAACGCCGCCCTCGAAGGCAAGGGGGTTCGCACCTGCTATATCGGCAACAAGGGCCTTGCCGACCTGCTCACCATCGGCCGCCAGGCCCGGCGCGAGCTATACCGGCTAGAACCCGCGCCCCAGCCGCCGCCGGTCCCCGCCGCGCTGTGCCTTGAAGCCGATTGCCGCTTGGCCGCCGACGCCCAGGTGGCGGCGCCGCTAGAAGAGGCCGAACTGAAGCGCCTGCTGGCCGAGGTCGAGCGCCTGCGACCCGAGGCGGTGGCGATCAACCTGCTGTACTCCTACCTCGACCCGGCCATGGAACAAGCCATCGCCCGCGTCCTCCCCCCTGGGCTCTTCATTAGCCTGTCTTCCGAGGTGCTGCCCGAGATCCGCGAATACGAACGCGGCATCGCCACCTGGCTCAACGCCTGGATCGGCCCGCGGGTGGCGGGCTATCTGGAGCGCTTGAACGCCGGCCTGCCCGGCGCGCGGGTGGCGGTGATGCAAAGCTCCGGCGAGACCATCGCCGCCCCCCAGGCCGCCCGCCAGGCCGTGCGGCTGCTGCTCTCAGGCCCCGCCGGCGGCCTGCGGGGGGCGGCCCTGGCGGGCGAGGCGGCGGGCCGGCGCAAGCTGCTGACCTTCGATATGGGCGGCACCTCCACCGACGTGGCGCTGGTGGACGGCGAGCCCAAACTCACCAGCGAGGGCCGCATCGGCCCCTACCCCGTGGGCGTGCCCATGGTGGATATGCACACCATCGGCGCCGGCGGCGGCTCGGTGGCCTACCTCGACGCCGGCGGCATGCTCCAGGTGGGGCCCGAGTCCGCGGGCGCCGCGCCCGGCCCCGCCTGCTATGCGCGCGGCGGCGACCGCCCCACCGTGACCGACGCCAACCTAATCCTCGGCCGCCTATTGCCCGACGCCTTTCTGGGCGGGCGGATGCGGCTTGATGCGGCCGCCGCGCGGACCGCCATGCAGCCCCTGGCCGCGGCCATGGGCTGCACCCTGGAAGAGGCGGCGGCGGGCGTGGTGCGGGTGGCGGACGAACAGATGATGACCGCGCTGCGGGTGATCTCGGTGCAACGCGGCCTGGACCCGCGGGAATTCGTGCTCAGTTGCTTCGGCGGCGCCGGCGGCCTGCATGTGTGCGCGCTGGCCGAGGCGCTGGAGATCCCGCGCATCCTGGCCCCGGTGCATGGCGGGGTGCTGTCGGCCCTCGGCATGCTGGGCGCCCGGCCGGGGCGGCAGGTCTCGCGCACCCGTTTAGGGCTATTGTCCGAGGCGGACCCGATGCAAATCAACCGGGAGCTGGACGAACTGGCCGAAGAGGGCCGGCTGGCCCTGGAGCGCGAGGGCTGCGAGCGCGCCGAATTGAGCGTGGAATACAGCCTGGATTTGCGCTACCGGGGCCAGTCCCATACCCTGAACAACCCCTGGCGCGGCGTCGCCGGCAGCCGCGCCGAATTCGAGATGCAGCACGAGCGCCGCAATGGGCACCGCATCCACGGCGAGGTGGAGTTGGTGAACCTGCGGGCCGCGCTCAAGGCCCCGCCCTTGGTGTTCGAGCTGGAAAAACGCCCGCCCGCGCCCGCGCCCGGCGCTGCGGTAAGCCAAACGGCCGTATTCGGCGCCGCGGACCCGGCGGCGGTCTACGCACGGCAAGACCTGCTGCCGGGGCAGTGCATCGCCGGCCCGGCCCTCATCACTGAACAGGTGGCCACCACCTGGCTGGCCCCCGGCTGGCGGGCGGAGGCCGACATATACGGCAACCTGCTGCTGGACCGACACGGCTAATACGCCGGGGCGCAACTGCCATGCACCCGCCCAGCAAGGCGCCAATAACCGAAACCGCGCCATTGAGGACGCAGAAGGCGCAGATTAGGAACGCAGAGGACGCAGAGGAGGTTCTGCTTGCTGGTGTGGCGCTCCAGTGCCGGGGGCGCTTGGGAGGTCGTGGCTTTAGCCGGGCCGTGGGGCATCACCAACACCTGGAGGCTTCGCTCGCACCGGCTCAAGCCTCGACCGCCGCGGGCGGGCGGACGGACAGGATGGGCAAAGGCGCGCCCCCGGTCATTGGCTTTGGTCGCGACCTGCCAGCGCCGCGCCCGTCACCAGGGAAGACGAGGAAGAAAAGACGAGGGAAGAAAAGACGAGGACACCCAAAAACTTGACCCTTGAAGCCTGGGAGAATTTAGGTCAAGGAAAGACGAGGAAAGACGAGGACACCCAAAAACTTGACCCTTGAAGCCTGGGAGAATTTAGGTCAATCGGCTCCCGTCGCCCCCGATCCGGAAAACTAAAACCTGGGAAAGCTTGGGTGTCCTTGATTCCTCCTTGATTCCCCCATAGATAGGGGCGGTTCTGCCCGGTTCTGCGCTACGCCCCAGGCTGCGGTCAGGCGCGTTCTCCCGCAACACCTGCCAGCCAAGCCCGGCCCTGACGGACGCACCGAACTCATCCTTTCACCGCTGGAACTGATCGGCCGCATCGCCGCTCTAGTTCCACCGCCCAGACAACATCGGCATCGTTACTACGGCGTGCTCGCACCCAACTCGCCGTTGCGTCCGGTGGTCACCGCCCTCGCGCCACATCCCGAGGCGCCGGAGCCTGAAACGAAGCCTGCGGCAGAGACGGCAGCGGACGACCCGCCGCTGGCTATCGGGCGCTCCCCCGCACGCTACCTTTGCTCGTCCCATCCTTGGGACTCGCCCCCATCCATGGGGGCTTGCGCGAAAATCCGCTCCCGGCGGATTTTTGCTCGTCCCATCCTTGGGACTCGCCCCCATCCATGGGGGCTTGCGCGAAAATCCGCTCCCGGCGGATTTTTGGGTCATGCTGCTGGCCCGCATCTACGAAGCATTCCCTTTGACTTGCCCCCGCTGCGGGGCCGAGACCTGCCTGCCGGCAGGCAGGTGCGGATCATCGCCTTCATTGCCGAGGCGGTGGACGTACGGGCCATCCTGGAGCCTATCGGCGAGCCCGCTACCCCGCCCCGGATCGCCTCAGCCAGGGGGCCGCCTTCGTTCCACGAAGGTTCCGGGGAAGAGGCCATCGCTGCCGAGGATTACCTTCAGGGCGACCCTATCGTCCAGCCCGAGCCAGAGTACGAATACGATCAACGGGTATCCTGGTAACAGCCCGCGCCGGGCTGCGGGGCTGGCTGTTGCCGTTCGCGCGAAATTCACCGCTTTCCGTCCCTCTCCCTGCCGTGACAACCGTCTCAAACACCTCCTGACAGGCCCATTTCTTCTCCATCATCGCCCTCCGGTGGTCATCTCCATCATCGCCCTCCGGTGGTCAGAAGGGCTCAAACCGAGTCTTGACGGCGCTCCAGATCAGGGGGATAATTTCGCGGAGGCGGTTGAATTTCCAATCCTTTGGTACAGAAAATGAATAATTGCAACGCAATAAGTGCATCAGCGGTAAGCAGGTTCTTTTCTAGAACTGTGATCAAGGAGCTGGCGAAGACGGGCCAATCGCCAATGTTCGCGAGGTTGCTTGTTGAGTCTGGAATTGACGGCGAACTCACTGAGAGCGTTACCATCGGCGAGGCTTTCGAGTGTGCGTTTGGATACCTTCGGCAAGCCGAATTTCGTCACGAGTACGCCTATAAGGCTGCACTCACCCACAGGGTTTTGCTGGGAACGCACTCGCTCAACACAGCTTCGATGATAACAGAGTTTCGTGTCGGTCGGTGTAAAGCCGATGTGGTCATTCTCAACGGCACCGGGGCTGTCTACGAAATAAAGTCGGAACGAGACAGCCTAACGCGCTTGGAGCGTCAGATTGATGAGTATCGAAAGGTCTTCGCGTCTGTCAACGTGATCGTCGGTGAGAACCATCTGGCCTCAGTTTTTGATGCGGTGCCTTCGGACGTCGGTATTCTAAGGTTGTCTGGTCGTTATCAGATCAGCGAGATACGGCCTGCACAGAACCTCCCAGGCCGTACATCCGCCGCCAACATCTTTGACGTTGTCAGTATGAGGGAGGCGGGCCTTATCCTAAAAGACCTTGGCTATGATCTGCCAGACGTGCCAAATACCCGACGGTATCAGGCTTACCTGGAAGTCTTTCGCACTATCCCGTCAGCGGAAGTCCATTGCGCCATGGTGAAAGTGCTTAAGAAAACTAGAACGCTCACGCATCTTGCGCCATTCATTCAAAACTTGCCAGCTTCGCTTCAATCTGTTGCCCTAAGCACCAAAATATCAAACGTTGAATTCGGAAATCTAATTGAGGTCCTCAATGTGCCTTTGGCAGAGGCAAAAGGGTGGGCAGCTAGTTGATCTACTTTCCTTATTTTAGGGGCAAGCAATACGAGCTGATTACGATCAGAGAGAGTGCCCTGACGTTAGGCGCAAGTGGCTTTGTTCCCATAGTGGAGCCGGTTAAATCGCAGCTCAATGGTTTGAATAAGACCATCGATGTCACCCTTGAAGAGGGGGCGGGCATAATTGTGATTGCAAATCCACGGATCGGGGATTTCTCGGACTGCAATGCAGAGCTTGTGAGCCTGATAAACGACAAGCACAGTGAGTATAAGCAAGTCACCGTCGGGGTTTTGTTGGATGAGGCTACGTCGCTCGAACAAGCAACTGCGCTCATCAACACCTTTAAGGGTCACAACATTGCACTGGTGCACAGCGGGTTTTCTCAGTCGAAGGCTCTGGCAGCAGAAATTGAAGGCGTTGCGGGTATCGCGTGTAGCGTTTTCGAAGATGGAAAATCTGGCAAATTATATCAGAAGCATTTTGCATTCCAACCGGATCGCGTGCTTCTGAGGGACGGATTCGAGAAGCGAAGGAATGCAGATCATCCCGATGTGGAGGTTTTTTCAGACTTGCATCTCACCTACGATTTGGAGGGGATGACGGGGTTTGCGGACTTCCTTATGGTTGGCGATGACTATCAAGAAAGTGGAGGACCTGCTTACACAGTTGCAATCCACCTGACCTACATAAATACCGATGACGACGATATTATGTACATCCGTCATTTTAAGTCTGATCGGCAGGACACTCCCACCGACCCAGCTGGGAAGTTTGCTGAAGCGCTTGCGAAGCTGATTTTGCATCTCGGCTCGGCGGACAACCGTTACTACGATACATCAGCAATTGCTGAGTTCAGAGAGCTTCATGAGAAGGGACACTATCCGGGTCTGGGCTATGTGAAGAAGCTCGCGATGAAACATCATATCGAGACCTTCGCAAAGTACTTTAAGGATAATCCGGCTCAGTGATGTTGTGCTGCCCAGAGTGTTTTGGGGACGCAGGCTTGCGCGATCAGATTATCCCCCAAAGATCATCCCAAACAGGAACGTGTCCGACGTGTGGCTCAGAGAACCAACCGCTTTTATCAGCTCGCGAGTTGGCGGATTACTTTGAACTGCTGTTGACGATCTATCCGCGCTCCGAGGGAGGGAAGTCGTTGGTTGAGTGGCTCAGCGCAGATTGGTCACTGTTCTGTAATCCCAATGTTTCTGAGGCTCAGGCGCAGATCCTGCTGGGGGAGGTTTTTGACGACGGTGAGATCGTGCGCGGGCAGTTCGGCCTGTCAGAGAGTTGTCGCACCGACAGCTTGGAACGATGGCGTGCGCTGACAGACGAACTCAAGTACGCCAATCGCTACTTCCCAGACAGCGTGATCGACACTGAACGCTTGGGGGTTCATCTCTCGAACCTAATTCTGCGCGATGGTGAGAAACCTGAAGTTTGGTATCGAGCAAGGATAGAGAAAGACGGACAGCCAATATCCATCGAAAAAATGGGAGCGCCTCCGGCAATGCTTGCGACTTCAGGTCGCGCTAATCCGACAGGGATCCCGTACCTGTATCTAGGATCGACAGTCGAGACAGCGATCTGTGAGGTGCGCGCACAGCCAGGCGAGATCGTAAGCGTTGCCGAGTTTGTAATCGAAGCTGGTTTGAAAATTGTTGATCTGCGGGCTCCTAGAACCCTCGTTTCGCCGTTTCTGGAAGAGGATGAAGGCAGCATCGCTCTTCTGCGTGGAGACATCGACTTTTTAGAGATACTCGGCAAAGAACTGGCCATCCCGGTCGTTCCTGATAGCGCTGCAATCAACTACATTCCCAGCCAATTTTTATGCGAGTTCATCAAGAAGTGCGGGTTTGATGGTGTGGCATACAGCAGCTCACTGAGTGAAGGGATGAATGTTGCTCTATTTTTGCCAGAAGCAGCCACACCCCAATCAGTGGCTGAGTATGAAGTTGCCAGTCTTTCGTTGACATATCGCACATTTGTGCGTTAAGTCATGAATGCCAACTTTGATTTGATGCAACGCAGCACTTTTCACACCGGGCAAATGGAAATAGCGGGCCGCTCGCGTCGCCTATAGACTCAACTTATCGCTAGGTCGCTTGCGGTCTTCCCTTCCTCCAGCGCCTCCAGAAACCACCTCCAGAAACCAGGGGACACCCATATTTCACTCCATAATTTCACTCCGGGGTGAGGTCGGGGGCTGGTTGCGGGTTTTGTGGCTGCCGGGCTCGCGCCCCTGGGGTGGGCCGGGGGCGGGTCGCGCCGCGGGAGCGGCGTGACCCGCGCTTCTCGGCAAGCGGAGCTTGCTGAGCCGCATTCCCAAGTAGAGCTTGGGAACGAGCGCAATAAAAGTTCGTTGGACCGAAACGGCGGAGGCTCATTCGGCGCCAGGCAAAGGCGGAGTGCGCGGCTTGGCGCGCCACTCCAGGCGTTCGCGAGTCAAGCCTCGCGCTCCGCCTAGCGATGGGGGAAAGCCGAGCCCAGCGCAGCGGTCCATGACTCTAGCCGGATGGGTCTCTTGACAACCCTCATCCGCCGCAACAATTTTTGTACTTTTTGCCGCTGCCACAGGGGCAGGGGGCGTTACGACCGGTCTTTTTCTGTTGCTTGAACGGCGATTTTCGCGGGGGCAGGTTATGCTTGATCAGCGTGCGCAAGGTCTCGCGCCGTCTCCTGATGAGCCCGGCGCAATCAGGTCGCTCTTTCAAGAAAGCATCGGCCAGTTCCATGGCTGAGTGCGAACCGGTTCCTGCGGCGGCTACCGAGGTCGCCTGGCCTTTCTTGGCGTCAAAAAATACTGCGGGATAGGGGGTATGCTGCGGGATATGCTCCTTGTCGATGTGGGCATCGTAAGGGACGAAGAGGAGCACCCCGTCAGTGCATCCGCAGTCGGGGTTGATGCAGTATTGATCATTAACCATCCATTGGGTCTCGCCGTGGGAGAACTCCATCGGTGCTTCGTAGGGAAAGAACTCTACATAAGCCGCCATTCGGCTGAGGTTCCAGAGCAAATCCGGCGGCAGTTGGACGCGGGCGGCGGCCGGATCGAACTTTTGCATCTCCTTGCGTTTGGTATCGATGAACAGGCTTTTAAGCAGAAGCCAATCCTCCGCCGTCGCCTCTTCCTCGATCTCGGCCGCCAGTCGCGCCGGATCGATCTTGCCGCCCCCTGAACACTCCACCAGAACCCGATCCATGAAATCCAGGACCACGGAGACCTTTTCATCGGCCCCTGGGTCGTCGATTTCGGCGGGGGAGCAAGCCAGCGTGACTTGGCTGCACTGGCAGACGGGGTCGGGGCAGCAACTGAGATCGGCATGGAAGGTCCGGCCCCGCCATTTGCCCCGTTGCAGGGTGATTATGGACTTGCGGCGATTCTTGTCGTGTTGCAGAATTGGGGGTTCAACGTCAGTCATTTTTGTTTCCCATGCTGGTTGCTGGTTGGTCGTGGATTCAACGACGCCTGGCCATCCTTGCCGTCTTGATCCGCGGCGGGGCTAACGCACCTAAGCCCCGGCTTCGTTCAACCGAAATACCTTTCGCCTATGGTATCACTATGCTTTACTTTTCCTATGGCTCCAACATGTCCTTCCTGCGTATCAGCCGTCGCGCACCCTCTGCCAAAAAGCTGGATACGGCCACGCTGCGCGGCCATCGGCTCCGCTTTCACAAACACAGTCGGGTCGATGGTTCCGCGAAGTGCGACGCCTACGAAACCGGCAACCCGGCGGATTTCGTCATCGGCGTGATCTGGGAGATCGCCGAACCGGAAAAGGGCTACCTGGACCGTTGCGAGGGGCTGGGGTACGGCTATGACCAGAAGGCTGTGGAGGTGGAGATGGCCAATGGCGAGAGGATCCACGCCTTCACCTACTGCGCCACCGAGGTTGATTCTAACCTGGCCCCCTACCACTGGTACAAGGAGCATGTGCGGGTCGGCGCACAGGAACACGGGCTGCCGGCCGTCTATGTGACGGAGCATATCGAATCGGCGCCTTCGATCCCGGATCCCGACGCGGCGCGGGAGGCGGATGAGTTGTCCATCTATCGCGGGTGAGGCGCTCAACCCGATCCAGCCGGGGTGGCAATTCCTGACGCGGGGTTTACAATAGGTGATATTGGATAGAGCCTGTAAACCCGAATGAGTCGCGACCATGATCGGAGCGCGCATACACCAAGCCAGAAAGGCGGCCGGCCTCTCCCTTCGGGAGTTGGCGAATCGCGTGGAGCTTAGCCACACCGCCATCAGCAAGTTTGAAACGAACCAGCTCAAGCCATCCTCTGGCCAGTTGATCAAGCTGGCGCGGGAATTGGGCGTGCGCGGCGAGTTCTTCTTTTGGCCGCTCACGGTGGCAATCAAAGGGGTGGAGTTTCGCAAACGGGCCTCGCTGGGCGCAAAGGCGATGGACCGAATCCGCGGCGACGTGCTGGATCAGGCCGAGCGCTGGCAGGAGTTGCTGAATCTCTATCCGTCGCCGCCGATTCCCGCCTTCACCATTCCGGCGGGGATTGCGGCTCGCCTGCATACCGAAGAGGACGTGGAAGCGACCGCCGAGGCCCTGCGGGCCGCCTGGTCAATTGGTTTGGGTCCCATCCCGGAACTCATCGACCTGCTGGAGAGTATCGGGGTGCGCGTGATCCTCACCTCGGTGGCGGATCAGCCCAGGTTCGACGGCCTATCCGGCGCCGTCGGCGATGCCCCGATGATCGTGGTGGGCGGCGACTGGTGCGGAGACCGGCAACGCTTCACCCTGGCCCATGAACTCGGCCTTATGGTGCTCAAGGGTCGTCTGGCCCCGGAGCTGCTGGAGCGCCTTCGTTCGCCCCGCAAGGATCCCGAAGAACGCCTGTGCGACCTCTTCGCCGGGGCCTTTCTGCTGCCCCGCGCTGCGATCAGCGGACGCCTCGGTGCATCCCGCCACGCCCTGGAACTCAAAGAACTCGATCTGCTGAAACACGAATTCGGCCTCAGCATGCAGGCGACCATCTTTCGCGCCCGCCAGAGCGACATTATCGCACCCGGCATCGCGGAGAGGCTGTTTAGGGAGTTCAGAGGCAGAGGCTGGCACAAAAACGAGCCCGGCGAGCCCTACCCGCCCGAACGGACCCAGCTCTTCGAACGGCTGGTCTACCGGGCGCTCGCCGAAGGGTATATCGGCGAATCCAAGGCCGCCGAACTGCTGAAGATGCCGCTATCCCGCTTCCATCGCCAGCGCCGGCTGGAGTCGCTCCATGCGGTTGCTCATTAGCGACGCCAATATCCTGATCGATATCGAAGATGGCGGTTTGGCGGAGGCGCTGTTTCAGTTACCGTACAGTTTCATGACCCCGGATATGCTGTTTCTGGATGAACTCGATGGGGACCATGGGCATCTGCTGGAATGTGGCCTGCAACTTGGCGAACTCGAGCCCGCGGCCGTGGCGGAGAGTGAACGCCTCGCCGAATGCTATCGCGGCCCCAGTCGTTACGACTGTTTGGCACTCGCATTGGCAAAGCAGGAGAACTGCCCGCAGAACCGATGCGCGGCTCTACCAGCGTGACGCCTTACCCCGCCGCCGCTTCCCCCTCCGATTCCAGCCAGTCCAATAGCGCCTCATCCTGCATCGCGTCCATTTGCGTGAAATGGCTGGGATCCAGTTCCGAAAACTTGTCTCTTTCCTCGCTCAGGGTCTGGTGCAGGCCCGTGAGCTGCTCCAGGGTCAGTTGGTCGGCGCTGTCGATAACGCGGGCCTTTTCCTCGGCCTTGAGGGAGACGGAACCCAGCAGCAGGGCCAACAGCTCGTCGCCGTCCGGGGCCTCGGGCGCGGGGGAGGGCAGGCGGTTGCGGGTCCAGAGTCGGACCTCTTTGTGACCGCTGAAATAGCGGATGGTCAGCGGGCGCAGGCCCTGGGTCCGCCACTCCTCCGGTCCGCCCCCCAATGGGCAGAGATCGCCCTCGACTTTTGGTCTCTTCTTGGGCGGCGTAAAGGCGAACGCGGGAGACGCCTGAGGATCGAGCGGCGGGAATTGCCCGGGATCAAAGACCCATTCGCCCACCCAGGAGCGCAGCAGGCGGTCCAGTTCGGGGAGGGTGCGTGCGGGATCGAGCAGGCCCTGTGCCCCTCCAGCCAGGCGGGGACCGCCTCCTCTTCGACCCCCTGGGCCTGAATGGCGGTGGTGAGGAGGCCGCCGGCCCGGCCCTGCAACTCTTCGAGGCGGGGATGGCCCTCTCCTCGGGCGCGGAGGATGAACAGGGCGGCGGCACCGAGAAGGGGGGCATGGGGGGGCCTCCGGGCCGCCGGTCTTCTGCAACAGCTCGGCACACAGATTCAGCGCCTTCTCTAGTGGCACGCCTACCCGCAGGGTCAACCACAGGGCTTGAGCCACAAGGGCGCGACTCTCCGCTTCGGCCACATAATCCGCCTGATTGTCCATAACCGTGACCAGGTCGGGCCAGGCCGAGATCTTGACCAGCGCCTCGATGGCCTGGCGATTCAATTTCGCTGCCCGTGGGTGATCGTTTTCCCTTCCCGCCGCCCAGGCCATATAGGCCAGGGTCGCGGCCTTGCCCCTCACGTCGCCGATTTTTTCCTGGAGTTCGAGGGACTGGTTCCAGAGGTCGAGGGCGCGGGGGATGTCGCCTTGCTGTGCGATGACTTGGGCCTTGTTGTGAAGGGTCGCGGCCTTGCCCCTCACGTCGCCGATTTTTTCCTTGAGTTCGAGGGACTGGTTCCAGAGGTCGAGGGCGCGGGGGATGTCGCCCAACTGTACCAGTAGATCGGCATGGTTGTGGATCAGGGCGGCAACCTCTTTCACAACCCCCTGTTCGGTGGTGTCGTCGATTCGGGGCGCAAGCGCCAGGGCCCGTTCATAGTGTTGTTGAACCTGGGGGATGCCCAGCACCTGCTCCGCCCTTGCCAGGGTATGCAGCAGGCGGTAATCCTCCCCTTGTCTCAGGGCCTCTTCGCACCAATTGCGCGCCTCCCGATAGCGGTTGCTGCTGATGGCGTGCCAGGCGATCCTGTCGGTGATTTCGGCGGCGATCGGCTGGTCGCCGGCGCTGAGCGCCAGCCGCCGAATCTCCAGCGCTTGCCGCTCGCTGATCCCCTCCCCCCCCTGCCCACCACAGGCGATGGAGCGCCCGGGCGGCCCGTTGCAGGGCCTGCTGGCGCTCGCCCTCAGACAACTCCCGCTCCACCAGGGGCGTCACCAGCGGCGAGGCGTACCACCAGGCCGGCTGCCCGTCGCTGGGCAGCCCCTCCGCCAGTCCCAGGGCAAGGAGACGGCGCAGGCGGGCCGGCGGGTCGGGGATGGCCTCCAGCGCGGTGAGCGCCGCCTCGGGCACGGGCAGCTCGAAGAGGGCGAGCAGGGCCAGGGTGCGCAGCACCGGCGAGGGGAGCTGTTCCAGCAGCCCCTCGAGCAGGGCGTCCTCGCGGAACTCGTCGGTGCGCTGCTCCAGCCGTTGCAGCAGGGCCTCGCTGTCGGTCTCGGCATCCTGCACCACCCGATCGAGCCAGTCGAGCAGGCGCGGGTTGCCGGCGGCCAGCTCCAGGGCGCGCTGGCGGAGTCCTTCGGCGACGCGGGAGTCCTCGGCGAAGGCGGGCAGGCCGCGGCGCTTTTTGTCCCATTCGCCCCCCTGCATGGTGTGCAGCCCCAGCTCGGCCAGCGGCAGGTTGGCCAGACGCTGGCGGCAGGTGATCAGCACCCGGCTCTCGCTCTGGCTGTCGTCGATGGCCCGGAGCAGGGCGCGCAGGGCGGCCTCGGCCTCGGGGCGCAGGATCAGGGTGCCGTCGTCGCGGGTGCGGGGCAGGTGACGGTCGGGGGCGGCGTCTTCCCGGCGGGTCTCGGCGTTGTGCTCGAAGTTGTCAAAGACGAAGAGCAGGGGCTGTTGCAGATGATGGTCGAGCACCTCGGTGAGCCTTTGCGCGAGATCGAGATCCGGCTGGTTGAGGGCCTCGTTCACCGCCGGGTTGCGCGCCTTTTCGGCGATCACCGGGCGCAGGGCGTCCTCGTCGATGCGGTCCACCCAGACCCAGTGCCGGTGGGTGGCGGAGAGGCGGTCGCAGAGGCGGGAGGCGGCGCTGCTTTTACCCAGCCCGCCCATGCCGTGGAGCAGCAGGCCGGGCCGGTGGTCGGCCTCGCCGGGCAGGGCGCACAGGGTGCGCAGGGCCTGTTGCAGCAGGCGTCGACGGCCCACGAAGCTTTTTCGGTCGCAGACCCGCATGCGCCGCTCGGCATCCAGAAAGTCCGCCGCCGCCTCCTTGGTCTTGAGCTTTTTTCGATCCGGGGTGCGCGGCGGGGTGACCAGGGGCGTCAGCGGCGCGGCGTTGCTGTAGAGGCGCAGCAGGTGCCAGTAGGGGGATTCCCCCTCCAGCAGGGCCTGGCGGGCCTGGGCCACGGCGGCGTCGAGGGGATCGCCCACGGCCAGTTTTTCATAGAGGACGCCAGCCAGCAGGGTGGCGGCCTGGTCGCCCACCGGCAGGCCCCAGCCGAGCACCGCCGGGGCCCCGGCCTGCACCAGCGCCTCGCTGAGGGAGGGCATGCCCAGCGCCGGGGTCTGGCCGCTGCGACAGCCGGAGAGGAACAGCAGCCGCGGAAAGCGACCGCCGAAGGCGCGGGCGAGCTGGGCGGCGTCGGCACGCTGTTTGCGGCCGTATTCATCCTCCAGCCAGAAGAAGGCGGTGGCCTCGTGGATGTCGGCGTGGCCGGTGAGGTGGACCACGTCGAAGCGGCCCTCGCGGTAGTCGTTGATCACCCGCTGCAGCCCCGCTAGGCTGCCGCTCTCCTCCACCACCAGATCCATGAGATTCCCGCGCACGGCGGAAAGGATGTGGGCCTCCTCCCGCTCGAAGTCGAGTTCCGGGTGGGCGTCCTGGGGCGAGGAGGCCATGAAGAGCACCCGCAGCGGGCGGTTTTTCGGCCCTGGGTCCCGGGGCGCGAAAGGGGCGGCGCGGCGCACCGGGGTAAAGCGCTGATTGGGGTGTTGGCAGAGGAAGGCGTCGCCGTCGTGCAGCAGCTCCCAGGGCAGGTGGCGCAGGTCGGCGTCGCCGTCGAGGTGCAGCGCCAGATCGGGTTGCCGCGCCCGCAGCCGGCCGATACAGCCCTGGGTGGCATCCTCCAGCCAGGCGTAGAGATCCCGCCCCAGGGTGTGGAGGGCCGGGGCGAGGGGGGAGTGGTATTGGGCCTCGGTGCGCTCGATGAATTGCCTCAGGGTCTCGGCCGGCAGCGGGTGCTCGGCCAGCGGCGGGGCATTGTCGCCCTGGTTCAGGTCGAAACAGCGCAGCCGGTGGTTGCCCGGCTGGCTCTCGAAGATCTTCAGCAGATAGGCTTGCATGCTCGGCCCCTTACTCCACCGAGGAGTGGCAGTCCTTCAAGGACTGCCACTCCTGGGCCTGAATCATTTCCCGGCTGTATAGGATGTGCCGAGGAACGAGGCGCATCAGAGCCGCCCGAGTCGATGCGCCTCCTGCGTCGGCACATTTCATGGCCTCAATCACGCGGCTTCTCCAGCCAGGCGGTGAGCAGCCTCTCCACCTGGCGGGCGCTGCCCTCCAGCTCCAGGGTCCTGGTCTTGGGCGTCTCCTTGATCACCGCCCGCACCTGCCCGCCGTGGAGATACTTTTCCAGCACCCGCGCCAGTTGGGTGAGAAAACCGGCCTTGCCCATGGCCACGGTCAGGGCGCCGCCCGCGCCCGCCGCCACCAGGGCAATGGTGGCGAGGGTTACCGGGTCTCCCCGGTGCCGCGCCTCACCCGCCGCCTCGCGAGCTTCAATCAGTTGCAGCTCATCCGCCATGCCATAGCGCTCGATAAGGCCCTCCAGTTCACCTCGCACCTCACCCAGAACCCGTTCATCCGCGGCTTCCAATCGCAGCTCCATCCCCACCCCCTTTACCTGTGGCCATTGGGCGACAAAGATACCGAATCGTGGCAGGAAAGGGAAATGTTCTTAATTGTCGGGGTTATAGGATTCGGCCGCGGGTAGACCCGGGGGCACGCTGTGGGCCATGCCGTTTCCCGTGCTAAAAAATTCACCCTTTGAAGAAGCTGATGTACTGCAAGCCCTCCACCGGCTTCCCCAAGGTGCAGAAACTGCTGGACGAAAGTTCCCATACCAGCCTGCTGGTGATCGTGGTGAAGGGCAAGAAGAACAAGCTGATGGGCCTGGGGTGGGCCTGGGATTACATCGTTCTCACGCTCCAGAGGTTGTGCAAGTATTCCCAATCCGCGATAAAGTATCCGGGATTCGACGACGTACAAGATCGCCATGCCAAACCGACGCTACAAAGAGGGCATCAATCGTCAACGGCCGACGATGTTTGCGCCCGCCCTGGACGATTATGCCACGGAGGCGAACCCGCTTTGAGGGATCGATGCCTATGTGGAGCGCAGGGCACGCGGAGAACCGCAGAGGGCGCAGAGGGGCGTTTCGATTGAAAGGATCAGCGCCGCACCCGACACCCGCCGCCTCAGCGGCGAAGGCACTTCGCTTGCCCACCCCCTGTATGACTGCGGGCTTGGAGCCTACACGCCTTGGCCCGGGGGCGTAACCGGAGGCCCGCACAGCCCGAGGGCGGTACTCCGGGCGGCTAGGCGGCGCTTTGGCGCCGGCGGCGGGGCTGATTGAAATGACGGTTCCGGACAGGCCCAACGGCCGGTTGCCGCGCTATCGCTTGAGCGCGGCCGGGCGGCGGTTGCTCGCAGCGCGCTAAGGTTAGATAATGATGGGCTTTTTTCGCAGCATCGAGGATGACCATTGCATGAAACCCCTGAACCTTACGGAGAAGATCCTCTCCGAGCATCTGACGGGCGGCGGCGAGCTGCCGGCGGCGGGCGAGCCCATCACCATTGGCATCGATCAGGCCTTCACCCAGGATGCCACCGGCACTATGGCCATGCTGCAATTGGAGGCCATGGGCGTGACGCGGGTGAAGCCGTTGTCGGTCAACTTTGTGGATCACTCCATGATGCAGTCGGGCTTTCGCAACCCGGACGACCACGAGTACCTGCGCACCATTTCGAAGAAGCTCGGTATCGTGTTCTCGCCGCCCGGGGCCGGGATTTGCCACTTTCTGAATATCGAAAACTTCGTGAAGCCGGGCATGACCGGTTTGGGGGCCGATTCGCACACGGTGAACGCCGGCGGCATGGGGGCCATCTATTTCGGCGCCGGCGGCTACGATGTGGCCCTGGCCATGGCTACTGGCGAATACAGGGTGCCGATGCCGGAGGTGGTGAAGGTGCATCTTACCGGCAGCCTGCAACCGGGCGTGCAGGCCATGGATGTGATCTTAAAGATGCTCTCCATCGTCGGGGTGAAGGGCGGCAAGGGCAAAATCTTTGAGTACGGCGGCCCGGGGGCGGCCAGTTTGTCGCTGTCCGAGCGCGCCACCATTACCAATATGGGCGCGGAGATGGGGGCCTCCACCTCCATCTTTCCGAGCGATGAGCGCACCCGCGAGTACCTGGCCAGCCGCCAGCGCGAGGCCGACTACCGCCCGCTGGCGGCGGACGAGGGCGCGACGTACAGCGATACCATCGCAATCGACCTGGACCAGTTGGAGCCGCTGATCGCCCTTTACCCCTCGCCGGGCCAGGTGGAGCGGGTGGCGGACCATTTGGGGACCAAGATCCAGCAGGTCTGCGTGGGCTCCTGCACCAACAGCTCCTACGAAAACATCGCCAGCTTTGCGGAGCTTCTGAAGGGCAAGCGGGTGGCGGTGGACACCCTGCTTTATCCCGGATCGCGGGCGGTGGCGGTGATGATGGCCAACTCGGGGTATTTGAGTGATGTCTTTATGTCCGGCGTGCGGGTGCTGGAGAACGGCTGCGGGGCCTGCATCGGCCAGGGCGGCTCGCCGCCCTCGGGCTCCATTTCCCTGCGCACCTTTAACCGCAACTTCCCCAAGCGCTCCGGCACCCCGGACGCCCAGGTGCATTTGGTCAGCCCGCTGGTGGCCGCGGCCTCGGCCCTCACCGGCGAGATCAGCCTGCCGACGGAGTCGGTGGCGTTCAAGCCGGCGCCCCAGGTGGTGGACACCCAGTCCTTCCAACTGCCGCCGCCCGCCGACGAGGCGGAGAAGGTGGCAATCGTTCGCGGCCCCAACATCGTGCCGCTGCCCGACTTCGACCCCCTGCCCGGCCAGCTTGAAGGCGAGGTGCTGCTGAAGCTCGGCGACAATATCTCGACCGACGACATTCAGCCGGCGGGGATCTATCTGCCGCTGCGCTCCAACGTTAAGGAGTACGCCATGCAGGCCACCTTCAACCTGGTGGATCCGACCTTCTCCCGCCGGGCGCTGAAGCACCGCGACGCCGGCGGCCATGGCATCCTGGTGGGCGGCGAGAACTACGGCCAGGGCAGCTCCCGCGAGCATGCGGCGCTGTGCCCGCGCTGGCTCGGCATTCGCGCGGTGATCGTCAAGCAGTTCGCCCGCATCCATGTGGCCAATCTGGTGAACTTCGGCATCGTGCCGCTGACCTTCCGCTACCCGGATGATTACGAAAAGATCACCCAGGGCGACGCGGTGACCCTGAACGTGACCAACCTGGAAGGCGAAATCACCCTGGACCTAGGCGGCGAAAAGCTCCCGTTGGATCCCGCCTATGGCGCAAAGGACATGGCCGTGCTGCGCGCCGGCGGGGCGCTTTCGCACTTTAAGGCGACCTATCAGGGGTGACGGTTCGGCGGGCGCTCACCGGGCGCCCGCAGCCCCTCAATCCGGCAATACGATATCCTTATAGATCATCTCGACCGCCAATTCCGCGCCCACCGAGTCGAGCCGGATTCGGGCGTCGGGCGCCGTGTACAGCTCCCATTCCCACCCGCGGGCGCGCCGCAACACCTCGACCCGGCGCGTGTCCTGGGCCACCAGCATATACTCCTCCAGGCTCTCAAGCCGGCGGTCGGCGAAGAACTTATCCGCCCGGTCCCGCCGCTCGGTGGAGTTGCAGAGGACCTCAATCACCAGCTTGGGCGCCCGTTCCTCCTGGCTGTCGGCGGCCTGCTCGCGGCAACCCACCTGGATGTCCGGGGAGTAGAAGCGGCAGCCTTGATTCGTTTGGATGCGGGTCTTGACGTTCTCCATTAAAGACCCGGCACGGCGAGCCGCGCAACTGCGCCCGAAGAAAACTCGCGATATTTAGCGCAATGCTGTTGTGGTTCCGGCTCCCGCCCGCCATGGCATAGACTGCGCCATCGACATATTCGTGACGGCCCTCGGCCTCGTCCTCGCCCGCCAGGTATTGCTCGGGCGAGATCCAGGCGTCGCGTTGCAATGCGGGCTGTGACATGCTGATCTCCTGTTGAAGCCTGTAATTGAATTTGATTCGCGCCGGGCAGGCGGAGAGCCGCAGGGCGTGCAGGGGCGGTTTCGGTGAAAGGCCGTACCGGTGCATTTTAGGGCAAGACACACAGCTTAGGCTATTGGCGGAGATCCTTGTAGCATTCCAACGCAAGCTTGAAACACCGCTGGTCCCCAGGCTCCAGCTTGTGGCCCCGCGTATTGGAGGCTCTAGTATGCCTGCGGGTGAATAACGGAAACAACGGCTCCTAGCAACGCAGAGGGTACCGAGGACCGCAGAGCGTGCGGAGGCGGTTTGTTTGCTCGCTTGCGTCCGCCCGGCGCTGAAGCCTCGCCTAGCCGCCTGGAGGAACAGCCCTCGGGCTGTGCGGGTTTCCGGTTACGCGCCCGGGCCAAGGCGTGTACGCCCCGTGCCCGCAGGCATACAGGGGGTGGACAAGCGGAGTGCATTCGACGCCGAAGCGGCGGGGTGTCGGGGACGGCGCTGATCCTTTCAATCGCAAGGCCTCTCTGCCCCCCCCTGCGGTTCTCCGCGCGCTCTGCGTTCCAAGAGCGCCTAGCTGGTGTCCGATACTTAGGCGCGGCTGCACTCGGGTTCGCTCGGCGGTGTTTGAACCGCGGCGGGGGGCAAGCACCGTGCATCGATAAAGGCATCTGTCTGAATCCTGACATTTGATGCCGCTTGACTGCTGGGAAAACAATCGCTTACGCGTTGGCCCATCCCTTGCTTGTCGCCTGTATCGCCAGCAAACCCGACAAGCCATGAAGCAGCCAGCCCAATTCAACCACCTGGAGGCCTGGGTCGCAGCCTGGGTCGCAGCCCAGCCGTTGCGCCCCATCGACATCGATTGCGCCACCTCGGTGATGCTCAAGATCCTCGACGGCAAATGCAAAATGGCCCTAGAGGAAAAGGTCGTCATGGCCCTGCTCTACGACCAAGTGAAGGACCGCCCGGGCGCGATCCTGGGCGACGACATCCGCCGCCTCATCGCAGCGGCCCGCCACAGCCTAGACGATGCAATGAGAATGCACATCTACGAAAAGCGCGTACTGGCCGAGACCCGGATCTCCCGCCCGGTGATGAAGGGCTTTAAGGCGATGATCCGGCAACAGGGGCTCTTCGCATGAACATGCGCTTCTACATGACCCCGGGCTCGTGCAGCACCGGCATCCACATCCTGCTCGAAGAGTGCGGCCTGGTGTTTGAGGCCCACTTGGTCAATTTGCTAAAAGGCGATCAGGATAAGCCGGAATACCGCGCCCTCAACCCCAAGGGGACCATCCCGACGCTGGTGCGCGCCGACGGCGTCGCCCTGACCGATTTTCAATCCATCGCCTGGTGGCTGGCCCGCGCCCACCCGCGCCGCAAACTCCTGCCCGCGGACCTCGACGGCGAGCTGCGCGCGCTGGAATGGATGAATCACACGGTGAATAGTATCCACGGCCAGGGCTTCACCCGCATCTTCACCACCGAGCGCTACACCCCCAACGCGGCCGACCCGGAGGCGATAAAGACCCAAGGGCGCGAGGTCGTAGAGGCGGGCCTCGCCCTGACCAACGACCAACTGGCCGGCACGGACTACCTGCTCGGCGGCTTCAGCATCGCCGACGCCGCCCTGTTCTACTGTGAGTTTTGGGCCGACCGCATCGAGATTCCACTGCCCGAACACTGCGCCGCCCACTACCAACGCATGTTGCAACGCCCCGCGGTGCGCCAGGTGATGCTAGAAGAGGGCTATTCGAGCCTGTATCGGTAGTTTATCTTTGCTACAGAGGCGCAGAGGGTGCAGGGTTTTTTCACCCCAAAAAGAGAATTTGAACCGCGAATGGACGCGAATGGACGCGAATATTCATCTTGCTACGGGGGGTATGGGACTGTATTAGGGGTTGTTTTGCCACAGACGCAGAGAGGTTGCAGGTTTTTTAATCGCAAAAAGAGAATTTGAACCGCGAATGGACGCGAATGGACGCGAATATTTATTTAGCGTTTATTCGCGTTTATTCGCGGTTTAATATCAATTTGAAGCCGATGGCGCAGTCGTCTAAGGCGGTGTTTGCCGTGTGAAGGGTCGGCAGTCCTTCAAAACCCAATGGGCTCTGTGCCCTCTGTGCCTCTGTGGCCGATCAAAATCGAATAAGGACCAGCAATAATGCAACTACGCGACCTTTTTATCGACTCGCCGTTGGGGCAGGGCGGGGTGACGCCCATTGAGCTGCAACGGCTGATTAACAGCGACCTCGACGTGCTCACCGATTGGCGGCGGACCGAGGGGTTGCTGCTCGATGCCTGTGAGCGGTTGCCCCGCAGCCTGGAGCCTCATATCGCCCTGTACAAAATGTACGCCTATGCCAATCGGTTTGAAGACGCCCTGGCGCAGATCGATTATGTACTGACCCAGGCCGCGGCGCAGGGCGGGTTTGGCGCCGATTGGACGAAACTGAATGCGAAATCGGCCGACTGGAACCACGCCCAAGGCCCGCTGCGCCACTACCTCTACAGCCTCAAGGCCCTGGGCTTCGTGCGCCTGCGCCAGGGCCGGATTGATGAGGCCCGGCGGGTGCTGACCCGGCTCTGCACCCTGGATCCCGAGGATCAGGTGGGCGGTAGCGTGGTGTTGGGGATGGCAGAGCGGCTGATGGAAGACGCGGCGGAGGCGGCAAGCTAATCGTTTACGCCCCTGCCCGGCGCTCCAGCGCCGCCTAGTTCAAGCGATGCGCCTCGTTCCTCGGCGCATCCTATTTGTTGCCCGAGTCGATCGGCAACGAAGGCCCTCCCTCGCCAAGACGCAAAGGGCGCCAAGAGAAAACCTTTTCTTGTCTGCGCCCTCTGCGGTTCTCCGCGTGCTCTGCGTTCCGAGGGCGCCCCGGTTGTTGCCGTTACTTCGGCGCAGGCGTGCTAACAACACTCCTGTTCGATCTGCCACAGCAGTTCCAGGCAGTCGGCGTCGTCGCACGCCTCCAGGTAGGCGTACAGATGGTTCATCTGGCTGCCTACGAAGTAGAGGTTGTCGTGGTCCATGCGCCGCTGCTGCTCGCGCTTTTCGCGAAAATAGCGCTGCCAGCGGTCGTCGCCGCGTCCGGCCTCGATGAAGCGGTCCAGGTAGGCGATCAGGCGATCGGCGTTGGCGTCGCAGGGGATGCCGACGAAGCTTTGGTAGCGATCGGCGGCGGTGGATTCGGGCATATTCGCTCTCCGGTAAGACGCATGCAGGCAATTTAATGTATAAGCACAGAGCATGCCGTCGAGCCAGGGGGAGCGGCCCGATCCGGAAATCGGCTGGCCCCGCCAGCGGCCGGCGCGGCCCGGGTCAGTCTGCTCCGGGCCTGAGTCGCGGATAAACGAGTGAGGCCGCGGCCGCGGCGCCGATCAAGCGGCCGGGGGGGGCAGGAAAAACGCCGGCTGGCTGGCGCCAAAGCCCCTGAGCGAGGGCCTGGGACCCTGTAACCACAAGATCGGAGACGTATTCGCTACCTTTGAAGTTACCGGGCATTCAGGTAACCTTGCGGATTCGGCCAAGCGCCGACCCATTTCCATAAGAGAAGAACCCAGCGTTCAGGGGAAAGCAGATGTCCATGAAGATCGGTGTTCCCAAAGAGGTGCATGCGCACGAGCATCGGGTGGCCTTGACCCCCGACTCGGCGCGGCAATTGCAGAAGCTCGGCTTCACCCTGGCGGTGGAGGCCGGCGCGGGCGAGGCGGCCCATTTTAGTGACGAGGCCTATCGCGAGGCCGGGGTGGAGGTGATGGAGGACGCCCGCAAGCTGTGGGCCGAGTCCGACATCGTGATGAAGGTGCGGGCCCCGGAGCAGCATCCGGGCCTGGGCGTGCATGAGGCGGAGCTGGTGCGCGAGGGCGGCAACCTAATTAGCTTCATTTGGCCGGCGCAAAACGAAGACCTGCTGCAAAGGCTGGCGGTGCGCAAGGCCACGGTGATGGCCATGGACAGCGTGCCGCGCATCTCGCGGGCGCAAAAGCTCGACGCCCTGAGTTCCATGGCCAACATCGCCGGCTATCGCGCGGTGGTGGAGGCGGCCAACCAATTCGGCCGTTTCTTCACCGGCCAAATGACCGCCGCGGGCAAGGTGCCGCCGGCCAAGTTCCTGGTGATCGGGGCCGGCGTGGCCGGGCTGGCCGCCATCGGCGCCGCGGGGTCCATGGGGGCCATCGTGCGCGCCTTCGACACCCGCCCCGAGGTCAAGGAGCAGGTGGAATCCATGGGCGCGGAGTTCCTGGAGCTGGAATTCGAAGAGGAGGAAGGCGGCTCCGGCAGCGGCGGCTATGCCAAGGTGATGAGCGAGGAATTTATCAAAAAGGAGATGGAGCTGTTCGCCCAGCAGGCCATGGAGGTGGATGTCATCATCACCACCGCGCTCATCCCCGGCCGGCCGGCGCCCGAGCTGATCACCGCCGGCATGGTGGAATCCATGCAGCCGGGCAGCGTGATCGTGGACCTGGCGGCCGAACAGGGCGGCAACTGCGCACTCACCGAGCCGGGCCAGGTGGTGGAAAGGCATGGCGTGACCATTATCGGCTACACCGACCTGCCCTCGCGCCTGCCCACCCAGTCCTCCCAGCTCTACGCCACCAACCTGCGCCACCTGCTCAGCGACCTGACCAAGGAGAAGGACGGCCAAATCAATGTCAACATGGAGGACACCGTAATCCGCGGCCTCACCGTGGTCAAAGCGGGGGAGGTGACCTGGCCGCCGCCCAAGGTGGAGGTCTCGGCCCAGCCGAAGAAGACCATGGCCACCGCCGCGCCGCCGGCTGAAGACAAGGCGGCGGCGAACAAACCCAGCGGCTTGGCCACCGGCGCCCTAATGGCCGTCGCGGGCCTGGCCCTGCTCGGCGTAGGCGCGGTGGCCCCGCCGGAGTTTTTGGCCCACTTCACCGTCTTCGTGCTGGCCTGCTTCGTCGGCTACATGGTGGTGTGGAACGTCACGCCCTCGCTGCACACGCCGCTAATGAGCGTCACCAACGCCATCTCCAGCGTCATCATCATCGGCGCGCTGCTGGAGGTCTCTAGTGCGCAAACCACTATTATGGTGCTCGCGGGCATCGCCATTTTCATCGCCAGCATCAACATCGCCGGGGGCTTTTTGGTCACCCAGCGCATGTTAAAGATGTTCCAGAAATAAGGGGGCGGGACCAATGAGTGCAGGAATGATCACAACCGCCTATATCATTGCCAGCGTGCTGTTTATCCTCAGCCTGGGCGGGCTGAGTCATCAGGAGAAGGCGCGCCGCGGCAACCTCTACGGCATGCTTGGCATGGCCATCGCCATTCTGGCCACCCTGTTCGCCGCACGCGTCACCGACTACGCCACCATTATCATCGCCATGGTCGCCGGCGGCGGCATTGGCGCGGTGCTGGCCAAACGGGTGCAAATGACCCAAATGCCGGAGCTGGTGGCCATGCTGCACAGCTTCGTGGGCCTGGCCGCGGTGCTGGTGGGCTACGCCAGCTACCTCGACCCCACCCACACCTATGACGACCACGCGGCGAAGGTCATCCACCTGGTGGAGATCTACCTCGGCGTGCTGATCGGCGCGGTGACCTTCACGGGGTCCGTGGTGGCCTTCGGCAAGCTGCGCGGCATCATCATGAGCAAGCCCCTGACCCTGCCGGGGCGGCACTGGTTCAACCTCGGGCTGGCGGTGGCGAGCATCGTCCTCGGGTACTACTTCGTCGGGGCCGCAGGCATCGACTCCGGCCGGATCCCGCTGGCCATTATGACCGTCATCGCACTGATCTTCGGCATCCACATGGTGATGGCCATCGGCGGCGCGGACATGCCGGTGGTGGTCTCCATGCTCAACAGCTACTCCGGCTGGGCCGCCGCGGCCACCGGATTCATGCTCTCCAACGACCTCTTAATTATCACCGGGGCCTTGGTAGGCAGTTCGGGCGCCATCCTGTCCTACATCATGTGCCGCGCGATGAACCGCAGGTTCCTCGCGGTGATCGCCGGCGGCTTCGGGGTCTCGGGCGGGAAGCCGAAGATCAGCGACGGCGCGCCGGGCGAGGTGGTGTCGGTGAGCATCGATGACACCGCCGAAATGCTCAAGGACGCCAACGAGGTGGTGATCGTGCCCGGCTACGGCATGGCCGTGGCCCAAGCCCAGTACCCGGTGTTTGAGGCCACCAAGAAGCTGCGCGACGCCGGCGTGAAGGTGCGTTTCGCCATCCACCCGGTGGCGGGCCGCATGCCGGGGCACATGAACGTGCTGCTGGCCGAGGCCAAGGTGCCCTACGACATCGTGTTGGAGATGGACGAAATCAACGAAGACCTCGCCAAGACCGACGTGGTGCTGGTGATCGGGGCCAACGACATCGTCAACCCCGACGCCATGGAGAACCCCGACAGCCCTATCGCCGGCATGCCGGTGCTGGAGGTCTGGAAGGCCCGCACCGTAGTGGTGATGAAGCGCTCCATGGCCACCGGCTACGCCGGGGTGGAAAACCCGCTGTTCTTTAAGGACAACACCCGCATGCTGTTCGGCGACGCCAAGGCCAGCGTAGAGGGCATTTTGGGCTCGCTCTGAAAGCGCAGGGCGCGCCACGGCCGTTTGGGCGGCCTTTCGCACCCACGCGTGGGTGCGAAAGCCAGGACGCCAGGGCACTCCCCCTGGTTCCCACGCGCCGCGTGGGAATCCGGAAGCACCGCGCTGCGGTGCGCAGAATATTAGGCGGGTATTCTTCGATTCAGCCGGAGGAATTCCTATCGGCCTTGATCTTCGTTCCGGCCACCGGAAGAACAGGAGTTTAGAAGCTCGGCTATCGCCGAGCCGTGCAAAGACAGCCGTAAAATGGGCAAAGGCGCTCCCGCAAACCCTCAAAGGTCCGCCACGCTTTCAGCGCCGTGCCCATCAGGGGCGTTAAACTTGGTTTAGTTGTGGTTTAGGATGTTTTCCTCTCAACACAAATCCGGGTTTATTCGTGTCTGTCTGTGGTTTTTTAACAGGCGCCTGTGATGGGCGCGGCGCTGATAGATCGCGACCAAAGCTAATGACCGGGGGAGCGCCTTTGCCCATCCTATGATAAAGCCTTAGCCTCCGTTGGCGGGGGGCTTGGGAGGTCGAGGCTTTAGCCGGGGTTGGGGCCTCGCTCGCCTAAGCACCAACCACCAACCAAGGGTCCACTTCGCCTCGGTCCCGCCCGGACGGGGCGGGGGCGGCTGGTTTTTGCTTGCAGAATCGGACGCTACGGCTTACAATGCTCGATTACTTTGCGGCGGCGCGGCCCGCTTGCATTTCGAACCGCATCCTGTGCAGAGGTCATTATGAAAGCGGAAATTCATCCGAAATACGACGAGATCAAGGTCACCTGTAGCTGTGGCAATGAGTTCCAAACCCGCTCCACGCTGGGTGAGGATCTCCATGTCGAGGTCTGTTCCAGTTGCCATCCGTTCTACACCGGCAAGCAAAAGATCGTGGATACCGCCGGTCGCGTGGACAAGTTCCGCCGCCGTTACGCGCGCTGATCTGTTTGGGCCGCGACCAAAAAAGCGCCCTTCGGGGCGCTTTTTTTATGCCCGCGCGCCCAGGAATCGCGCGGAATCAGACCGCTAGGGTGCGCCGCCAGCGGTGGAACAGGTTGTGGTCGCCCGCGGCCACTACCGAACGGGGCCGCAGCGAGGGCGTGAAGACCGGCCGGCCCTCGAAGGTGCAGGCCTCGCCGCCCGACTCCAGCAAGATGCGATGCCCGGCGGCATAGTCCCAAAGCTGTTGTTTGCCGTGCAGGTAGAGGTGGCCGCGACCGGCGGCGAGCCAGCACCACTCCAACGCCACCGAGCCGAAGTTGCGCTGCGAGGCGAACGGCGGTTGCAGGGCCATGCGCACCGCCAAGCGCGAGGGCAGGCGTTTGAGGTCCAGCAGGGCGATGCCCTGCTCCAGTGATTCGGGTAGACCATGCTCCGCGGCGCGCAGGCGGCGACCGTTGAGGTAGGCCCCGGCACTGCGCTCGGCGATAAAGGTTTCGTCCCGGCTGGGGTCGTAAACCAGGCCGAGTTCGATGCGCCCCTGGCGCATCAGGGCTAGGGATATGCTGTAGAAGGGCACGCCGGCGGCGAAGTTGCTGGTGCCGTCGAGCGGGTCGAGCAGCCACAGGCCGGGGCGGCCCTGCTTGAGCAGCGCCTCTTGCTGCGGTTGCGGCATTTCCTCGCCCAAGACCTCGAACTGAGGCCAATGGGCCTGCAACTCGGCGATCAGCCGCCGCTGGGTCACGCGATCGGCCTCGGTGACGATGCTGCCGTCGGCCTTGCGCTCGCGGCGGGTCACCGCAAAGCGCGGGATCAGTTCCTCCTGCGCGGCGCGGCGCACGATCTCAATCAACCGCTCGGCGTCGTTGAATTTCAAATCCACTGAATGGCCTCTTTGTTGCGCAAGGTTCAATGCCCGCCTGGGTCGAGGGCTTGACCTGGCGGGCGCGATGGGCGAAACTTCGCCCTGAGAGCACGGCTATGGGCTGATTTCATCTAAGACTCCGCCCTGGGAGCGACCTTCGGGTCGCTCTTTTTTTCCCCTCCATTGGACCCTCCGCGGGCTATTCCTCCAAGTAGGAGTAACCGAACAGCCCCGCCTTCAACTCCACGAAATACTGCTCCCGGGTCTCGCCTTCCAGCTTGGCGGCATCCAGTCTCCGCCGGTACTGAAACAGCATCTCCTGGGGGTCGAAGTGGACGTAGCTCAACAGCTCGTCCACCGAATCGCCGCGCTCGGGCTGGGTCAGCCGATAGCCGCCCTGGCCGTCCAGCTCCAGATTCACCGCGTTGGTGTCGCCGAACAGGTTGTGCATATCGCCCAGGATCTCCTGATAGGCCCCCACCATGAACATGCCCAATAGATAGGGCTCGTCGCCGTCGCGCTCGTGCAGCGGCAGGGTGGATTCCACGCCGTCCTGGTCTACATACTGCTCCACGCAACCGTCTGAGTCGCAGGTCAGGTCCTGCACCAGGGCGCTGCGGCTGGGGGCCTCGTTGAGTCGTTGCAGGGGCATGATCGGAAAGATTTGATCGATGGCCCACACGTCGGGCATGGACTGAAACAGCGAGAAGTTGCAAAAGACCTTGTCCGCCAGCCGCTCCTTGAGTTCGTCGAGCAATTCCCGTTGGCGGCGCGAGCTGGGCCGCAACTGGGGCCGCAGGCGGTGGCACAGGGAGAAAAAACACTGCTCAGCGGCGGCGCGTTGGCGCAGGCTGAGTTCGCCGCGCTGAAACAGCTCCAGGGCCTCTTCGAGCCCCTGGCGGGCCTCCTGGTACAGCTCCAGGGAGGCGGCCTCGCCCACGCCGTTAAGGGTTTCGCCCAAATCCTGAAGCACCGGGTGGCTATCTAGCAGCTCTGGCGACGGCAGCTCGTCCTTGGGGGCCTGTTCACGCTCGATCAGGTTGACGATCAGCACCGCGTGATGGGCGGTCATGGCGCGGCCGGATTCGGAGAAGATGTCCGGGCGCGGTAGGTCGTGGCGGGTGCAGATCTCGTGCAGGGCGCGCGTCACCTCGCGGGTGTAGCCGGCCAGGCCGTAGTTGGTGGAGCAGTAGTGGCGGGTGCCGGTGCCCTCGTAGTCCACCCCCAGGCCGCCGCCTACGTCCACCACCTCTAACGGCGCCCCCAGGCCGCGCAGCTCGGCGTAATAGCGGGCCACCTCGCCCAGCGCGTGGCGAATATCGCGCAAATTCGGCACCTGGGAGCCCATGTGGGTGTGCAGCAGTTGCAGGCAATCCAGCGCGTCGGCCGCGCGCAGGCGCTCCAGCAGGCCCAGCACTTGGCCGGCGGAAAGCCCGAACTTGGCCTTTTCGCCGCCGCTGTTCTGCCACTTGCCGGCGGCGGAGGCGGCCAGACGCACGCGCACCCCGAGCCGCGGGCGGATCCCCAGCGCCGCGGCCTCCTCCAGCACCAGCTCCAGCTCGGAAAGCTTTTCGATCACGATATACAAGCGCTCCACCAATTGGCTGCCGATGAGCGCCAAGCGCACATATTCGCGATCCTTATAGCCGTTGCAGACCACCGTCGTCGCGCCGCTGCCGGCCATGGCCAATACCGCCATCAGCTCCGGCTTGCTGCCGGCCTCCAGGCCCACGCTGCCCTGGGGGCGCTTGACGATTTCTTCCACCACCACGCGCTGTTGGTTGACCTTAATGGGGTAGATCGGGGTATAGCGCCCGGGGTAGCCGAGGTTTTCGAAGGCCTCCTGGAAGCCTGCGCAGAGGGCGTTCACCCGGTCGTGCAGGATGTCCACGAAACGCACCAACACCGGCCAAGGCAGTCCGCTGTCGCGAATCTCATGGGCCAGATGGTAGAGGTCCACCTCGGCCGGCCCCTGACGGTCCGGCCGCACGGTGGCATGGCCGCGGGGGTTGATGCCGAAATAGCCCTCGCCCCAACGCCCGATGCCGTAGTTTTGCGCTACCGAATAGATTTCGGCCTTCATATTGCTCCCCCTGTTGCTTGCAGGCCACGATGTTAGCGCCATTAGGCTTGGCTGGGAAATCGTGTCGAATGCCCTTGCAGGCCCGCAGCGCCTTCGGTATCTTGACGCATTGATTTCCGCGGCCACGCAAGGTGCGATCCCATCCATGAAGCCTTTGGACGACAATTGGTTCACCGAGCCCTGTGAAGAGGCGGGCGCCGCCTTCTCGCTGCACATCCAACGCAAGCTGCACGAGGAGCAGAGCCCGTTTCAAAAGATTGAGGTCTATGAGACCACTCACTTCGGCAACCTGCTGGTGATTGACGGCTTCGTGATGCTGAGCGGCCGCGATAACTTCCTCTATCACGAGATGATGGCCCACCCGGTGCTGTACGCCCACGCTGCGCCCAAGCGGGTGGCCATTATCGGCGGCGGCGACTGCGGCACCCTGCGCGAGGTGCTGCGCCACCCCGAGGTGGAGCGGGTGGCCCAAATCGATATCGACGAACGGGTGACCCGGGTGTCGGAGCAGTATTTCCCGGAACTCTGCGAATCCAACCAGGACCCGCGCGCTGAGCTGCTGTTCGATGACGGCATTAAATGGATGCAGCAGGCCCCGGCGGGGAGCCTGGATGTGATCATCGTGGATAGCACCGACCCGGTGGGCCCCGGCGAGGTGCTGTTCTCGGAGGGCTTTTTCCGCGCCTGCCATCGGGCCCTGGATCAAGGCGGACTCATCGTGCAGCAGAGCGAATCGCCGCTGCTGCATATTGAGATCCTGCGCGATATGCACCGGCGCATGGGCGGGGCCGGCTTCGATCAGACGCGCACCCTGTTTTACCCCCAGAGCGTCTACCCCTCTGGCTGGTGGAGCGCCACCCTGGCGCGCAAGGGCGCGCTGATTGAAGGCTTTCGCGAACAAGACGTGCAGAACCGCCCCTTCGAGACCCGGTATTACAACGCCGATATCCACCGCGCCGCCTTCGCCATGCCCGAGTTCTTTCGTAAAGAGCTGGCGGGTCTGAGTTGATTCATAGGCTTTAACTAGCGGCCCAGCGCCGGCCTTGGGGTCATCGACAGGGCGGCTTTGGCCGCCGATGAGGTGACCGAAACCGCCCCTATGCAGCATCGAAAAACCGTGTCCGCGCAAAACCGTCGTCCGCCCGCCGCGTTGCTCCATCCCCGTTATTGGCCCGCCTGGCTCGGGGCTGGGCTGTTACGCGCCTCCATTTGGCTGCCCTATGGCTGGCGGCTGGCCCTCGGCCGGGGGCTGGGCCGCGGCCTGATGCCGCTGCTCGGCCGTCGCCGGCGCATCGCCGAGCGCAACCTAGCGCTCTGCTTCCCCGAACTCGATGCCGCGGAGCGGGCCGACCTGCTGCGGCGGCATTTCGAGTCCGCCGGCATTGCGCTGTTCGAGATCCCCACAAGCTGGTGGGCCCCCGATGCCCACTTCAACGGCCTCGATCATGTGCAAGGCCTGGAGCACCTGCAACGCGCCCAGGAGCAGGGCCGGGGCGTGATCCTGCTCTCGTGTCACTTCACGCTGCTGGAGATTAGCAACCGATTGCTGCTGCGCCATGCGCCCTTTTACGGCGTGTATCGCAAGCACAAACACCCGGTCATTGAATGGATTACCGCCGGCAGCCGCGAGCGGCACTGCGGTAAGGCCATCCCGCGGCATGCCGTGCGCGAGGTGATTCGCAGCCTCAAGGGCAACCATGCGGTTTGGTATGCGCCGGACCAGAACACCAGCCGCAAGGAGGGCGTGTTCGTCGATTTTTTCGGCATTCCCGCCTCCACCAACAGCGGCACCGCGCGCCTGGCCAAGCTCACCGGCGCCCGGGTGGTGCCCTTTTATGCCGCCCGGCGCGACGACGGCAGCGGTTATGACCTAATCCTGGAGCCGCCGCTGGCGGACTACCCCAGCGGCGACCTGAGAGCCGACACCCAGCGCATTAACGACCTCATCGAACGCTGGGTGCGCCAAAACCCGGCCCAATACCTCTGGCTGCATCGGCGTTTCGGCACCCGGCCGCGGCCGGAGGATCCGCCGATGTACGATTGACGCAAGCGGCTCTTTCGATAACACAAAGGACGCAGAGGGGTATTCCGGATCATCTTGCTACTTTCCGGGCCGAAGAGGCGGATGATGTGAGGTCCCTCGTTCTCATCCGCGTCGCCGTCCCCGTCCCGCTGTTCGGGGATTTCGACTACCTGCCCCCGCCGGGCATGGATCCGCAGGCGGTGGCCGTGGGCGCACGCGTGCGGGTCCCCTTCGGGCGCACCGCCCAGGTGGGGCTGGTGCTGGATAACGCAGTGGAGGATTCGGAAGTCCCGCAGGAAAAACTCCGCCCCATCGCCGAGGTGCTGGACGCGGAACCGCTGTTTTCCGCCGAGGACATCGCCTTCCTGCGTTGGGTGGCGGACTACTATCATCACCCGTTGGGCGAGGCCCTGCTGCATGCCCTACCCACGGTGCTGCGCAAGGGCCAGCCGCTGTTACCGGCCCAGCGCCAGGGCTGGCGGCCTACAGCGAACGGCCGCGGCGCAGAACCCCAGGAGCTGAGTCGCGCCCCCAAGCAGCGGCGGTTGCTGGCGTGGCTGCAACAGCGGCCCGAGGGCATAGAGACCGCCGAGTTGGGGTATGAACTCGGCCCTTGTCGGGATCAGCTCAAGGCCCTGGAGGCCCGCGGCTGGGTCGAGCCCTGCGTCCCTCCGGCGCGCCCCGGCGAGCGCCAACTCCAGCCCGCGCCCGCGCTAAACCCGGCCCAACACCAAGCCGTGGTCGCCATCCGCGAGACCCTCGGCGGCTTCGCCCCCTTCTTGCTCGACGGCATCACCGGCAGCGGCAAGACCGAGGTCTATCTCCAGGCCATTGAAACCGCCTTGGAGCAGGGCCGGCAGGTGCTGGTGCTGGTCCCGGAGATCGGCCTCACCCCGCAATTGCAGCGCCGCTTCAAACGGCGCGTGCGCGAGCCCATGGCTATCCTGCACTCCGGGCTGGCCGATGGCGAACGCCTGCGGGCCTGGCAGCAGGTGCGCAGCGGCGAGGCGCGGCTATTGCTCGGCACCCGCTCGGCCCTGTTCACGCCCCTGCCCGAACTCGGCCTGATTATCGTGGACGAGGAGCACGACCTCTCGTTCAAGCAACAGGACGGGCTGCGCTACTCGGCGCGGGACCTGGCCGTGGCCCTGGCTCAGCGCCGCGGCTGCCCGGTGGCGCTCGGCTCCGCCACGCCGTCCCTGGAGAGCCTGCACAACGCGCAGCAGGGGCGTTATCGCCACCTGATCCTGCCCGAGCGCGCGGGCGGGGCCCAGTCTCCGCCCATTTCCCTGCTGGACATGCGCGCCTTGCGCCTGGACGAAGGCCTGGCCCCGGCCCTGCTGCAAGGCGTGCGCGCCACCCTGGATGCGGGCGAACAGGTGCTATTGTTCCTGAATCGCCGCGGCTATGCGCCGCTACTGGCCTGCCACGACTGCGGCTGGGTGGCCGACTGCGACCACTGCGACGCCCGCATGACCCTGCACCAGGCCAGCCGCGTGCTCTGGTGCCACCACTGCGGGGCCCGCCGCCCGCTGCCCGAGCGCTGCCCCCAATGCAACAGCGGCAGCCTGCGCGCCCTAGGCCAAGGCACCGAACGCCTGGAGGGCGTGCTGCGCCGGGCCTTTCCCGAGGCGCCCCTGGTGCGCATCGACCGCGACTCCACCCGGCGCAAGGGCGAACTAGAGCTGCGCCTGAACGAAATCCGCGCCGGCCGCTACCCGCTGCTCATCGGCACCCAAATGCTGGCCAAGGGCCACCACTTTCCCGACGTCACCCTGGCGGGCATCCTGAACGCCGACAACGGCCTGTTCGGGGCCGATTACCGCGCCATGGAGCGCCTGGCCCAGCTCATCATTCAAGTGGCCGGCCGCGCCGGCCGCGCCGAAAAACCCGGCCGTGTAGTCATCCAAACCTACCACCCGGACCACCCCCTATTGCGCCTGCTCATCGGCCAAGGTTATGCCGCCTTCGCCAAAGAGGCCCTGCGCGAACGCCAAGAGGCGCGGCTGCCCCCCTTCGGCTACCAAGCGCTACTGCGGGCGGACGCCCGCAAACCCGAGGCCATGCAGGCCTTCCTCGATCAAGCCGCCGAGGCCGCGCGCCGGCGGGTCGGCGACGCCCCGGTGGAAGTCCTCGGCCCCATCCCCGCCCCGATGGAAAAGCGCATCGGCCGCTTCCACGGCCACCTGCTGCTGCAAGCCGAAAGCCGCCCCCTCCTGCAACAAGTGCTTCGGGAATGGGTGCGCAGCCTCCCCCCCGGCCGGGGCGGCGCCCTGCGCTGGTCGCTCGACGTAGACCCGCAGGAACTGTTTTGAGTGCCCGCAACACAGGCCCAAGCCCCAACCCCTATCACGTCCCCAACGGAGGCCAGTGCGTTAGGCGCGCCGGCGCCAAGCTTGCATAACAGATAAACACGGACGGACGCAGATAATAACCGCACAGTCCGAGGGTGTACTGAGGCTTCATCGCTTGTGCGTGGCGGTATAACGCAAAGGGCGCAAAGAAGGAACGCAAAGGGGGCTAGGGGTTGGTGCGATAATCTGGCTTCCGGGGCGTTTGCAGTTTAGGTGTTTTTGGAAAGGCGGGGCTAACGCACCCTGTCGGCTCACCACTCACCATTTACCATTCACCATTCACCATTCACCACTCACCACTCACCACTCACCACTCACCACTCACCACTCACCATTCACCACTCACCACTCACCATTCAC
>JAABTK010000034.1 GCA_011389885.1 Gammaproteobacteria bacterium | reverse complement strand
CGGTTCAGTGCCTAGTTTAGGGTGAACCCAAGGATTTAAAAGCAGTTGAACCGCGAATGGACGCGAATTTTGATCCAGCTAGATGCCAAGCCAGGCGTAGTTTTCCGCCGAATGGGTGGGAAAGGCGGGCTTTATTAGCGTTTATTCGTGTTCATTAGCGGTTCAGTGCCTAGTTTAGGGTGAACCCAAGGATTTAAAAGCAGTTGAACCGCGAATGGACGCGAATTTTGAGCCAGCTAGATACCAAGCCAGGCGTGGTTTTCCGCCGAATGGGTGGGAAAGGAGCGCTTTATTAGCGTTTATTCGTGTTCATTAGCGGTTCAGTTCTTAGTTTAGGATAAACCCAAGGATTTAAAAGCAATTGAACCGCGAATGGACGCGAATCTTCATTCGGTCGGATGCTAGGCCAGGCGCGTTTTAACCGAAACGTCGCTCGGTGCGTTCTGGGCGGAAGGCGGGTTTGGGGCATCAACCACAAGCTCAGCCCAGGGCGGCACTCCAGGCGGTTGGGCGGCGTTGGCCGCGGAAACACAACCCCTGCGCGGCCTCTGTGTGCTTTGCGTCCCCCAGGGCCGGGGCGGTGTTTCCCCTGGTTCCGCACTGGGCACGGGGGGTGTAAATACGCCTTGGGTGGGTTTTTTCCGGTTATTTGGCGCCGTTTTGCTAGGCTTGAGGCGAAGGGGGTGCATGGCGTCTATAGTGCCAGCGGGCGCGAATCCCCCGCGCGGGCTTACCCCGGCCATCGTTTTTTTGAGGACTCGATATGCATACCTTGAAGATCCAGCTTTCGCTGTTGTTCGCGGGGGCGCTGAGCGCCGGCCCGGCGGCCGCCGCCCTAGTGGGCGACGTGTACACGCTACAGGCTGCGGTGAGCGCGGCCAACAACGGCGGCGACAATGAAATCCTGTTACAGGACGGGACCTACGATTTAACGCAAATGCTGTGGGTGGAGGCCGCCGATGTCACCGTGCGCAGTCAATCCGGCAACCGCTCCGCGGTGATCCTGCGGGGGCAAGGCATGGGCGGCGGCGTGACCCATGTCTTCAACGTGGCCGGTTCGGGTTTCACCGCGCGGGACCTGACGCTGCGCGATGTCAGCCAACATGCGGTGCAGGCGCAGCCGGGGGTGGACGATATGACCCTGAGCAACCTGCATATTCTGGACACCGGCGAGCAGATGATCAAGATCGCCTACGATGAAAACCAGCCCGCGCTGAGCTCGGACTACGGGGTTCTGGAACACAGCCTGCTGGAGTACAGCGCGGGCAGCGGGCCGCAGTATTACATTGGCGGCATTGATGCGCATGCGGCCACCGGGTGGATCGTGCGCGACAATGTGTTCCGGTGGATCCGCAGCCCGTCCGCCGGTGTCGCCGAGCATGCGATCCATTTCTGGAGCTTCGCCTCGGACACCTTGGTGGAACGCAACCTGATCTATAACTGCGACCGCGGCATCGGCTTCGGCCTCGGCGAGCGTGGTCACATCGGCGGGGTGATTCGCAACAACATGATTTATAACGACGAGACCGAGGGTTTTGCGGATGTAGGCATCGGGCTTGAGTACGCCACCGACACCGCCGTCTATAACAACACCGTGGTGTTGCTGAGCGGCTATCCCAATGCCATTGAGTACCGTTGGGGGGCCACGCGGCTGAGTCTACTGGCCAACAACCTGACCAATGTCGCCATCACCGCCCGGGACGGGGCCGCCGCGGATTCGGTGGGCGGCAACTATGAGCACGCCCCCGTCGGTTGGTTCGCGGATCCGGCGGCCGGCGATCTGCATCTCGCCTATGCGGTGGCGGATTTGGTGGATCAGGGTCTGACCCTGAGCGCGCTGAGCGATGATTTCGATGGCGAGGCTCGGCCCCAAGGCGCTGGCATGGACATCGGCGCCGATGAATGGCCGGCCGGCGGGACTGCGCTCGATTGCACCGACCCCGGCCCGGTGACCCTGAGCGGCAATGATTTCAGCAGTGGGACCACGGCATGCCGCTCAGGGGTGTCCATCGAGGCGAGCCACATACAGGTGCTCTCCGGCGCGAGCCTCGAACTCTCCGCCCCGCTGGTGAGCGTGAAGCCGGCATCGCGGGTCTATTTCGGCGGGGCGCTGCGGATAAACGGCGGCGGGTAGCCAGGGCGTTGTTGGTGTTTTTTTGGCTTCCTGGCGCGCTAGTACGGCTGCGCACAAATCACGGAAACAACGCCATTTAGGAACGCAGAGGGCGCGAAGGCGGTTTTGTTTGAGCGTCCCTGCGTTCCCGGGAGGGGATGCCTGGTCGCCGCTCCGGCCTAGCCTAGCCGGCTGGAGTACAGCGCGCGGGCTGTGCGGTTTTTCGTGGGCTCGGTACTCCGAAAACGCCTGGGTTGTTTGCGATACTTAGGCGCGGCTGTACTAGAAGAATTCGCGCTCGATGGCCTCGGGGGGCGCTGGGCGGCTGAAGAGGTAGCCTTGCAAGAGGTCGCAGCCGTGGTCGGCGAGGTAGTCGCGCTGGCTTTGCTGTTCCACGCCCTCGGCGATCACCAGCAGGTCGAGGTTTTTGGCTAGGCTGATGATGGTCTTGACGACGGCCTTGTCGGCCTCTAGCCGGGGCAGTTCACGCACGAAGGATTGGTCGATTTTTAGTGCATTGAGCGGCAGTTGCTTGAGGTAGTTGAGGGAGGAGTAGCCGGTGCCGAAGTCGTCCACTGCCACTGAGACGTCGAGTTCGCGCAGTCGGGTCAGGACGGCGGCGGTGGATTCTATGTTCTGCATAATGGCGCTTTCGGTGATTTCGATCTCCAGCAGGCGCCCCGGCAGGCCGGTTTGATTGAGGATGCGGTCGACTTCTTGGCAGAGGTCGATGCGCAGCAGTTGGCGGGTGGAGACATTGACCGCTACCCGCACCGGGTGTCCGGCGTCGAGCCAGCGCTTGGCTTGGGCGCAGGCCTTGCGCAGCACTTGGCGCCCCAACTCGACGATTAGGCCGGTTTCTTCGGCAATGGGGATGAACTCGGCCGGGGAGATGGCCCCGAGTTGCGGGTGGGTCCAGCGGCTGAGCGCTTCGACGCTTTGGATAACGCCGCTGTCGGCCGCTACCTGGGGCTGATAGACCACTTGCAGCGTATCCTCTTTCACGGCGGTGCGTAGCGCGGCCTCCAGTTGCAGGCGCTGCAGGGCGAGCTGGTCATTGTCTTTGTCATAGAACTGGTAGCTGCCCCGGCCGAGGCCCTTGGCCCGAAAAAGTGCGGTGTCGGCGCTCTTCATCAGGTGGGTGATGGTGTCGCCGTCACGGGGGTGGGAGGCGATGCCGATGCTGGCGCTGACGAATAGCTCGTAGCCTTGGAGGTTGATGGTCTGCTCCAGCTCGGTGAGGATGCGGCGCACCAGTTCCAGCAATTCCCTGCGGGTTTGGGCGCCCGCTAACAGGACGGTGAATTCGTCGCCGCCGAAGCGCGCCAGCAGGTGGGTGTCTTCGATCACCCGCCGCAGCCGCTGGGCCACGATTTGCAGCACCCGGTCGCCGATGCGGTGGCCGAGGGTGTCGTTGATCTTCTTGAAGCGGTCGAGACCGATGAATAGCACCGTGAGCCCGACCTCGGCGGCGCCTCCTGCGAAGAATTTTTGCAGGGCGCCTTCGAAGCGCATGCGGTTCGGCAACTGGGTCAAGGGGTCATGGTGGGCCAGGTGCCGCAGGTCGCGCTCGGCCTGCACCCGGGCGGTGACGTCACGCGAGACCTTGATCATGCCGTTAAAGGCGCCGCTGTCGTCCCGCAACGGGGTGGCCAGGAGTTCCACGATGCGCGCTTCGCCGTCTCCGCGTCGGTGTTCGTGGGTGAGCACCACGGGTTTGCCTTGGTCGCGCACCTCGTGCAGCGGGCAGGTCTCGCAGCCCGCCTCGGGGCAGGGGCGATCCAGGCCATGGATGACCCGATGGCAGTCCGCGCCCACCAAGTCGTCGCGGCCGTGAAACCGCCGCGCGGCGGGGTTGGCCATGCGGATTCGGTAGTCGGCGTCGATCAGCAGAATGGATTCGGCCACGCCGTCCATCACCAGTTGCAGTGCGGATTGTTCCTTGCGACTCACCTCGGCCGCCAGTTCGGCCTCGCGGCGCTGGCGGGCGTAGCGCCCGCCGGCGCCGATGCCGAACAGGCCGAGTAACCAGAGGCCGCCGTGCCCGGCGCTGATATTGAGCATCTGGCGGCGCTGGCTCGCGGCAAAGGCCGATAGCGGCACCTTGACGCTAATGCCGCCGCGCACCTGGCCGATGGCATAGCCCTGTTTGCGGTGACAGGGCATGCAGGCGCGCTCTACCGGCAAGGGGCGCATAAGGCGGTACCAGGCGCCTTGGGGGTCGCGGTAGGGGCCGCCCACTTCGGTCGCGCCTTGATTGAAGCGTTCGAGGGCCGCCGTTTCCCAGGGGTCCGCCGCGTTGTCGGGGTTCAGCGGGCGCAGGCTGGTGATGTGGGACTTGAGGCCGATGCGCTCCTCGGCCATTTCGAATACCTGGCGGGTCATGTAGGCCGGGTTCATCATGGTGAGTTCCAGGCCGTGCTCGGTGACCAAGTCGCGGTTGGGGATCTCCAGATAGGGGTTGGGGATGCCGATTCCCGAGCGCGGGACATAGACCCCGCCATGACGGGCGTTCCACAGCCGGTAGACGATGTCTTTGTCGATGCTGGCGGCGGCCGTGACCTGGGCGGCCTTGAGCGTCGCCTCGCGGATTGCGCTCAAGTTGAAGCCCAGGGATAGGGCGATCAACAGCGTCCAAGCGGCGCTTAGCCACAGGCCGAGCTTTGAAGTTTGGATTTTCGGCATAATTCAGGGATTGTAGCCCCTTTCCCCCCGGCGGGGCCAAGCGAATCCTGCGTTACCGCGCTGCGTCCAGGGTTTGCAGCAGGTGGGGCAGAAAGGCGGCGGCGGCCTCGTCGAGGGTGCGCTCCGCCCCCAGGGCTTGCAGGGAGGTGACCGCGAGGTCCGGGTAGCCGCAGGGGTTGATGCGGCGAAACTCCGCAAGCTCCGGGGCCACATTGAGGCTGAGGCCGTGATAGCTGCAACCGCGGCGGATGCGCAGGCCCAGGGCGGCGATTTTGGCGCCTTCCACATAGACCCCCGGGGCGCCGGGGCGCAGGCCGGCGCGAATGCCCTCGGCGGCGAGGAAGGCGATCACCGCCTGTTCCAGCCGCGCCACCAGCGCCTTCACCCCGAGGCCGCGGCGCTTGATGTCTAACAGGGTGTAGACCACCAGTTGCCCCGGGCCGTGGTAGGTCACTTGCCCGCCGCGGTCCACCCGCTCCACCGGAATATCCCCGGGGTCGAGGATATGCGCGGGGTCGCCGGCGCGACCCAGGGTGAAAACCGGCGCGTGTTCCAGCAGCCAGATTTCGTCCGGGGTTGCGGGTCCGCGGGCCTCGGTGAAGGCGGCCATCGCCTCCAGCACGGGCCGGTAAGGCCGCCGGCCGAGGCGCCGGATTAAGGGGGTTAGGTCGTTCATCCGGGACGCCGCATTGCACCGAGCGCCGGGACGGGCGGTGCGCCGGTTGGGGCCAGGCTCTTCAAAGCCGCATTAACACCCGTTCATGGGCGGTGAGATCGTGGTAAATGGCATCGAGCTGAGCCCGGCTCCGCGCCTGAATGACCACGCTCACCGAAACATATTTACCGTTACGGCTAGGACGCGAGCGCACCGCGCCCTCGCTCAAATCGGGGGCATGGCGGCGCACGATCTCCACCACCAAGGCATCGAATCCCGGCTCCGCCAGACCCATGGCCTTAACGGTAAAATCACACGGAAAGTCGAAAGCGGAATCTTCATTATTTTGCGGCATGGTTTGGTTTTGAGTTCTGAGTGCTAAACTCTGAGTGCTGTGTGCTGTGTGCTGAGTGGTTAGTGCTGAGTTCTGGGTTCTGGGTCGGGAATGGTGCGTTACGGCGCGCGGATGGGTTAGCCGGCGCGCCTAACGCACCCTGTCACTGGGGGCTTGATGCTGGGTTCTTCTCGGCATCCTTTAGAAGCTTTTCCTCGCTCCTCGCTCCTCGCTCCTGGCTCCTCGCTCCTGGCTCCTAATTTCAAACCACCTCCCCACGGCGGATGCGTTCTTTGTAGGTGGCGTAGTGTTGGCGCATTTGGCGGAAGCGGGGGCCGGGGCTGGCGTTGCCTATGGTTTGGTCGTCTAGGCGGGTGACGGGGAGCACTTCTTTGGTGGACGAGGTGAGCCAGACTTCGTCTGCTTGGCGGAGGTAGTCGAGCGGTATGGCTTCTTCGGCGTAGGGCAGGTCGTGCAGTCGGGCCAGTTCCAGCACCAAGTCGCGGGTGATGCCGGGCAGCAGCAGCCGGCTCTTGGGCGGGGTGATGAGGCGCCCGTCGCGCACTACAAAGAGGTTGCTGGCCGCGCCTTCGGTGGCGAAGCCGTCGCGGATGAGGATCGCCTCCAGGCCGCCCTTTTCGTTGGCCTCCAGGCGGGCCATGACTGCCGCTAGCAGGGTGATGGCCTTGATGTCGCAGCGGCCCCAGCGCAGGTCTTCGGTGGTGACGGCCCGGGCGCCGGTCTCGAATAGGGTCGGATTCGGGGTCGGGATGGCGCTGCCCATGGCGAACACCGTAGGCGTTAGCCCCGCAGAGGGCAGGTGGTCACGATAGGGCGCCACGCCGCGGGTGATTTGGAGGTAGACCGAGCAGTCGGCGCCGTCGAAGGGTTCGATCAGCGGCGTCAGCCGGGCCGGCCAGGCATCGATGGCCAGCGGCGGCGCCATGCCGATGGCCTGGAGGCTGGCTTCGAGCCGTTCGAGGTGTTCGTGCAACCGGAACAGCCGGCCGCCGTAGGCGGGAATGACCTCGTACACCCCGTCGCCGAACAGAAAGCCGCGGTCCATTACCGGCACGCAGGCCTCGGATAGCGGGAGGTAGCGGCCGTTGAGATAGACCTTGGGGTCAACCGCGCTTTCTGGGTTTACTCCAGCCACAGTAACACCGCGTCTTTGGCCTGCTGCCACAGGCTGCCCTCGGGCACGGATTCCAGGGCCAGCAGGTCGGTCTCTTCGAGCGCCTCGCCTTCCAGGCTCAGCCGCAGTTCGCCCACTTTTTCACCCTGTTGCAGGGGCGCGGTGAGACGGCCTTCGATGCGCTGTTCCGCCTTGACCTGGTCATAGGCCCCGGCCGGCACAGTGATGAATAAGGCGCGGTTCACGCCCACGCTCAGTTGCTCTTGGGCCCCCTTCCAGACCCGGCTTCGGGTCACTTCGGCGCCGGGACCGTAGAGGCGGCGGGTTTCGAAGAAGCGGAAACCGTAGTTCAGCAGGGCCTGGCTTTCGCGGGCGCGGGTGTTCTCGGAGTCGGTGCCCATGATCACCGAAATCAGACGCATGCCGTCGCGTTTGGCCGAGGCCACCAGGCAATAGCCCGCGGCCTGGGTGTGGCCGGTCTTGATGCCGTCCACCGAGTCGTCGCGCCACAGCAGGCGGTTGCGGTTGTGCTGCTTGATTTCGTTAAAGGTGAACTCCTTGACCGCATAGAGTTTGTACATCTCGGGGAATTCGCGAATCATGGCGGCGGCCAGCAGGGCCATGTCTGCAACGGTGGTGTAGAGTTCTTCGTCGGGCAGGCCGGTGCTGTTGGTGAAGTGGGTGTTGCGCATGCCCAGGCGGCGCGCATGCGCGTTCATCAGTTCGGCGAAGGCCTCTTCGGCGCCGGCGACATGCTCGGCCAGGGCCACGCTGGCATCGTTGCCGGATTGGATGACCATGCCCTTGAGCAGGTCGTCCACCGTGACCTTTTTGCCTACCTCGATGAACATGCGCGAGCCGCCGGTGCGCCAGGCCTTTTCGCTGATGACGACCTCTTGCGCGGGGTCCACCTTGCCGGAGGTGATTTCATGGAACAACACATAGGCGGTCATGATCTTGGTCAGGCTGGCGGGCTCCAGGGCCTGATCCGGGTTCTTTGAGGCGAGCACGCGGCCGCTGTCGAAATCCACCAGCAGGTAGCCGCGGGCGGAAAGCTCGGGCGGCGAGGGCGTGGCCACTACGGCGAGGGCCGGCGCGGCCGCCAGCAGCAGGAGCAGGAGCGCGGGCGCGCCTACGACGAAGCGCGGGGCGCGGGGATGCAGGCTGTTTGACAAGGGCATAATTTGGGGCGCAAGTGGCTAGTCGGTGATGATCAGATACTCGGAAATGCCGAGCTGAGCTAGTTGGACGCCGAGGGCGTCCGCTTGTTCCCGGCTGTGCAGCGGTCCGATGCGCACCCGGTAGGCCGGGCGGGCCTGGGCCTGATGGTGGACCAGGATGCCGTGGGGCAAGGCCTTATGCAACGCCCGCCGCAGGCGGTCGGCGTGGTAGCGGTTGTCGAAGGCGCCGACCTGGACGAACAACGGGACCGCGACGGGGGGCGGCGCGGCGGGGGCGGCGGCGCGGCGGACCCGGCGCAGGGGGTCTTGCCCGGTGTCGATGGCGCGCACCTCGACCCGCCCGGTGCCCTGTTCGAGGATGCCGAGCTTGCCCGCGGCGGCGTAGGAGAGATCGATCAGGCGCCCGGCGATAAAGGGGCCGCGGTCGTTGATGCGCACCACGATGCGCTTGCCGGTGTCGAGGTTGCGCACCTCGGCATAGCTGGGGATGGGCAGGCTGCGATGGGCCGCGGTCATTTTATACAGGTCGAAGCGCTCGCCGATGCTGGTGGGGCGGCCGTGGAACTTGGTGCCGTACCAGGAGGCGAGGCCGCGTTCCCGATAGCCGCGGTTGCTAGGCAGCACGCGGTACTGGCGCCCCCATACCTCGTACACCGGCCGATTGGCGCCGGAGGCGAGCGGCTCGTAGCGCGGGATGGCGTCGGGGATGCGCTCGAAATCCACCGCCCCGGCCGGCGGGCCGTCCTGCTCGCCGGCGGTGATTTGGGGCGGGGCCGGCGTGCGGGTGCTGCAACCGCCCGCGACCATAATCAGCGCCAGCCCCAGCCACAGGCCGCCGCCCAAAAACCGGCTCAAAACCCGCTTGGTTCGTGATTCCGCCATTGCACCCGCACTCCTGTTCAGCCCTCGTTGGCCAGGCGGCGCTCCCGTGCGGCGCGGATTTCGCCGCTCAACTGGAACACCGCCATGGCGTATAGATTACTTCGATTATAGCGGGTTATGACGTAAAAGTTATGTAGAATCGCCCATAATTCCTCGCCATCGGGCTGTTCAAGGGCCAGCAACTGGGCCGGGTCGTTGTCGCCGGCCACCGCCACCACCTCGATGCCTGCGGCCTTGAGTTCGCCGAGGCGAAACGCGGGCTTGAGTTCCTCGCCGATGAAACGGCGAAAATCGTCGCCCGGTGCGTGCACCGGAATGGCCACCGAGGCGCCGGGCTGCCAATGGTGGCGGGCGAAGTAGTGGCCCACGCTGCCGATGATGTCGGCGTTGTTTTCAAACAGATCGATGGCCCCGTCCTGATCGAAATCCGTGGCGAAGCTCAAATAGCTGGTGGGGATGAATTGGGGCTTGCCCATGGCCCCGGCGTAGGAGCCCACGGCCTTCAGGGGGTCGATGGGCTGCTCCCGCACCAGGCGCAGAAAGGCCTCCAGTTCGTCGCGAAAAAAATCGGCCCGGCGCGGGTAGGCGAAGGCCAGGGTGGACAGGGCGTCGAGCACCCGGTGGCTGCCCATATAGCCGCCGTAGCGGGTTTCGACGCCGATGATGGCGACGATGATCTCGGGCGGCACGCCGTATTCGTCGGCGGCCTGCTGCAGCAGATCGGCGTTGGCGGCCCAAAAGTCCACGCCTTTTTTAATCCGGTCTCGGGTCAGGAAGATTTTGCGGTATTCATGCCAGGGCTTGGCCTCGGCCGGCCGGTTCATCGCGTCGATAATGTCCTGGCGGTATCGCGCGCGCCCCAGGATGCGCTCCAAGGCCTCGCGGGTATGGCCCGACTGGCCCGCGTGCTGGTCGATAAAGGCCTGAATGCCCTCGCGAAAGGCGGCGGGCTCGGCGCTCAGGGCCGGGGCGGCCCCGAACCACAAGAGTAGGATGGTAAAATACGGTATGCGTTTCACGTCGGCGTCCTCAGGTCGGCAGCAGCTTGCGATGGGTGTGAATAGACATCAGGATACCGAAGCTGGCCATTAAGGTCACCAGTGAGGTGCCCCCATAGCTGACCAGCGGCAGCGGCACCCCCACCACCGGCAGGATGCCGGCCACCATGCCGGCGTTTACGAACAGGTACAGAAAGAACACCAGGGTCAGGGCGCCGGCGAGCAAGCGGCTGTAGGTGTCCTGGGCGTGACTGGCGATGTAGAGCCCGCGCAAGACCAGAAACAGATACAGCGCGAGGAGTAACGCCACGCCGTTAAAGCCGAACTCTTCCGCCGCCACCGCGAGGATGAAGTCGGTGGTGCGTTCGGGGAGGAATTCCAAGTGGGATTGGGTGCCATTGAGCCAGCCCTTGCCGTAGAGGCCGCCGGAGCCGATGGCGATCTTGGATTGAATGATGTGATAACCGGCCCCTAAGGGATCGCGCTCGGGGTCGAGAAAGGTGAGCACCCGGTTGCGCTGGTAGGCATGCATGCCCCATTGCCACAGCACCCAGGCCGCGGGCACGGTCAACACCGCCAGGCTGGCGATCAGGCGCCAGGACAGGCCGGCGAGGAACAACACGAACAGCCCGGCCGCCCCCACCAGCAGCGAGGTGCCGAGGTCCGGCTGCTTGGCGATCAGCAGCACCGGGACCACGATCAGGGCGCCGGCGGCCAGGGTGCGCCCCCAACTGGCGGGCAGCGGCTTTTCGGCCAGGAACCAGGCCAGCATCATGGGCACCGCGATTTTCACCAGCTCCGACGGCTGGAAGCGGAAGAAGCCGAGGTCCAGCCAGCGCTGGGCGCCCTTGCCCATTTCGCCGACCGCCAGCACCGCCACCAGCATCAGCGCGCCGCCGCCGAATAACCACGGCGACCAGCGCCGCAGCACCGGGGGGGGGATTTGCGCCAGCATGACCATGGCGATCAGCCCGACGCCCATGCGGATGCCCTGGCGTTGCACCTGGGCCAGGCTTTCGCCCGAGGCGCTATACAGAATCACCAGGCCGAAGCCGCTCAACAGCAACAGCCCGGTGAGCAGGGGCAGGTCCAAATGCAGGCCGGCGAGCAGCCCTTGGGGGCGCACCGGGTCGGACTGGGTGAGTATGCTGGAGGGGGGCGAGATCATGCGTCCGGGACCGCTGTTTCGAGTAGATAGTAGTCCATCATGACCTTGGCGATGGGGGCCGCCACGGCGCCGCCGTGGCCGCCGTTCTCGACCACGACGGCCACCGCGATGCGCGGCTTATCCACCGGCGCGAAGGCCACGAACAGGGCATGGTCTCGCATGCTTTTGGCGATCTTTTCGACCTCGTACTCCTCGTCCTGGCCCACGGTGAAGACCTGTGCGGTGCCGGTCTTGCCGCCGATGCGGTAGGCATCGGAGCGGATGTGGCGGGCGGTGCCGCGGGGGGCCTCGATCACCCCCACCATGGCGTCGATCACGTCACGCCAGTGTTCCGCCTCCGCCACCGGCACCGGCGGCTGCATTGCCGGCGGCACGGCCAGGGGCGCGGCCTGCAAGGGGCCGCGCTCGGCGGCCGCCACTTGGGGCGTAAACCGCTTGCCGCCAGAGGCCAGCACCGCGGTGGCATGGGCCAATTGCAACGGCGTGGCCAGGAAATAGCCCTGGCCGATGCCGACTATTAGGGTCTCGCCCGGATACCAGGGGGCGCGGCGGCTGCGCTGCTTCCACTCGCGGGAGGGCAGCAGGCCGCCGAGTTCGCCGCTGATGTCCACCTCGGTGGGCTTGCCGAAGCCGAATTGACCCAGGTAATCGTGCATGCGGTCGATCCCGAGTTGGTACGCCAGGTCGTAGAAGTAGACATCGCAGGACTGCACGATGGCCTTGGACAGGTCGGTGCTGCCGTGGCCGGTCTTTTTCCAGTCGCGGTACCTGTGGCTGTGGTTGGGCAGGCGATAGAAACCGGGGCAATACTTGCGGTGGGTCGCGCCCACGGTGCCGGTCTCCAGCCCCGCGAGGCCCACGAAGGGTTTTATCGTGGAGCCCGGCGGATAGCTGCCGCGCAGGGCGCGGTTGAACAGCGGCTTGTCCGGCGAATGTTGCAGTGCGCGGTAGGTCTTTAGCGGGATGCCCTCGACGAATAGGTTGGGATCGTAGCCCGGCTTGCTCACCAGCGCCAGCACCTCGCCGTTTTGCGGGTCGATGGCCACCGCGGCGCCGCTCTCCTCGCCGAAGGCCTCCAGCGCCTCTTTCTGCAGGCCGGCGTCGATCGACAGGTAGAGGTCGCTGCCGGGGATCGGCGGTTGCTCCTCCAACACCCGAATCACCCGCCCCAGCACATTGACCTCTACCTGCTGCACGCCCACCGTGCCGTGCAGGCGGCTTTCGTAGTATCTCTCGACGCCGTTCTTGCCGATGTGGGTGGATCCGGCATAGTTGGAAACATCGATGGTTTGCAGCTCGCGTTCGTTGATCCGCCCCACATAGCCGAGGACATGGGCGGTGTCGGCGCCCATGGGATAGTTGCGCAGCAGCTTGGCCTGAATGTCCGCCCCGGGGAACAGGTGGCGATTCACCGAGAAGCGCGCCACTTCACGCGGCGTTAGTCGCACCCGCAGCGGAATCGAGTCGAAGCGCCGGCGCTGCTGGCGCAGGCGATGGAAGCGGGCGATATCCTCTTCCTGGATGGGCAGCAATTGGGCCAGGCGCTCAATGGTGCGCTCCAAATCGGGCACCAGTTCCGGCGTAATCTCCAGGCTGTGCGTGGGCAGATTTTGCGCCAGCAGCACGCCGTTGCGATCGAAGATCAGGCCGCGCGTGGGCGGCAGGGGCTGGAGCTTGACCCGGTTGTCACGCGACAGGGTGATGTAATGCTCGTGCTCCAGCACCTGGAGACTGAAGAAGCGAAACCCCAGCGCCCCGCACAACAGCGCCACCGCCACGGCCGCCTGGGTGACGCGCTGCTTGAACAGGCGGCCTTCCCGCGAATAGTCTTTGAGTGGCAGACCGGACATCCCAAGGACCTGGCGTCAGCTAACCCGAAACCGCCGCCGCAGGTCCCGCAGCACGATGTAGATCCAGGGCCACAGCAGCATGCCCGCCAGCGGTTGCAGCCAATATTCGCTCCCCGGCTGGGTCTGGTGCGAGAAGCCGATCACCCAATAGGAGAACAGGCGCTCAATCACCAGCAGACCCAGGACTACGATAGACTGCTGAAACAGCGGGAACACCCGCAGTCGTTGATGCAGGTGCAGCACCAAAAAGGCCACCACCGAGAGCCCCAGCGCATGCTGCCCCAGCAGGGTGCCGGTGCTGATGTCGGTCACCAGGCCGAGCAGCCAGCCGGCGCCCACCCCCACCCGCTGCGGCGCGGCCATGCACCAGTAGATCAGCACCAGGTTTTGCCAGGCCGGGCGATAGGGCCGGGCCCACTCGGGCAAGGGCAGCAGGGTGAGCAGCAGGGCCGCCACCAGGGTGAGCAGAATAATGCCCCCGCCACGGCGCCTGAGCAGGCTCATGGCTCGAATTCCGCACCGGCGGCGGGGTCCAGTTGCGCATCCAGGTCCCACACCAAGAGCACCTCGCGCACCCGATCCAAATGCGCGTTGGGTTCGGCCTGGACGCGGGCGAAGGGCCGCCCGGGGACGCGATCCACCCGCACCACCCGCGCCACCGGGTAGCCGAAGGGGAAATGCCCGCCGAGCCCCGAGGTCACCAGCAGGTCGCCGGTGCGAATATCGGCATTGTTGGGCAGGTTGGGCAGTTCCAGCTCATTGATCCGGCCCGTGCCCATGGCGATGGTGCGCAGGCCGTTGCGGTTCACCTGCACCGGCAGCGCGTGGCTGGCGTCGGTGATTAGCAGCACCTTGGCGGTGAAGGGATTGACCTCGATCACCTGCCCCATCACCGCGTTGGCGTCCAGCACCGCCTGCCCCTCGAACACCCCCGAGCGGCGGCCCTTGTCCACCAGCACCTGTTGCTTATAGGGGTCGAGGTCGATGGCCACCAGTTCGGCCACCGACACCCGATCACCCACCTTGAACGACGAGCCGAGCAGGTCGCGCAAGCGCATGTTCTCCGCCTCCAGCGCATCCAGGCGTTGCAGTTGGGCGCGCAGGCGCAGGTTCTGCTCACCGAGCTCGGCGTTGGTGCGGGTCAGTTGCCGCCGAGTCTGAAAGGTCTCCGAGGCCCAGCGACCCACGATCACCGGGGAGTTGGCGACGAGCTGCAAGGGATAGGTCAGGGTGGAAAGAAAGGAGCGCAGCGCAGCCACTTCGGGCAGGCGCAGATCGGCGATGATCAAGCCCAGCGAGATCAACGCCGCCAACACCAGGCGTGTGGTGTTGGAAGGCCCTTCCAAAAATATGGTCTTAATGAGGAATCACCTCCTGACAGGGATCGAAACCTATCAAAAGAGCGCGGTGCGCGCCGCCCGTGAAGGCGTGCGCGGTATCCAAGCGAGCGGTTTCGGCGTCGGGGCGCAGTCTATTCCACCGCGAAGATATCCCCTCCGCGCTCGTCGATCACCTCCAGCGCCCGCCCGCCGCCGCGGGCGACACAGGTCAGGGGGTCCTCGGCCACCAGCACCGGCAGCCCGGTCTCCTCTTCCAACAGGCGGTCGATATCGCGCAGCAGCGCCCCGCCGCCGGTGAGCACGATGCCGCGTTCGGCCACGTCCGCGCCCAGCTCCGGCGGGGTCTGCTCCAACGCCGCTCGCACCGCGCCCACGATGCCCGACAACGGCTCCTGCAGGGCCTCCAGGATTTCGTTGCTATTGAGCACGAAGCTGCGCGGCACGCCCTCCGCCAGATTGCGGCCCTTGACCTCGATTTCCTTGACCTCGTCGCCGGGGAAGGCGGAGCCGATTTCCTTCTTAATCCGTTCGGCCGTGGCCTCGCCGATCAGGGTGCCGTAGTTGCGCCGCACATAGCCCACTACCGCCTCATCGAAACGGTCGCCGCCGATCCGCACCGAGTTGGCGTAGACGATGCCGTTGAGCGAGATGATGGCCACCTCGGAGGTGCCGCCGCCGATGTCTAACACCATGGAGCCGCGGGCCTCGTCCACCGGCAGGCCGGCGCCGATGGCCGCCGCCATGGGCTCTTCTATCAGGTACACCTCGCGCGCCCCGGCGCCGGCGGCGGATTCGCGAATCGCGCGCCGCTCCACTTGGGTGGAGCCGCAGGGCACGCACACCAAGACCCGGGGGCTGGGACGGATGATGCGCGTCTCGTGGGCCTTGTGGATGAAGTGCTGAAGCATCTTTTCGGTGACCGTGAAGTCGGCAATCACGCCTTCCTTCAACGGGCGGATGGCGGTGATGTTGGCCGGGGTGCGGCCCAACATCTTTTTGGCCTCCAGACCCACCGCGGCCACCGAGCGCCCCGCGCCGGGGCCGCGATCCTGTCGAATCGCCACCACCGAGGGTTCGTCGAGCACGATGCCCTGGCCGCGGGCATAGATCAGGGTGTTGGCGGTGCCCAAGTCAATGGACAGGTCATTGGAGAAGAGGCCGCGTAGGCGTTTGAAGAAGAACATCGAGGCAAGAGATCCTGATAGCTGGCATGGAGTGTGAACGCCTGGGCGCGGCTGCACCGCTTAAGGCTATAGGCGAAAGTGCGTAATCTAGCAACCGCAACCGCCCGCGGCAAGCGCCAATGCGCGCCTGAGGCAAGCGAGCGGAACGATTTTTCTGGAAAACGGTCCTAATCTATGACAGCGGGCAGAAAGGGTCGCTTCCCCTGGCGGCCCGTCCCGATCAGCTGGAAGATCGGGCCAAGTTGATCCCGGAAACCTCACCCCCATGTTGGTCCGGGATCTTTTTTTGCGCCTCGGCAGCGGCCGCTTCAGACCACTGCAACCAGCCGTCGAGCACCTGATTGAGCCGCTCCAGGCCCTTGCGCCGCAGGGCCGAAAACAACTGCACGCTGACGTTGTCAAAGCCGTCCAGCTCGCTGCGCACCGCCGCCAGCCGCTTGGCCGCCGGCCCCTGCTTGAGCTTGTCGGCCTTGGTCAATAACAGGTGCGTGGGCATCGCGTATTCGCGGCTCCAGTCCAGCATCTGCCAGTCCAAATCCTTGAGCGGATGCCGCACATCCGCCAGCAGGATTAGCCCGCGCAACGACTCGCGCCGCCCGAGGTAGTCCTCCATCAGGCGCACCCATTGCAATTTGATGGCCTCGGGCACCTTGGCATAGCCGTAACCCGGCAGGTCCGCCAGCCGCCGCTCCGCGTCCAGGCGGAAGAAGTTGACCAACCGGGTGCGGCCGGGGGTCTTGCTCGTGCGCGCCAGGCCGTGGTGCTCGCACAGGGCGTTCAGGGCGCTGGACTTGCCGGCGTTGGAGCGACCGGCGAAGGCCGCCTCAAAGCCGCTGTCGGGCGGGAACTGGTCCGGCGCGGCGGCGCTGGTGAGGAAGGCCGCCTTGCGATAGGCCGAATTCAGCGGCGCCACAGCAAATTGCCCCAGCCCTTCTTGGCGAAGACAGGCTTGGCCCCCGCCTCCAAGAAGAATTCGCTGTATTTATTATCCTCTTCGCCGATGTGCTTGGTCAGCCAGATCTTGAGGAAATGCATTAGCTCGAAACCCACAGCGGCATTGCCGTCTTCGAGTTTATCGCGAATCTCCGCAAGCTGGTTGATCAGCACCGCATGGCGGGCGCGATGCTCTTCGTAGTCGGGGTAGTGGAGGATGCGCATCAGGCTCTCCTCGACCGAGAAATGGATGCGGGTGTAGTCCGCCAGCTCCTCCAGGACGGCCGCCACCGCCTCGTTGCCCTGGCGATTCTTGATCGCGTCGTGCATCTGGTTCACCAGACCCATCAACACCTTGTGCTGCTCGTCAATCTCCTCGATGCCTACGCTCAAGTCCTCGGACCATTCGACGAAACTGCCCATGACGCTCTCCGGAAAACAGGGACGACCGCGCTCGCCGGCAGGGCAAGCTCCGCGGCATTACAAAGCCTTTACCCTACTATACGCCGATTTCGACCGCAGGTGTGAGACATCAATCACAACGCCGCCAAAACCCGGAGCGGCCGCCGCTCTTCTCCAGCAGCCGGATGTCCTGCATGGCCATCCCGCGATCCACCGCCTTGCACATGTCGTAGATGGTCAGCAGGGCGACCTGCACCGCACACAGGGCCTCCATTTCCACCCCGGTGGGGCCTTGGGTCTCCACCCGGGCCTCGGCCCGCACCGCCGGCGGATCGTCTTGCAGCTCAAAGCCGAGATCCGAATGGGTGAGGGCGATGGGGTGGCACAGGGGCACCAAATCCGCGGTCTTTTTGGCCCCCATGATGGCGGCGATGCGGGCGATGCCGAGCACATCGCCCTTTTTGTGCTCGCCGTTGCGGATTCGCTCCAGGGTCTCCGCCTGCATCAGGATCCGACCCTCGGCCAGCGCCACGCGGCGGGTGGCCGGCTTGTCGCCCACGTCCACCATGTGCGCCTCGCCGGCGGCGTTGAAATGCGTAAGCCGGTCCGTCACTGGCCCACGGCCTGGCGTTCGATGTCTTTGGAGATTTCGATGTCCTCGAACTCGAAGGTCTCCAGGTCACCCATCACGAAGGTGGCCGGCGCATCGCCCACGCCGCCGATGGTCCCCGGATTGATGATCGGCGTCTGGCCGCCCTTGATGTTGGCGATGGACTCTATTTTGGCGTGGTGCGTATGGCCGCAGCAGACCAAATCCCAATCCCCGGTGGCGGCCAGGGCGCGGGCATAGTGCGGGTAATGCACCAAAAAGATGCGCCGCCCGCCGAGGCTGATGCCGGCATCCATGCCGTGGTAGTGGATTAGGCTGTCTTTCTTCCCCGCCAGCCGGCCTAGGCTGTACAGATCGCCGGTGTTGTTGCCATGGATCACATGCACCGGCAGGCCGTGCCTATTCAGGCAATGCAGGGTGCTCGGGGCCACCACGTCGCCGCAATGCAGCACCGCCTCGGCGCCCTGGCGGACGGCCTCGCCCACCGCCGCATTGAGCAGCGGGATATGGTCGTGGCTATCCGAGAGAATACAGACTTTCATCGCAATTCCTTCCGCATCAGAAATGCGGTTTTTCCGGCGCATCCTTAAACAGCTTCAAGCTGTCGATCACCTCGCGTTTGGCCTCGTCGGTGCCGCCCCAACCGTCCACGCGCACCCACTTACCTTCATCCAAGTCCTTATAATGCTCGAAGAAATGGGCGATGCGATCCAGAATGTCCTGCGGCATGTCACGAAAGCTCTCCATCTTGCGGTAGCTCTTGCAGAGCTTATCGATGGGCACCGCCAACACCTTGGGGTCGTCCCCCGACTCGTCCTTCATCTTCAGCACCCCCACCGGCCGGCAGCGGATCACCGAGCCCGAAATCAGCGGGTAGGGGGTGAGCACCATCACGTCCACCGGGTCGCCGTCGGCCGACAGGGTGTGCGGGATATAGCCGTAATTGCACGGGTAGTGCATGGCCGTGGACATGAAACGGTCCACAAACATGGCCCCCGTCTCCTTGTCCAGTTCGTATTTCACCGGGTCCGAGTGGGCCGGAATCTCAATGACTACATTGATTTCGTTGGGTACATCGTTTCCCGGCGTGACGCGATCGATATTCATAATCAGGCTTCCGAATCAGTAGCTGGCTAGCCCCCTAAGATAACCGGCATCCGCTCGAAATTAAACCCCTGATTAAGGGTTTTTCCCAGCTTGACGGCCCGCCGCCGCGATCTCCCGCCCGCAACACCGGCGCCACCCCCCTTCCCCCGGCGCCGGCGTCCCGCCTTGGCGAGTCCGCCGCACGGCCGAAAACGGCCTTGGTGCAACCCGCCGCGCGCGCCAGGGCGCCTGCATGGCCGTTAGCGTGGCCTTCGGAGTATACAGCCCGCGGGCTGTGCGGGCCGGCCCGCACACGCCAAGACAGACCGAGAGGCGTTAGCCCGAAACACCTTTCATCCTCCGGGGTGCCGGCCCGCCTACATGACCCTGAGCCGGCGCGAGGCCGACCATAGCCCGCTGAAACACCCAAGCTCCAGCGCGACTCCTTTTCCACAGCCTCTACACCCTTTTCGGCCCAGCTAACGAGAAGGCGCCCGCCTTCTTCACCCCAGGGCGCCCGCGGGCTGCGTCGCCCGATGCGCGTCAGTAGGCCTGAACACCGTATTTGAGCAGCAGCCGCGGCAGCACGTCCTCCAGGTTCTGCACCGCCTTATCCGTCAGCTCAATCAACTTAAAGCCGTACTTGGCATAGAGATCCTGCTTTTTCTTCTTGCGTGCCAAATATTTCGGTTCGTTGTCATAACCCCAATACTCGATATACATCTTGCCGGTCGGGATCTAGAAATCACAATAGCACTCCTCTTCAATGGGCCGCTTGCGCTCGTAGGCATGGACGATTTCCGCCATGTACAGCCAATTATCGATCAGCATCTCCGCCTTCGAGCGTACCTAATGACCGTCCGCGGAACGGTGCTTGGCCTCGAATTTCTCTCGAAATCCAACATCTTCCGGGTCTTTTGCGGCGGCCGTCTCAGTCGGCTGCTCGCCCTCCGTACCTTTAACCTCCGCCACCGTATTCGCCAAGGTCTTGGAAGTCAAAATGTCGTCCGGCCAACGGACATAAGGCACGCCGCTTTTCTTGTCCTCGTCCTGAGCGGCGCCTATGCGTCGCCCCTGATCGGTCACCTCCCAGCCCTTCAGTGCCTTTTTAATCCAGCGCGGCTCGGAGAGGATGTAGTTCATCTTTTGGCTGGATAGTTCAAAATGCTTGCCGATTTTGGTCGCGGTGAGGATGGCCGGCTTGTTCTTCACTTGAATCGTAGCCGGCCAGGCAATGTACCGCCCATGTGGGCCACCCCGATAGTCACCGCCCGCGGCCTTGGTCATCCATCCGGCCAATACCCTGAAATAAGCGCGTTAGATAGGTCGCGTTGGCGCGTAGAATCAACCGCTTACGGCGGCGCGTTCGTCCTGAGCGGCCTAAGGTGGCCGGAACGATGATAAAGACCGTCTTTCTCACCGGAAAATTTGGGAGCTCAGCGCTTGGTTATACGATTTTATAATTACGTTTTGGCGCAAGTAGTGAGAGCTGCTCTTGTTTAGGAGACTCTGGATATTCATATAAACTCGTATCGATTGTTGTAACTATCGCCTCCATCATTGGATTCCTGTTCTTCTCGCTACCGCCAACATGGTAAAAGTGCTCTCTCGTGAGAATATTGAACTGGCTCCAATGCGATTCTATGTATTCATTTTTACGATAGTCATTGTGATGCCAAGTCGAAAGAATAAAGTCACAGTGCGTATTGTTTAGCGCGTCGAATAGTTTAACCTCATGGGAATCGTCCCAAGAATTAAAGTAATCAACGTGCCTATCAATATACGGAGGATCACAATAAATAATATCTTCGGATTCGACCTCTGAAATTGTCTTATCGAAAGACTGACACTTAAACTCAAAATCCTTAGCAGTTATCAACTTGCTAACATTAGAAACCTGATTCACAATTTTCGTGACATAGGCTTGAGCAAAACGATTTGGCTTTTTACAGAATGGTATATTAAATCCGCCTTTTCGATTGAAGCGAATCATTCCGTTAAAGCCTGAACGATTTACAAACAGAAAATCTAGCGGGCTATGTGTTTCGTTAAATCTTTCTCTAACGCTGTAATAATGCTTGTCCCCTTTCTCAAGAAGCAAAGCTCCTTCTTTAATCAGATAACTTCGAACTACCTCTGGAGTTATCTCTCCTGATTTGATGGATGAGTAAAAGTTAATGAGATGTGGGTTTGCATCACACATTAGCGCCTTTTCAGGCACCACATTAAAAGCAACCACCCCTGTCCCCATGAAGGGCTCAACCCATCGACCATTAAACCCTTTTGGCACTAAACTATTTATCCACGGGACCAATTTGGTTTTAATACCTTGTGACTTTATAGGTGGCACTGAAACTTTCATTACTTCGCCTTCTTAGGAGCACCATTGTGTTTTGGTACGATTAAAGATGTATCGCCTTTTCTATATTTCACAAAATCCTTGAGATTCGCAATTATTTTAGTGCCGTTTTTCCCATCGGGGATAGTGATCTTTTTGTAATTCATCCAATAATCGTCAAACCACTCCTCCCCAAGCTTTGAAAACATACCCTTGCCTTCGATAATATCAGCAATATTATTAATGCTTCCGATATTTGCTGTATTTCCGCTACCGCTTTTATCGCTAGCTATTTTCCACTTTTCTGCCACGAAAAACTGAGAATTTCCGACCACTGATGCGATGGATTTTAGCGAATCCAAATCATATATTTTGGTCTCATCTATATCTCTCGAATCCACTCTGTCATATATAATTCCTAAACAGTAATGCCCACAGTATGTGCCATATGGAAATTGTATGTATTTTGTGCTGGCTCGATCTTCGAAATATTTCCCATGAGATCCCAATGTAAAGCCATTACACAAATGCGGCTTTTTGGGCTGGCGATATGTAGTCTTAAAATCTACAGCAAAACGTACGGAATCATCATCATTGTCGACGAATGATATGTCTGGATAGTAGTTTTGACGATCGGCAAGAACTATTTTGCAGCCATGCTTTTCCGAAAGCTCTAGTAGCTTCGGAAAAATATGTATTTCAAGTATTTTTGAAATTATTTTTGTATCGGAAGAGATGGTATAAATATTCTTATAAATATCTATAAATCCTTTGATTGCCCATTGACCATCCTCACTGCTTATGTAGCCTTGCAAGGTGGTTACAAATTATTTGAGCGCCGTTTCAAATTCTGACTTCTTACTCACGCAACAATTCCTAAAGTCAAATTTTCGATCATTCTACTGTACATTGGTCACCATGCTGTATGGCGCATAACAGTGATTAGCGTGACATCACACTACACTCGATTTAGTATGCCGGCATACTAAACCAGTAAACACAGATCCCGCCAGCCTTGCCGAACAGTTTCCGTGATGGATCTCACAGAAAAAAGAAGTCATCGCGCGGTCCTGGCCTGACTATTTCCTCGGACAAGCATAATCCAGCGCATCCTCATTCGTCCACGTTCCCGAGGACGTGACCCAGACGGGGACGGGGCTCGACGCGTCCAACGCTGATTGGGGATAGGGATCCCCCCGGCCTGCCCCTGCCGTCAAAGTGGGCTGGCTGAAGAATATCCTCCGCGCCCTCTGCGGTCCTCTGCGCCCTCTGCGTTCCTTACAACTGCGTGTGGAGGCGCTTCAGGTTCGGGGCCGCGCTCAACCCTTTACGATTCGGAGCCTTCCTTGCGTTCTTCGTAGGGCTCGGCGAAGCTGCATTCCTTTTGCGGGCAGACGAGTTCGGCGCCTTTGCGTTTGGTTGTTTTGATGGTGAGTACGGGCCAGCCGCATTTGGGGCAGGGGCCGTTGATGGGTTCGTTCCAGACGGCGTAGTCGCAGTCGGGGTAGGTGGAGCAGGAATAGAAGATTTTGCCGCGGCGGGATTTGCGTCGCAGTAGGCTGCCTTTGTTGCATTTGGGGCAGGTGATGCCGGTGTCTTGGGGTTTTTCCAGGGGTTCGATGTGGCGGCACTTGGGGTAGGCGGAGCAGCCGATGAATTTGCCGTAGCGGCCGCGTTTGATGACCAGCGGCGATTCGCATTTGGGACAGCTGCGACCTTCGACGACTTCGGGTTCTTCTTGTTCTTTGCGGTCGCCGTTGAGGTCGCGGGTGTAGTCGCATTCGGGGTAGTTGGTGCAGCCGATGAAGCGGCCGTGGCGCCCGAGGCGGATGGAGAGTTGGCTGCTGCACTTGGGGCACTTTTCGTCCAGGGCCTCGTGGGTGACGTCGCTGCGTTTGACGTTTTCGGCGGTGTAGTCGATGCGGTCTTTGAAGGCGTTCCAGAATTCCCGTAGCAGGGGGATCCATTCGCCTTCGCCGCGCGAGACGGCGTCGAGTTCGTCTTCGAGCTTGGCGGTGAAGCCGTAGTCTACGTAGCGGGTGAAGTATTGGGTGAGGAATTTGTTCACCACCCGGCCGACGTCGGTGGGGTGGAAGCGCTTGCTCTCCAGGATGACGTATTCGCGGTCTTGCAGGGTGGAGATGATGGAGGCGTAGGTGGAGGGGCGGCCGATGCCGTATTCCTCTAGGGTCTTGACTAGGGTGGCCTCGTTGAAGCGCGGGGGCGGCTCGGTGAAGTGTTGCTCGGAGCGCAGTTGCACCAGCTTGACGATTTCGCCCTCTTCCAAGGGCGGCAGGAGTTTTTCGTCGTCGTCGCCCTTTTTGACGTCGTCGCGGCCTTCTTGGTAGACCTTCATGAAGCCGGGGTTGGCGATTACGGAGCCGGTGGCGCGGAATAGGTTGCCTGCGCCGCAGGCGAGGTCTACGGCCACGGTGTTGATGGTGGCGTGGATCATTTGGCAGGCGACGGTGCGCTTCCAGATCAGGTCGTAGAGCTTGAGCTGGTCTTTGGTGAGGTAGTGCTTGAGTTCGTCCGGGACGCGCTGGGCGGAGGTGGGGCGGATGGCCTCGTGGGCCTCTTGGGCGTTCTTGGCCTTGGTTTTGTAAGTGCGCGGCTTGCTCGGCACATGGTCGGGGCCGTAGCGCTGGCCGATGAAGTCGCGCAGTTCGGCGATGGCCTCGTCGGCGAGGTTGACCGAGTCGGTGCGCATGTAGGTGATCAGGCCGGTGGCGCCGCCGCCGATGTCGATGCCTTCATAGAGTTGCTGGGCGATGCGCATGGTGCGCTGGGTGGTGAAGCCGAGTTTGCGCGAGGCCTCTTGTTGCAGGGTGGAGGTGGTGAAGGGGGCGGCGGGGTTGCGCCGGCGTTGCTTCTTTTCCACCTTGGCCACGGTGAGTTGGCCGTTGGCGGCCTGTTGCAGGGCCTGTTCCACTTCGGCGGCGCGTTTTTCGTCGGTGATGCTGAACTGTTCGATCTTTTCGCCCTGGAATTGGTTGAGCTTGGCGGTGAAGCCTTGCTTGTCCTTTTCGGCGTCGGCCTCCAGGGTCCAGTATTCGCGGGCCTCGAAGGCCTCGATTTCTTCCTCGCGCTCGACGATCATGCGCAGCGCGGGGCTTTGCACGCGCCCGGCGGAGAGGCCGCGGCGAACCTTTTTCCACAGCAGCGGGGAGAGGTTGAAGCCCACTAGATAGTCCAGGGCGCGCCGGGCCTGCTGGGCGTTGATCAGGTCGATGGAGAGTCCGCGCGGGTGGGCCACGGCGTCCTGTACGGCACGCTTGGTGATTTCGTTAAAGACCACCCGGTGGACTTCTTTGCCCTTGAGCTGGCGGCGGTCTTTCAGCAGTTCGTACAGGTGCCAGGAGATGGCCTCGCCTTCGCGGTCCGGGTCAGTGGCCAGGTAGAGGGCGTCGGACTTCTTGAGGGCCTTGGAGATGGCCTGCACATGGCGGTCGTTTTTGTCGATGACTTGGTATTTCATCGCGAAGTCGCGCTCCGGGTCTACGGCGCCTTCTTTGGGCACGAGGTCGCGCACATGACCATAGGAGGCGAGGACTTCGAAGTCCTTGCCGAGGTATTTCTTGATGGTCTTGGCCTTGGCCGGGGATTCGACGATAACCAGATTCATGCGAAGGATGCGCGTCTCGAGGTTAGGGAGTTGGAAGGCGAGGTCGCGCCGCCGCCCCCGGACGACGGGGACGGGGGCGAAGGGTTCGCCGGTGCTCAGTGGATGTAGGCGGGCAGCTCGTTGTAGACGAGGTCTTCCATTTGCGCGAAGGCGCTTTCGCTGCCGGGGTGGTTGATCAACACCATCAGCGCCACCCATTTGAGTTCGTCGATGCCGACGTCGTTGCCCTCCAGGGCCATGGCGCGATCGAGCACCAGTTCTCGGCTCACGGGGTCGAGGATTTGGTTTTGCTCTAAATACATCAGGAAGCCGCGGGAGTCGCGATCGAGGCGAACCATTTCCTCCGCCGAGAAGATGCGCACCGAGTGCTCGGCGTGGGCCGGGTAGGTGTGGTCGCCCTGGCGCAGCACCAGCTCGTCCATCCACTGGAAGGCCTTTTCGATTTCCAGGTCCTGGAAGCCGGCCTGAAGGAGATCATCGTGAATCGCGTCCTGATCCGTGGGCACGGCCTCGTCGCCGTCCATGTAGTTTTCGTACAGGTAGATCAGGATTTCGACGACGTTTTCGTTCATAAGTGATCCTTAGTCGGTTGCCGCTCGGCAGTATCGCCCGCCAGGTAGGGATGATACATGACCTTCAAGCTCTAGCAAGAGCAACATGGAGGAAACCGCGTCGGCGGTCAAGCCCGAGCGATGGATCAACACGTCCACCGGCTCGGGGTCGAAGCCCATGGCGTCGAGCAGGCGGCGGTAGTCTGCATCCAGCGCGGCGGCGGCCTGCGGCGGGGGTGCGGCGTCGGCCTCGCCGGCGGCCGGGGCGGTGCAGGCGAGCCCGCCGAGCAGGCTCGCCAGCTCTTCGGCGATGTCGTGGGCGGTTTCCACCAGCTTGGCCCCGTCGCGGATTAGCGCATGGCAGCCGCGGGCCAGGGGGTTATGAATCGAGCCCGGCACCGCGAACACCTCGCGCCCCTGCTCTGCGGCCAAGCGGGCGGTGATCAGAGAGCCGCTCTTGGCCGCCGCCTCGACCACTAAGACGCCCACGGAGAGGCCGCTGATGATGCGGTTGCGCCGGGGAAAGTGCCCGGGGCGGGGCGGGGTTGCGGGCGGGAACTCGCTTACCAATACGCCGTTTTGGGCGATTTCGTGCGCCAGCTCGCGGTGATGGGCCGGGTAGACCCGGTCCGGCCCGGTGCCCAGTACGGCCACCGTGGGGCCGCCGCCTTTGAGGGCGCCGCGGTGGCAGGCGGCGTCGATGCCCTCGGCCATGCCGGAGGTGATGGTCAGGCCGGCGCGGGTCAGGTAGCGGGCGAAGTCGCGCGCGGTGTCGCGGCCGGGGGCGGTGGGGTTGCGGCTGCCCACCATGGCGAGCTGGGGGCGGTGCAGCAGGCCGGGGTCGCCCCGCAGGTAGAGGGCCACGGGCGGATCGGGGATGGCTCGCAGCAGCTCGGGGTAGGCGTCGTCATACAGGCCGATGAGGTGGCAGTCGGGCTGTTCCACCCAGCGCAGATCGGCCTCCACCTGCGCCCAGTCCAGCTCGGCGAAGGCCCGCACGGCCTTCTCCCTAAGCCCCCAGGCGCGGAGTTCGGATGCGCTCGCTTGCAGCCATTGCACCGGGTCCGGGGACTGCGCCAGCAGCGGGGCTAGGGTGCGCTCGCCCACGCCCTGGAGGCGCATTAAGGCGGCCCAGGCCTCCGTGCGGGTGGTCATTTCGGCGTCATTCGGTTCGGGGGTCAGGGATTGACCGCGTTGTCTCCCACATGCAGGGCCATCTTCGAGCCCATGATGAGCGCGAAACTCAGCTTGTCGAAGGTGCGAAACACCATCATCATGCCGGCCCGACGGTCCGGCAGTTGCACCTCGTCCCAGGGATCTGAGGAAACGCGGTCCTTGATGGTCGGTCCGGCGCGATACACCACCAGCACGTCGCCGCGCACTAGGCCATCGTCCGCACCCTTGTTGAGCACCACCACGTCGTGCATCCCGACCTGGGTCACGCCGCCCATGACGGAGATGATTTTGGCCTCGATTTCGGTGTCCGGCGACTTGGGGTAGAAGGCGCGGGTCACCCCGGCGTCCCCCTCGGTCAACAGGCGGTCGCCCTGCAAGACCTCCTTTTCCACGCGCCGAACCTCCAGGGTGGCGGGGTCGCCCGGCTGTTGCAGATCGGCCTCGCCGACGAAGATGCCCTCGTAGCCCAGGATTGCTCCGGAGTCGGGATCCAGGTACGGCTCGCCCAAGCGCACCAGGTCGTAGCGGGTGGGCAGGCCCTCGGCTTCTTCGCCAGCGTCGTTTTCCTCGTTTTCCTCGTTTTCCTCAATGGCGCGGACATAGATCGTATGCCCGCTACCGCCTATAATGCGATCACCGCCGAAGGCGACCACATAGGGCGAGGCCTCGTAATCCTCCTGCGAGAGTACATAGGGCCGGCCCAGGAACTGGTTCACCGCGTCGATGGGGATCGCCGGCACCTCGGTTTCGATCGGGGTCTTGCGCACCCGGGGCGACCACTTTACCGTGGAGCCCGCGCCGCCATCGTCCGGCCAGGGGGCGGCGCGGTCGGCCACTTGCAATTCGGGGCCGTTCGCCCCATCCACCAATTCCAGGGTGTCGCCCGGGTAAATGGTGTGCGGGCTGCCCAATTGGGGGTTGGCGTCCCAAATCGCCGGCCAGTCCCAAGGCTCGCGCAGGAAGCGGCCGGCGATGCCCCATAGGGTGTCGCCCTCCTGCACCACATAACGCTCGGGGCGATCCGGGTTGAGCGCAACGGCGTCCCGGGCGGCTATGGGGAAACTCAGGCAGACGCCCAGGATCAAACCGGAAAGAGCGGTAAGGATTTTGGTCATGGCAGCCCCTTTGCGAGTCCTCTGTCGTTTCGATGCCGGAGGCCGCAGGCGAAAAAACTCCGCACCTGGGGCCTGAAATGCGTATGATCATTATGTTAGCTCAAACACTTAACTTCGCACTATAGATTATTGGTATCGCTTATGGCAATGCTTGAGATTCTCACTTTCCCCGACCCGCGGCTGCGTAACAAGGCGCAACCGGTGGAAAAAGTGGATGACACCGTTCGCAAGCTGGTGGACGATATGTTCCACACCATGTATGAAGCCCCCGGCATCGGCCTGGCCGCCAATCAGGTCAACGAGGCGCGGCGGATCGTGGTGGCGGACGTCAGCGAGGACCGCAGCCAGCCCCTGTGCCTGATCAATCCGCAGATCCTGGCCCTCGACGGGGTGGAGGAGATGGAAGAGGGCTGCCTGTCCGTGCCCGGCGTCACCGAAACCGTGCAACGGGCGGATCGGGTGAGGGTGCGCGCCCAAAACCGCGACGGCGAGGCCTTCGAGCTGGACGCCGAGGGCCTGCTGGCGGTTTGCATTCAACATGAGCTGGATCACTTGGACGGCAAGCTGTTCATCGATTACCTTTCCAACCTCAAGCGCCAGCGCATTCGCAAAAAACTGGAAAAGCAGGGCCGCAGCAAGAGCGAGGCCGCGCCCGCGATTTGAGCCCCGGCCGCCCTCGGCGGCCGAGATCCGTCACCCAAGCGCGCCCGTTGCGGGCGTCCGACCGAAGAATCAAATGCCACAACAACTCAGGATCATCTACGCCGGCACCCCGGATTTCGCAACGCCGGCCTTGCGCGCCCTGGCGGACTCGGAACACCGGGTAGTCGCCGTTTACACCCAGCCGGACCGCCCCGCCGGGCGCGGCCGCAAGCTGACCCCAAGCCCGGTGAAGCAGGTGGCGCTGGAGCGCGGGATTGAGGTGGTGCAGCCGCAGAACTTCAAGCAGGAGGCGGACCTGGCGCGGCTGGAGGCCTTTGGGGCCGATTTGATGGTGGTGGCCGCTTACGGGCTGATTCTGCCGCAGCGGGTGCTCGACGCGCCGCGCCTGGGCTGCATCAACCTCCACGCCTCGCTGTTGCCGCGCTGGCGCGGCGCGGCCCCGATTCAGCGCGCCATCCTCGCCGGCGACACCGAGAGCGGCATTACCATCATGGGCATGGAGCTGGGGCTGGACACCGGCCCCATGCACCTCAAACTGGCAACGCCCATCGGCCCCGAGGACACCGGCGGCGCACTGCACGATCGCCTGATGGCGATGGGCGCCGAGGCCCTGATGCAGGCCCTGCCGGCCCTCATCGACGGCCGCGTCGAGCCCGAGCCCCAGGACGACGCCCTGGCCACCTACGCCAAGAAACTCGACAAGGCCGAGGCGGCGCTGGACTGGGGCCGCAGCGCCCTGGAGCTGGACCGTCAGGTGCGCGCGTTCAACCCCTGGCCGGTGGCGCAGACCCGGTTCCGTGGCGAGCCGCTGCGGATTTGGGAGGCGCAACCCATCGGCGCCGTTGCGCACGACCACCCCGGGCAGGTATTGCGCGCCGAGCGCGACGGCATCGAGGTGGCCTGTAAGCAGGGCGCACTGCGCATCCGCACCCTGCAACAACCCGGCAAACGCGCCATGAGCGCGGCCGATTTCCTCAACGCCCATGACCTGGAAGGCGTGCAACTTGGCTGATTCTGATAACCCCTGGGGCGGTAAAGGCGGCCCGGGCCGCGGCGGCGAGCAAGCGCCCAAGCGGCGCCGGCCCGGGCCGGGCAAACCGGACGCAAAACCGCGTGACGCGGGGTCCGACCCGGCCCGCGGCAAAGGCCCTTGGGGCAATAAACCCAAGCCAGCCAAAGCCAGGCCCGAAGCCGAGCGGGATGCCGGCGGCAAGGGCCGCAGCCCTTGGGGCGACCGGCCCAAGAAGAGCCGCACGGACCAGCCCCGCGGCGAAGGCCGTAGCGGCGAGGGCGCGAAGGGACCGCGCCGGCCGCGCAACGACGCCCAGGGTCCGCGCGGCGACCGCCCGCGGGGGGCGCGCGAACAACGGGGCGGCGGCGAGCGGCGCCCCAAGCGTGCGCCGCTAACGCCGCGGGCGCTGGCCGCGATCGTGCTGCGGCGGGTGTTCGAGGGCCAATCCCTGGCCGATGCCTTGCCCTGGGCGCTGGAACAGTGCGAGCCGCAAGACCGCGGGCTGATGCAGGAGCTGTGTTACGGCGTGTTGCGCCACGGCCACCGCCTGGAGGCCGTGGCCGCACGCCTGTTGGCCCACCCGCTGAAGGAGAACCAGGGCGACGTGCAGGCGTTGATCCTAATCGGGCTGTATCAAATCATTCACACCCGGGTGCCGCCCCATGCGGCGGTGTCCGAGACCGTCACCGCCGCCGCGCGCATGGGCAAATCCTGGGCCGGCGGCTTGGTTAACGGCGTGCTGCGGAACTTTCAGCGCGAACGCGACTGGATTGAAGACGCCATCGCCGCCGACCCCTTTGTCAGCCGCTCTTTCCCCGTCTGGCTGGGCGAGGCGGTGCGCGAGGCCTGGCCCGAGGACTGGGAGCGCATCCTGGACGCCGCCAACGACCGCCCGCCCATGGTGCTGCGGGTGAACCGGGCGCGCATCCCCCGCGGCGACTACTTCAACCGCCTGCTCGGCGCCGGCATCCCCGGCCGGCCGCTCCCGCACGCGCCCACGGCTATCGTGCTGGACAAGCCGCAGGACGTGGGCCTGCTACCGGGCTTCGACGACGGCCTGGTGTCGGTGCAGGACGGCGGGGCGCAGCTCGCCGCGCCGCTGTTGGCGCCGGAAAACGGCATGCAGGTGCTCGACGCCTGCGCCGCCCCCGGCGGTAAGACCGGCCACCTGTTGGAGATCGCCCCCGAATGCGCCCTCACGGCGGTGGATCAGGACCCGGCGCGGCTGGAGCGGGTGGGCGAAAACCTGCGGCGGCTCGGCCAACAGGCGCGGGTGCTGCCCGGCGACGCCGCGGCCCCCGAGGGCGACTGGGCGCAAACGCTGTATCAGCGGATTCTACTGGACGCGCCCTGCTCGGCCAGCGGGGTGATTCGCCGCCACCCGGATATCAAGTGGCTGCGCCGAGCGGAGGATATTCAGGCCCTGGCCCGCACCCAGGCGCGCATCCTGGATGCGGTTTGGCCGCTGCTGGAAACGGGCGGCCGCCTGCTCTACGCCACCTGCTCGGTGCTGCCGGCCGAGAACCAGGACCAGGTGGCGGCCTTCCTGGGGCGCACCCCGGATGCCGCCGCGCTGCCGCTGGCGGCGGACTGGGGCCGCAGCGCGGGCGCGGGCCGCCAGGTTCTGCCCACGGCGCCGGGCATGGATGGCTTCTTTTATGCCCTGCTGGAGAAGCGGCCAGAGGTGTCATGAGCGATGCGCCCTCCCCAGCCCGTCGCGCATGCGGCAACAAGCCGGCGGTGTGGCTGCTGCTAACCCTGCTGTGGCTGCCGGCGGCGGCATGGGGGGCGGATTTCGAGATCCCCGAGCTGGAATGCCGGCTCGCCGGGGATATGTATCGGCTCGATGCGGACATCAAATACCGCCTCACCGAGCAGGTGCGCGAGGCGCTGCAAAACGGCGTAATGCTGACCCTGGAGGTGCATGTGCAGGTGCGCCGCCGGGGGGCCTGGATCTGGCAGGACGACGCCTACTCCACCCGGCTGCGCTACAGCATCCACTTCCATGCCCTGGCGGCGTTGTATCAGGTGCAGGACATCCATCACGACACCCGCGAGGACTTCGTCACCCTGAACGCCGCACTCGGCCACCTGGGGCGCATCCGCAATCTGCCGCTGCTCGGGCCGCAACACCTGGACCCGGAGGGCGCCTACCAGGCGCGCCTGAAGGCCTCGCTGGACGTGGACGCCCTGCCGCTGCCGCTGCGGCCGGTGGCCTATCTCTCGCCGTCGTGGAATCTCAGCAGCCCCTGGCGCGCCTGCCCGCTCCCGCCGCCGCGAGCCGGGGGTGCGGCAGGGTGAATCGGCTCACCCGGGGCGCCCTGCCCGTGGCCTTCCTGCTGGTGCTGCTGCTGATTTCGCTGCACCTGATGAGCAGCGCGGTGCAAAACGCCGCGGAAATGAATCGGCTGTTCGTGCCCCTGCTGTTGTTCATCGTGCTCGGGCTCTCGCTGCTGATGCTGCTGGTGCTGATCAACCTGACCCACCTGCTGATCAGCTATTGGCGCAAGGTCCCCGGCGCCCGCCTCACCCTGCGCATGGTGGTGATTTTCGTAATCCTGGCGTTGGTCCCGGTGAGCGTGGTTTATTTCTATTCCCAGCAATTCCTGCTGCACGGCATCGATAGCTGGTTCAACGTGGAAATCGACCGCGCCATGGAAGACGCACTCGCCCTGAGCCAGGCCTCGCTGGACCTGCACAAGCGGGAACGCCTCAAGCTCACCCGGCGCCTGCTCAGCGAGCTGGACGGCATCTCCGTGGCCGGGCTGACCCTGAGCTTGGACGAGCTGCGGGAGGTCTCCGCCGCCACCGAGCTGTCGTTAATGGACAGCAGCGGCCGGGTGATCACCAGCAGCAACACCGACCCCACGGTGCTGGTGCCCGACCGCCCGGACAACTCCATCCTGCAGCAGACCCGCGGCGGCGGCAACTTTGTGGGCCTGGCGCCGGGCGAGGAAGAAGAGCTGATGCAGATCCGCACAGTGGTGGGCGACCCCATTCGCGGCTTTATCCTACAGGCCCTGTATCCCACCTCGCCACGCATCGGCGAGCTGGCGGAAAAGGTGCAGGACGCCCACAACCATTACAACGAACTGGCCTATTTGCGCGAAAGCCTCAAGAGCACCTTCACCCTGACCCTGGCCCTGGTGCTGATCTTCAGCCTGCTGTCGGCGGTGTGGGCGGCCTTTTTTTCCGCCCGTCGGCTGGTGTCGCCCATCGCCGACATCGCCGAAGGCACCCGTGCGGTGGCCGCCGGCGACTACGATACCAAGCTCCCGCTACCCCAGACCCGCGACGAGCTGGCGTTCCTGGTGTCGTCGTTTAACGCCATGACCCGGCGCGTCGCCCAGGCGCGCAATACCGCCGAGCGCAGCCAGCATCAGGCGGAGGCCGAACGCGCCTATCTGGAGACCGTGCTCAGTCACCTGTCGTCCGGGGTGATGACCTTCGACCCCGACCTGCGCCTGCACACCTTAAACCCGGTGGCCTGTGACATCCTCGAGCTGGCCGGGCGGGCGCTGGCCGGGCGGGCGCTGGCCGAAATCGACGCCCTGTCGCCCCAAACCGCGCAATTCCTCGACGCCCTGAGGCCGGCCTTTGACACCCCGGGGCGCGACTGGCGGGGCGAAATCGCGCTGCTCGGCGGCGATGGTCGGCGCATCCTGCTGTGCCGCACCACCCCGCTGCGGGCCCCGGGCGAACAGCGTAACGGCCTGGTGCTGGTGTTCGACGACATCACCGCGCTAATCCGCGCCCAGCGCGATGCCGCCTGGGGCGAGGTGGCGCGCCGCCTGGCCCATGAGATCAAAAACCCGCTGACCCCGATCCAGCTCTCGGCCGAGCGTTTGCGGCACAAATTCCTGCGTAAAATGGAACCGACCGACGCCGAAATGCTCGACCGCGCCACCCGCACCATCGTGCAGCAGGTGGACGCGATGAAGGAAATGGTCAACGCCTTCTCCGACTACGCCCGCCCGCCGCGCATGCACCCCACGCCGCTGCAGGCCGACGCCCTGGTGGCCGACGTGCTGGAGCTGTATCGCAATGATCACAGCGGGGTGACCCTGGAGGCCGAACTCGCGGCCCCGGGGCGGATGATCGAGGCCGACGCCGGGCGCCTGCGGCAGGTGCTGCACAACCTGATCAAAAACGCCCTGGAGGCCTTGGATGGCGTAAGCGCGCCGCGTTTGGCGGTATCCACCCGGTTTCTGCGGCAACGCGACCTCGACTGGGTGGAGCTGCGGGTGGAGGACAACGGCCCCGGATTCGGCGACGATATCATTAACGATCTATTCGAGCCCTACGTCACCACCAAGGTCAAGGGCACCGGCCTGGGCATGGCCATCGTGAAGAAGATCGTAGAGGAACACGGCGGCGCGATTTGGGCCGAAAATCGCACACAAGGGGGTGCTTGCGTTATCCTTCGCCTCCCGGCGCCGGAGTCGGCGCCGACTCCGGACACAACGAAGACGCAGCCCGACAAGGAAACCCCATGAGCGCCGCACATATTCTGGTGGTGGATGACGAGCCCGATATCCGTTCCCTGGTGAAGGAGATCCTCGAAGACGAGGGCCATTCCGTCGCCATGGCGGACAACGGGGCCAATGCCCGGCAGGCCTTGCGCGACCGCCGACCGGACCTAGTCCTGTTGGACATTTGGATGCCCGACGTGGACGGCATTTCGTTGCTCAAGGAGTGGGCGCAGGGCGACGGCCTGCCCTGCCCGGTGATTATGATGTCCGGCCACGGCACGGTGGAAACCGCGGTCGAGGCCACCCGCCTGGGGGCCTACGACTTCCTGGAAAAGCCCCTGTCGCTGGCCAAGCTGCTGCTCACCGTGGAGCGCGCGCTAGAGGCCGACAAGCTGCAACGGGAGAATCAGGGCCTGAAGCGCCACACCCGCCACCCAGTGGACCCGGTGGGCCGCAGTCCGGTCATCCAGCGCCTGCGCGAACAGGTGAAGCGGGTGGCCCAACACGACACCTGGGTGCTGATTACCGGCGAGGCGGGCAGCGGGCGCGAGACCTTCGCCCGTTTTCTGCACAGCCAGAGCCTGCGCCGCGAGCGGCCCTTTGTGGACCTGGGCGCCACCGCCATCTCCCGCGGCAACGCCGCGCGCGAGCTGTTCGGGGCCGAAGAAGAGGAGCGCATCCACTACGGCGCGCTGGAGCAGGCCCGCGGCGGGGTGCTGTTTTTGGACGAAGTGGCGGAAATGGACCTGGAGGCGCAGGCGCAACTGGTGGGGGCGCTGGACACCGGCTCCTTCCTGCGCGTGGGCGGGGCCGAGCCGGTGCGCATCGACACCCGCATCATCGCCGCCACCCAGCGCAACCTGGAGGACGAGGTGGCCGCTGGCAAGTTTCGCGAAGACCTGTTCTATCACCTCAATGTGGTGCCGCTGCACGTACCCCCGCTGCGCGACCACCGGGAGGACATTCCGGAGCTGCTAAGCTTCTATGTGAACCACCTGGTGGCGCACGAAAAGCTGCCCTATCGCCATTTCACCGTGGGGGCGCAAAACTTCCTGCGCAACTACCCCTGGCCGGGCAGTGTGCGCGAGCTGCGCAACCTGGTGCAACGCATGCTGATCCTCGGGGCCGGCGAGGAAATCTCCCAAGAAGAGGTGGAGGCGGCCCTGGGTGCGGCGGAACACAGCGCCCAGCCCGCCGGCCCGCAGGTGTCGTTCGATCAGCCGCTGCGCCAGGCCCGCGAACAGTTCGAAAAGGCCTACCTGGACTACCAACTGGAAAAACACCAGGGCAATGTCAGCCGCATGGCCACCGAGGCCGGCATGGAGCGCACCCACCTCTACCGCAAGCTCCGCGCCCTGGGCATCGAAATCAAAGATCGCCGCTAATCCGAACCTGAAGCGTTATGAAAATCATCATTCTCGGCGCGGGCCAAGTGGGCACCTCGGTGGCCAACAACCTGGTCTCCGAGGCCAACGACATCACGGTGGTGGATCAAAACCCGGAACTGCTGCGGGAGCTGGCGGACCGCCTGGATCTGCGCACCGTGCAAGGCTCGGCCGGCCACCCCGAGGTGTTGGTGCGGGCCGGCGCCGAGGACGCCGACATGATCCTCGCGGTGACCAACAGCGATGAGACCAATATGGTCGCCTGCCAGGTGGCCTACACCCTGTTCCACACCCCGACCAAGATCGCGCGGGTGCGCGCCCTGGCCTACACCCAGCACCCTGAACTGTTCACCCAAGATGCGCTGCCCATCGACGTGCTGATTAGCCCCGAGCAATTGGTCACCGAGTATGTCATGCGGCTGATCGAATACCCCGGCGCCCTCCAGGTGCTGGACTTCGCCAGCGGCCGGGTGCGCCTAGTGGGCGTGCGCGCCCGCGAGGGCGGCCCCTTGGTGGGCCACGGGCTGCGCACCCTGTTCATCCACAAGCCCGACGTGGACGCCCGAGTGGCCGCCATCTACCGCGAAGGCCAGGCCATCCACCCCGAGGGCGACACCGTGATCGAGGTCGATGACGAGGTGTTTTTCGTCGCCGCGGCCAACAACATCCGTGCGGTGATGTCGGAGCTGCGGGATGTCGAGCGCCCCAACCGGCGGTTGATGTTCGCCGGCGGCGGCAACATCGGCAAGCGCCTGGCGCTGGAGTTGCAGCGCCAGTACCAGGTCAAGCTGATCGAGCGCGACAAGGTGCGTGCGCAAAAGATCAGCGAACAGTTGGAAAAGACCATTGTGCTGCAAGGCAATGCGGCGGACGAGGAGCTGCTGCTGGAGGAGAATATCGAGAACACCGATGTCTTTTGCGCCGTCACCAACGACGACGAGGCCAACATCCTGTCCGCCATGCTGGCCAAGCAGCTCGGCGCGCGCAAGGTGATGGCGCTGATCAACCGCGCCGCCTATGTGGACCTAGTGGAGAGCGGCTCCATCGACATCGCCATCTCCCCCCAGCAGGCCACCATCGGCAGCCTGCTCACGCATATCCGCCGCGGCGACGTGGTGCGGGTGCATTCGCTGCGCCGCGGCGCGGCCGAGGCGATGGAGGCGGTGGCCCACGGCGACCGCAGTTCGTCCCGCGTGGTGGGCCGCTTCATCGACGACATCAAACTGCCCAAGGGCGTCACTATCGGCGCCATCGTGCGCGGCGAGGCGGTGCTGATCGCCCATCACGACACCGTGGTGGAGTCCGGCGACCACGTCATCCTGTTCCTGGTGAACAAACGCCTGATCCCCGAAGTGGAGAAGCTCTTCTCCGTGGGCTTCATGTTCCTCTGATGCCGCCGGCATGAACTATCACACCGTCCAACGCATCCTCGGGCTGCTGCTGATGGTCTTCAGCATCACCATGCTGCCGCCCGCCGGGGTGTCTTTATTCTATGCCGACCAAGCGCATCACGCCTTTGGCTCGGCCTTTGCGTTGATTCTGCTGTTCGGGGCGGCGCTCTGGCTGCCGGTGCGCAACGAACGACGCGAGCTGCGCCTGCGCGACGGCTTCATGATCGTAATGCTGTTCTGGAGCGTGCTCGGCCTCACCGGGGCCCTGCCCTTCATGCTGGCCGACAACCCGCCGATGGGCGTCACCGACTCGGTGTTCGAGTCCATCTCCGGCCTCACCACCACGGGCGCCACGGTGATTACGGGCCTGGACGACGCCCCCCGCTCCATCCTGTTCTACCGCCAGCAACTGCAATGGCTCGGCGGCATGGGCATCATCGTGCTGGCGGTGGCGGTGCTGCCCATGCTCGGGGTCGGCGGCATGCAGCTCTACCGCGCCGAAACCCCGGGGCCGATGAAGGACACCAAGCTCACCCCGCGCATTACCGAAACCGCCAAGGCCCTGTGGTACATCTATTTTTGGCTCACCGTAGCCTGCGGCCTCGCGTACTGGGCCGCCGGCATGGAGCCGTTCGACGCCATCGGCCACGCCTTTTCCACCGTCGCCATCGGCGGCTTCTCCACCCATGACGCCTCCATGGCCTGGTTCGACTCGGCCCTAATCGAGCTGGTGGCGGTGGTGTTCATGCTCCTCTCGGGGGTCAATTTCGCGCTGCATTTCGTGGCCTGGCGGCGGCGCGACCTGCGCGCCTATCTCCTGGACACAGAGTTTCGTTATTACCTCGGCATTATGCTGTTCGTCGTTACCGCCGTCACCTACAGCCTGAACACCCACCCCGAATGGGGCCGGCTCGACGGCTTTGAGGCCTTCCGCTTGGCGCTGTTTCAAACCGTTTCGGTGGCCACCACCACCGGCTTCACCACCGACGACTTCTCCCTCTGGCCCGGCTTTGCCGCCATTCTGCTGCTGTTCGCCAGCTTTATCGGCGGCTGCGCCGGCTCCACCGGCGGCGGCATTAAGGTGATCCGCTTCGTGCTCTTAATCAAACAGGGCCTGCGCGAAATCGTGCGCCTGATCCACCCCAGCGCCCAAATCCCGATTCGGGTGGGCGAAAAGGTGATTCAGCCGCGGGTTGTAGAGGCGGTTTGGGGCTTCTTCGCCCTCTATGTGGCCAGCTTCGCGGTGATGTACCTCGCCATCGCCTTCACCGGGGTGGAGCTGATGACCGCCTTCTCCGCCGTGGCCGCCTCGATTAACAACCTCGGCCCCGGCCTCGGCGAGGTCAGCACCAACTACCGCGACCTCAACGACATCGCCAAGTGGATCCTGTGCTTCGCGATGCTGCTCGGCCGGCTCGAAATCTTCACCCTGCTGGTGCTGCTGAGCCCGGCCTATTGGAAGCGCTGAGACCGCCGCCATGTTCGCCGTCCTCGCTCAAATGGCCGCCCTGCTGCTGTGCGGCGTGCTGTGGCGCGCCACCACGCCCATGGGGCTGGACGCCGATCACACCCGCAAGGCCATCACCGGCCTGGTGTTCGTCCTGCTGCTGCCGGCCCTGGTGTTGCTGGTGCTGTGGCGCACCCCGCTGGGGCTGGAGACCGCCTGGATCGCCGGCGTGGCCGCCGCCGGGGTGCTCCTCGGCGCGGCCGGGGCCAAGCTGAGCTATCACCTGCTCGGGACCTCGCGGCGCACCACCGGCACCCTGATCCTCGCCGCCGGCTGGCCCAACGTCACCTACCTGGGCCTGCCGGTGCTGGAAGAGACCCTGGGTGAATGGTCGCGCAGCGTGGCCATTCAGTACGACCTGTTCGCCTGCACCCCGCTGCTGCTGACCCTGGGCATCCTCATCGCCCGCGCCCACGGCGAAGACGAACGCCCGGAAAACCCGATGAAGTCCCTGCTCAAGGTGCCGCCCCTGTGGGCCGCGGTGATCGCGGTGGGGCTCAACCTCGGCGGCGTGCCGATGAACCCCTGGGTGGAGGGCGTGCTCGAAAAACTCGCCCCCGCCGTGGGTCCGCTGATGCTCATCGCCCTCGGCATGGGCCTGCGCTGGGACACCCTCCACCCGAAACGCCTGCGCATCGCCATCCCCGCCATCGGGCTGCAACTGGCCATCCTGCCGCTGTTCGCCCTCGGCCTCACCGGCTTTTCCGAGCTCACCCCCGAAGTCCGCGCCGCCATCATCCTCGAAGCCGCCATGCCCACCATGGTCCTCGGCGTGGTGATCTGCGACCGCTACCAGCTCGACTCCGCCCTCTACGCCGCGGTGGTCACCGTGACCACCCTGCTGAGCCTGGTGACCTTGCCGTTTTGGTTCAGCGTGTTGCTGCCGGCGGCGGCCTGAAAAGCGGCTGGGTTGGCACGAGTACGTCTGCTCGCAAATACGCCATTTTGGAACGCAGAGGGTACCGAGGACCGCAGAGCGCGCGGAGGCGGTTTTTTGCTGGCTTGCGCCTGCCCGGCGCCAAAGCGCCGCCTAGCCGCCTGGCGGGTTTCCGGTTACGCGCCCGGGCCAAGGCGTGTACGCTCCGAGCCCGCAGCCATACAGGAGGCGGGCGAGCGAAGTGTATGCGCCGCTGAAGCGAAGGATGTCGGGGGGCGGCGCTTATCCTTGCAATCGAAACGCCTCTCTGCGCCCTCTGCGGTTCTCTGCGTGCGCTGCGTTCCGAAAGCGCCTGGGTTGCCAGTTGGTCAAACTCCGGCAAGGATGAACGCCGCGCTGATCGGGCGCGCCAGCCCACAGGATGGGGGAGCACGCCGACCCGGTTTAACCAAAAACCCCCTGCGTCCTCCGCGGTCCTCTGTGTCCTCTGCGTTCGCAAGCGCCGTTGTTTCGGGCGCCGGGCGGCGCGTAGACTCAGGGGTGCGCAAGGGGTCGAAAACCGTAAAGGGTTTGCGCTTTAGCGTGGGGTGTGTTAATTACGGAGCAGGGGGGCGTTGTTAGGCCTCGCCGCATGTATTCAGTCAAAGAGGAGCGTCCAATCATGACCGGCTTTGCATTTTTCCTCGGAATACTGGCGTATGCCGTGTTTCGAGTGATGATCAAAGGGTTTTATACGGTAAAGCCCAACGAGCGGGCGGTGATCACCAGTTTCGGCCGGGCCACGCGCCTGGGGGATTCGTTGGTGGAGGATCCGGAGCTGTCCGAGGATGAGCACGAGCGCTACCGTTACCCGCAGGTGGAGACGGTGGGTCCGGGCGGCCCCTATTTCAAATGGCCTTGGCAGGAGGTGCATAAGGTCAGCGTGGCCACGCAGGCCATTAACATCACCTGGGACCCGACCAAGAACCAACCCACCATCGAGGCGGTGACCAAGGACAATCTAACCACCGGGGTCAACGGCCAACTGCGGTTTCGGGTGAGCGAAAGCAATCTGTATGCCTATCTGTTCGGCGTGGACAGCCCATTGGAGCACATTATGGGCTATTTCATCGCGGTGATGCGCGAGCGCATCGCCACCTTCGTGGACCCCAAGGGCCAGAGCCTGCTGGGCGAGGGCGAAATCAAGGGCGAGGAGGGCGGCAGTGCGGTCGAGCTTTCGGAAGGGGTGTCGATTAACGACCTGCGCAAGAATCTGCCGCTGCTGAATCAGTTTATGGAGAAGCAATGCAGCAACACCGCCGGGCGCTACGGCATTGAGCTGGACGCGGCGCTCATCACTCAAATCGACCCGCCGAGCGAGGTGGACCGGGCGCTTTCGGCCATCAACAGCACCCGCAATCAGGTGGCGGCGGACATTAGCACCGCGCGCGCAGATGCGGAGCAGCAGATCACCATGAGCGCGCGGGCGGTGGAAATCGCCTCTAACAACGCCCAGGCCGAGGTGGCGCCGCTGCGCGAGCTGGCCTCGACCTTGGGTGATATCAAGAATGAGGGGGGCTCTTCAGCGCTGAAGGCCTATGTGCGCAATATGCGGGTGCCGATGCTGGAACGCGCCGCCCGCGTGGTGCAAAAAACGGTTTAAGGGGACAAAATCATGCCTGTGGACGCTTTAATCGCTTTCGTTATCGGCCTCGCCTTGTTGCCGCTATTGCTGAATGTCGCCAATATCTTCGGGCTCTATGCCACGGTGCAGGAGTGCGAGGCTCAGGTCTTTACGCTCTTCGGCAAGGTGCTCGGCACCCTCGACGAGCCGGGCTTGCACCTGCCCATTAAGCATTTCGGGCCGCGCGCGCTGTTGGTGCCGTTCTTCGGCAAGCGCTACAAGGTCAGCACCGAGCTGCGCCAGCACTACCTGCGCAACCAAATGGTGAACTCGGGCGAGGGCACCCCGATGGGGGTGGGCATTTGGTATGAAATGCAGGTCAACGACCCGGAGGCCTATTTGTTCAACAACGCCAATCCAGAGGGCTCATTGCAGGCCAACGTGGCCAACGCCACGATTTCTGTGCTGTCGAATCTGGAGATGGACAAGATGCTGGAGGATCGCCACAGCCTGAGCCGCACGGTGCGGGCCACGGTGTCGCCCCTTTCCGAGAAATGGGGCTACCGACTGGGCTCGGTGTATATCCGCAAGGTGGCCTTCACCGACCGCCAAATGGTGGATAACATCACGGAAAAAGTGGTCAAGCGCCTGGTGCAGGTCACCAGCGCGATGAAGCAGGACGGCGAGAATCGGGTGGGCCTGATTCAGAGCGAAACCGCCTATAAGGTGTCGCAAAAGATGGCCGAGGCCGCCGCCACCCGCCCCGAGGTGGTGGGCAAGGCGCTGAACGACATCGCCAAGACGGACCCCGAGGTGTTGGAGACGGTGATGGAGGTGATGGAGGTGGAGCGGCTGTTGAAGTCCGGCGCCGAGGTGGATGTGGTGCCCGAGGGCTCTTCGGTCATCGTGTCTTTGGGCGGCCAGTAGCGCCCCTGGGAGGCGAACGGCCGATTGGCGGCGTTGCGCGCGCGGTCGTTCGTCTTCGCCTCCTCCTGTTTGAGGATCGGCTCGGGCGCAAAGGGAAACATCGCCGTGTGATCGGGATGCACCAGCACCCGCCTGGCGCTTGCGAGTCGAATCAGCCTGTGGGCCGCACTCATCCAGTCGTCTGCGAGTGGCCCGATGAGCCGCGTTCGCGCCCAAGCCCATGAACTGCTCAAGACCTGGCCTGATCGGCTCGCCCCGGCCTTCAATTAATCCGGGCCGCCTACGCTGCGCAGGCTCGGCGATCGACTCACCCGTCTATCCGATATTTACATCAAATTATGCACGGACGCGAGGTTCGGGACAAACGGGCAATGCTCCCATCGATGCGGGGATTCCAGCCTTCCGCTGGTTCTTTCACAGCAGGCGGTCGTTGATGCCTGCCGATTCAGCCGCGGGATGATCCGTGCGCTAGAGCAGACCAGAGCCAAAGGCACAGGCGCCAGCGGTAAAGTGCAGCAAACTGACGCCCGCCACGTTACCGGTACGAAGGAAAAATGCACCGAAGATAAAGCCGCTGATCATCGTCAACAGGACTGCCATGAGCCCGAAGTGGAGATGAAAAATCCCAAACAGTATTGAGGCCAGCAACACCGATTTAATCCCCTTCCGGTCGTTAAAGAAGCGCTGAAAGGAATTCTGCATCAGACCACGGCCAATAAGCTCTTGCAAGAAGCTGTGAATGGCGTAGCCGATGGTGGGATAGAGTTCGAACTGTAGCGGCATTTTGGGCAGCTTATCGAGTAGGTAGAGGGCGCCCGCCACCAACACAGTAAGCAAAATCACAGCGAGCGAGGCAAGGACCCCCTCCTTTAAAGAACGACCAAGTTCAATCCGGGTCAACCCCATATCCGACAGCGGCACCTCCATGCCCCAAATCACAACCAGTGCTGGTATCAGCAGGATTGCAGCATACATCCATGCGAACTGTTGGCTGTATACATCCACCGTTATCAAGTGGCGCGAAATGACATAATTGACCAAGGCGCCGATGGCCATGATCGTCAACACATAGACGAAGAAGTGGCCGAAGTGCTGTTGGGTGCGAACCGCCTCCAGCTCTCGCTCCAATACCTCAACATAGTTATCGGTGGCGCCGCGCATGCGCTGCACGATGGAGATACCGAGGCTCGCTTTGAGGTCGGTGATCAGGCGCTTGCCCTCGGGCAGCGCCAATATATCGTCCGGCGACACCATCAACAGCTTACAGTCGCCCTTGGCGCGCGCCGATAGAGAGCGGGAGCCGCCATCCACCAAGGCGAGCTCACCGAGCAATCCACCGGTTGTCACATCGGTAATATGGCGGTCTTGCCCTCCCTCTCTGCCGGCCCGAAATAATTCGACGGCGCCTTCCTTGACGACATAGAACTCATTGGACAACTCACCCTCACTCAGCAGCAATTCACCGGGCTTCAGTTCGACTCGGCGGGCAACACGGTGTAGGGCGGCCTCAGTTTCCGGCTCGAGGTCATTGAGGATGGAGAATGGATTTCTACTGTTTTGATTCTCTGCTCCTGCAGAGGCTGTCGGTAAGTTAGCATTCATTGCGGTCGATTATCTATTTCTGTTCATGAATTTGCGCGCCGCTTCGATTCAGTCGAAAGGGTATGCGCGCCACTACATCGGCGATCATGCCCGCGCCCCCATGACGCGGAAAACAAAGGTCGCCGCGGTATAGTAGCAGCTCAGGGGATAGAGTGCCCGACGCAGATTTAACTGGCCTTGATCATCGTTCCGGCCAAAACCCAAGAAATTGAAGGGTAAAGCAAGCTCACCCCGGCTGGTCCCCCGAGCGACGCTCGCTAGCGCTAAACAGGGTAGGCAGACCCCTCAGTTTTTCATATCCTTGGAGGCGGAAGCTAAACCAAGACATGAAAAGCAAGAGGGCCTGCCGTGGACCAATGTACCGAATCCGCCGCGCGTTCGCCAGGGGTGTCGGGTGAACTGGGATGCAAGCGCTTGGAACAGGCGAGGGTGTTGGTGCGCGCCCAAGCCTTGATCGACACCGGACACTCGGTGCGCGACGCAGCCAAAAAGCTGAACGCGCCCCGGACCACGCTGCAGGGGTGGTTGGCGGCCAAAACGCCGGCAGAGTCCGCGGCGGACGTCTTTTTCAATTCGCCAGAGGGCGTGGAGTGGTTGCAGCGGCTGGTGATTGCGGCGCACTTCATGATCACGCTGGTCGCTGGCGGCGGGGTGCGGCGGGTGTGCGAGTTCCTGACCTTGAGCGGGCTGGAGCGCTTCGTCGCCTCGTCCTATGGAATCCACCAGGCATTGAATGTCGCGCTGGAGGAGGAAACGGCGCGTTATGCGGCGCAACAGCAACAGCGGTTGAGTCAGGGAATGGCGGAGCGGACGGTGGCGATCGGCGTAGACGAGACCTTTCACCCGGCGATCTGTTTGGTTGGGATGGAGCCGGTGTCGGGTTACATCCTGGCGGAACGCTACGCGGAGGA
>JAABTK010000033.1 GCA_011389885.1 Gammaproteobacteria bacterium | reverse complement strand
AATCGATAGCCTTGGCCGGTCTGTTCGCCCATCCACTCGGCGTAGGCCGTGGCCCCGTACCAGGAGACTTCGATCACCGGGTGGTCCGCGTAGCCCGATTCTACGACGAAGCGTCCATCGCGCTCGATGATACGGCTATCGCTGTCTTCGGCCTGGGTCTCGAACCAGGGCTGGCCCTGAGTCGGGCTGCGCCCCCGCGCGTTCAAAAAGGCCGCGAACTCCGCATTGGTGACCTCGTATTTGCCGATATGAAAGGGCCCCACGCGCACCTCATGCACCGGCTGTTCGTCGCTGTGTCCGCCGCCCTGGATGTCGCCCATGCGAAAGCGCCCGCCGGGCAGCGCCGCCATCCAGGGCCCGTAGCCGCCGCCCTTTAGCCGATCACGGATCTCTTGCAGCCCGGTGTCGGGGTTGCGGCGGGATTGGCTGTTGCCGACCGGGGGCGGCGTTGGTTCGGGCGCTTGGTCGGCGCCAGTCATCGGGGCCTGGGCCGGCGCCGCGGAGGAAAGCGCGGGCGCCGTCGTGCGGGCGACAGGCCCCGGGGGGGCGTCTATCGGCGCAGGCGGTTGCTCGGCCTCGGCCAGTTGCGCCTCCAGCTCGGCCACCTTGCGTGCCAGTTCGAGCCGTTGCGGGTCTTCGGGCGGTTCGCAGGCGCTGAAGCAGAAGCGCCCGTTGAGCCGGGAGTGGAATTCGGGCTTTTGCGTCCCCAGGGTGTCCTGGCTGACGCCGGCGCGCACTCGGGTGAAGAGGTCGAAGGCGTCCTGCCCCGGGCGCAGGATCTCCTGTTTGAGTCGCACCACATAGGGGCTGTTGCGGCCCTTGCCCACTTGGGCCTGACGGCCCGGTTCGGTGGCGTAGGCCACTAGGGCGCCGTCGGGGCCGCCCTCGTCGATCAGGCCGGGTGTTGCGCTGCCCTTGAACAGGCCTTTGAAGGGGTTGTCGCGGCAGGCGTCGATTACCGCCACCGTGACGCGGGCTTGTTTCAGGGCGTCGAGCACATAGTCGAGCGAGACGGCCTCGTCGTCGATGTGCTCCTTCACCGCCACTTGGCGCACCGCCCCCAGCGGGATCAGGTAGTTGCGCCCGCCGTATTGCACGCCGTGGCCGGAGTAGTAGAACACGACTTCGTCGCCTGGCCGAATGCCTTTGGAGAAATCCCGCACCGCGCCCTTGAAGCGGCGCTTATCGAGGTTTTGCAGCAGCGTGACCTGGCCGGCGAAGCCCACGCGGGCCAGGGCGGCGGCGATGTCTTCGGCGTCGTTGAGGGGGTTTTCGCCCAGGGACCAGTTGCCGAGGTAGGCGGTGTTGCCGATCACCAGGGCCTTGCGCTCGCCTTGCTGGGCCGCTGCGGGGCTCGGCCACTCCAGCGGCGCCGGGGCCGGTTGGGCGGCGGTGGTCTTGGCGGCGCGCTCGGGGGCGCTGGTGCAGCCGGCGGTGAGGGCGAGGAGGGCGGCGACGAGCAGCGGCGCGAGCGGGATGGGGTGTTTGTGCATAGTCGGTTGTCTCTCCATCGGTCGGGGCGGCCGTTTGCTCATTGTTTTCTTTAATGTGGATACGCTGAGGAGTGGCAGTCCTTGGAGGACTGCCACTCCTGGGGTGAAGTGCTAGGCCCGCGGCGGACGGTTGCAGTCGCCTTGGAACCGGTTGCCCGGTACGGCCTCGAAGCTGCGAATCAGGCGCTTGCGCTCATCTAGGGTGCCGGTGCGCATGAATTCCACCCGGCGGTTCCAGGCCCGCTGGGTTTCGGTGTCATTGGGGCAGATCGAGCTGTCTTCGCCGTAGGCCTCGATGCGCAGTCGAGTTTGCGCCACCCCTTGGGCCGTCAGAAAGCGTTCCACCGCCTCGGCGCGGCGGCGGGAGAGCTTAAGGTTATGCGCTTCGGGGCCTTGGGTATCCGCATGGCCGCCGATGGAGATTTGCGCGTCTTGCAGCTCGCCCCGCAGCAGTTCCTCGGCGAGCCGGCGTAGAAAGGGCTTGGACACGGATTTCAGGCGGTCTTGGTCGAAATCGAACAGCACCAGCGCCCCCAGGCGCGGGGCCCGGTTGGGGTCGATGTAAACGCCTTTGGGCGAGGCCCCTTTGGTTTGTCGCGTCGAGCCCGCCTGGGTCGGGTCGCCCAGGGCTTCGCCGATGGGGCAGTGGTCGCCGGGCAGGCAAATGCGGGTGAGGGCGTCGCCGGCATGGGCCGGCAGGCCGGCGACAAGCAGCAGGGCGGTGAGTAGGGCGGGGCGGATCATGGTTGTTCTCCTTTCGACTGTGGGGTCAATTTAACCATGGCGGGAGGGGATGGGGGAAATGGTCGGTATTTTTTGCTTTGGGCCGGGCTTGCTCCGCGGGTCGGCGTGGCAGCGGATTGCAGCCGCGATGACTACGGTGCTGCGTGGGAGCGGATTGCAGCCGCGATGACTACGGTGCTGCGTGGGAGCGGATTGCATCCGCGATGCCGGCCTTTGATTCGGCGCAAACGCCCGGACCAAGCCGCTGGCGCGGCTGATCGCGGTTGCTCGTGGACCAATCTTCCGAGGTGGTTGCGCTCCGCTGACCGTAATAGCATCACGCCCGGCGTCAGCGAAAGTAACGTTGGTTTTCGTCTCGCCAGGATGTGACCCTTCTTAGATTTTTCCGGTGCTTGGCACGGTCGATGGGACCCCAAGGGGCGGTAGCCCCCTGGTTTTTACGCGAAAGCGAACCCTGGCAAGCCGTTCCGTTCTTCACCCGCTTTCTTCCTCGCGGTGTTCCCGCACGAACCCCACCGTTAACCCAAAAGGCCTGCCGAGTTTTTCCAGGGTCTTGAGGGTCGGGTTGCCCCGCCCGCGCTCGATCTCCATTAGCGCCCGTGGCGCGATGCCGAGCAGACGGGCGAATCCGGTTTGATCCAGACCGCTGATGCGGCGCATGGTGCGCACCGCTTCGGCCAGGGGCACGCCCTGGTCGCAGGCCTGATGGAAGGCGACGCGGAGTTGGTGCAGTTGCTCGGGGGTGAGTTTCTTGTTGCGGGGCATGGCGCGGGTGCTCGTCAGAGCCGGTGCAGGGATTGGGCGATGGCATCGATGCGGGGATGGCGCAGGGTGATGATTTCCTGATCGACGCCGCAATCGGCCATGACTCGCGGCAGTTGTTCGAATCGATCCGCCCAGATCGACAGCCCTTGACGAAGCCCTTCAACCGAGTGCGAGTCTGCTAGTTGGTCGCAAACCGCAGCCCAATCAGGGGGGCTTCCCGGCTCTTCGAGGGCGCGCGCCCAACGGGTGGCGCGGGCGATGCCCTGTTCGTCGAGGAACATGGGGGCGAAATCGTAGAGCGGGGAGAGGCGCACCGAGCCGTCGGGGCGTTTCAAGAGCGCCTGATTGCGGCCGTGATTGTCCGTGTTTCCCAGGGCGAAGTTGAGGGCGTCGCGGAGCAGGTACTCCAGCAGATCCGAGGCAGGCTGGGTGGAGTAGCGGGCGAGGGCCTCGCAGAAGACATCATGATTCCGCTTCGCCCCGAACTCGGCGACGCCGGCGGCGGACAGCAGGCTCTCCAGGCCGTAGCGTTCCACGCCCTGCGGGGTGACCCGACGATCGAAACGGGGGATGAACAGGGCGTTTTCCCGCCAGACCGGCGAGGCCTCATGCACCCTCAGCCCAACCTCGCCGGCGACCGCCATGTAGGCCGCCTCGTTACGCAGGATTCGCCGGTCGGAATCCCTTGAACCGCGAGGCAGTTTGACCAGCCAGTGCTCGGCGATGCGATCATCGGTAATCGCCCCGTCCGCGTGCCAACGGTCGTTTCGGTCCCGCACTAGCAGGAACTTGGGCGCGTCGCCCTGGGCGCCGGAGGAGCCCGCCACTGCGGCCCCCGCCTGTTCTGCGTATTCGATGAAGTGCTCCTTGCGGGCGAGGATATCCTCCAGGGCGAAACCCGGGTGGTCGCGATGGCTGAAGCCCTGCGCCGCCTCTCCAATGCGCAGGTTTCCGGGAGGGTTGCCCCCGCCCCTGAGCAGCAGCGCCCAGTCCGCGCCGGGGCCGTCCATCTGCACCTCAGGCAGCCGGTTCAGCCAGAACCGGCGGGCATGACCCCCGGGAAGAAGATCCAGCACGAAGGCGGGCCAGTGGTCGCCATGCGTCAGCTCCAGGGACACCGGATGCCGCACCGACACTGCGGAGAGCCCCGCCAGATCCCCCTGCTGCATGTACTCGACAACGTAGCCCTGCTCATACTCGAACCAGCACCGCCCGCCAATCCCCTTGGTCGCCTCCTTCTCGCTAGAGGCGCGCAAGGTTGCGGCGAGCCGCCAGGCGTTGTCCACGAAGATTTCTATATGGGCTAACATGGCTATTATGATAGCTTAGTATCTGTCTTTCTGCCCAATATTTAGCCATTAAAATAGCTTTTTTGTCTCTATGAGCTGTGGGCAGGCAGGTCCTTGGAGGCTTAGATCACAATGCCGGCCATACCGCTCGGAGTGCAAAGGCCTGCCTTTGCGTCGCTCGGCGAAAGCCGAGCTGTTGCGGCTCGCGTAACCAGCATGGCTGAATCGATGCTTGGGGTCTTCTTGAGTACAGACCTCCCAAAAATCAGCCAAAACGCCCCTATTTTTTGGACACCCCTAAATACGTATATTATAGAGGGGTATTGCCCGCCTCAATCCGCAGCGATTTCCCGCCGGGGATCTTCGCGCCGAGGCCGGTGAGTTTTCGACAGAGCTGTTCCTGGGCGCGTCGTCGGCTCGGTTGCTGCAACGGCTCCAAACGGATGGCGACCCAGCGGTCAGTGCTCTCGATCCAGCCATGGCAGTGGAGGATGGCATAGAAGAGATCGACCCGGTCGCTCTCTTTCGGATAGCACTCGCCTAGCATATCGATGAGGGCGCGTCGCGCGTTCCATATCGACGCGGTGACGAAATTGCATCCGCGATGACGGCCTTTGATTCGGCGCAAACGCCCGGACCAAGCCGCTGGCGCGGCTGATCGCGGTTGCAAACCGCTCCCACGGGCGTTGGGTTGATCGCGGTTGCAAACCGCTCCCACGGGCGTTGGGTTGATCGCGGTTGCAAACCGCTCCCACGGGCGTTGGGTTGATCGCGGTTGCAAACCGGCCCCACGAGCCATGTCGATGGCTTGGAAAAAAATCCGACCAAACCCTCTCGCCCCTCCCGCCATAACAAAATTGACGGCGGCAGTATCCGCCGCACTTTCCGCACACAAGAGGAGAAGAGCCATGATTAAGACTGTCGCATCCCTTGCCGTAGCCGCCGCCCTTGGGGTTTCCAGCTATTACGCGGTGGATCACTACGCCCCCGCCTGGACCGCCGAACTGCGCGGGCTGGTCTCGGCTACCGGCTTCACCTGGTCCGAGGCGGCCGTGAAACAGGATCCCGTGGGTTATCTGGAGCATACCCGGGAGCAGTTGAGCGGTCAAAAGGACGACCTGCAACGGATTATTAAGGATATTCGCAAGAATATGTCGCCGCTGGAGGGGCATATCCAGGAGCGCACCCAGGAGCTGGCCAAGACCGAGGCGTTTCTAAAGGAGGGGCGGGGGATCTATCAGGAGGCCAAGCAGGTGGAGCCGCAGGAGTCGGTGCAGGCCATTAAGTTCGCCGGCCGTATGTATCCGGATCTGGAGACCTTCAAGGCGCAGTTGGAGCTGCTGTTCCATGAAAAGGAGGGCAATGAGGCGCTGCTGCGCCGGGCGCGGGAGACCAAGAAGCGCCTCGATGAGCGGCTCTACAGCATGCTGCTCCAGCAGGGCAAACTGGAGATGGCGATTCAGGAGATCGGGCCTCAGATTGCCATCGTGCAGGCCCAGGTCACCACCGAGCAGCTCGACGCGATTATGCAGCGCACCCATCGGGTCACCGAGGGCGTGCTCGACACCACGCAGAAGATGGTGCAGGATTTCGGGCCGGTTGGCACCACCAAGGATTTGCTTGAAACCTCGAAGGGGGTTTACACCGCCAATCCATCGGCGAATCAGGCCTTCGCGATGTTTTTGGAGGGTTGAGGCGGACGCCCGGCGCGTGCAGGCATGGCCCCCGGTTTGTTCGGTCCCGCACTTCAGCCCTCTCCCGGTGAGAGGAGAGGGCGTTTCTCGGCGGGCGCGGGCAAGGGCTGTTGGAGGATACGCGTTATTTCGTGCGCGCGGGGCTCTGAATGTTATTTGGAGGTTGGGTTGGTTGGCTATACACTGCGCCATCCGGTGTGCGTATGCTTCAAGCGACTGTGGATGCACCGAGGAGTGGCAGTCCTTGGAGGACTGCCACTCCTGGGGTGGGTTCATTTCCCGGGGTGGCGAACCACGCCATGACCGTTAGGCCCATTTTGACTCTTCCTGGTAAATCGATTCCATGACCGAACCCACCCGACACGTCAATATCCTCGATACCACCCTGCGCGACGGCGAGCAGACCCAGGGGGTGTCGTTTTCGCCGCCGGAGAAGCTGAATATCGCCAAGGCCCTGCTCGGGCAGTTGAACGTGGACCGGGTGGAGGTGGCCTCGGCGCGGGTCTCCAGCGGCGAGCAGGAGGCGGTGGCCCATATTGTGGCCTGGGCCGAGGCGCAGGAGATGGGGGAGCGGGTGGAGGTGCTCGGGTTCGTGGACGGGGGGCGCAGCGTGGACTGGATTCGCGCCGCCGGCGGGCGGGTGATCAACCTGCTGACCAAGGGCAGCGAAAAGCACTGCACTAATCAGCTGCGCAAGACCCTGGAGCAGCACCTGGAGGATGTGCGGGCGGCGGTGGCCTATGCCCGGCAGCAGGGGCTGGCGGTCAACGTCTATCTGGAGGACTGGTCCAACGGCTATCACGATAGCCCGGACTATGTGTTTGAGTTTATGGCGGGGCTTCAGGGGCTGGGCATTCGCCACTTTATGCTGCCCGACACCCTGGGGGTGCTGACCCCGGATCAGGTCCACGCCAGCCTTACGGATATGATGCGCCGCTTTCCGGGGTCGGAATTCGATTTCCACCCGCACAACGACTACGGCCTGGCCACCGCCAATGTGTTGGCGGCGGTGCGCGCCGGGGTGCGCTCGGTGCACTGCACGGTGAACTGCCTGGGCGAGCGGGCGGGCAACGCCTCGCTGGCGGAGGTGGTGGTGAACCTGCGGGATCGGCTGGGGGTGGAGCTGTCGGTGAACGAGGCCCATGTGGTGCGGGTGAGCCAGATGGTGGAGCATTTTTCGGGCAAGCGGCTGGCGGCCAACGCCCCCATCGTGGGCGAGGACGTGTTCACCCAAACCGCCGGCATCCACGCCGACGGCGACAAGAAGGGCGGCCTCTACCAGACCGCGTTGACCCCGGAGCGCTTCGCCCGGCGGCGGGTCTATGCCCTGGGCAAGCTCGCGGGCAAGGCCTCGCTGCAGAAGAACCTGGAGCGGCTGGACATTTCCTTGTCCGAGGAGAACGCCGACAAGGTGCTGAAGCGGGTGGTGGAGCTGGGCGATTCCAAGAAGAGCATCACCCTGGAGGACCTGCCGTTTATTATCGCCGAGGTGCTGGAGGGGCGGGACTACGATTACCTTAAATTGGTGAATGTGTCGGTTACCAGCGGCCTGCACTTGGACTCCACCGCCAGCGTGCGCCTGAAGACGCGTGATAAGGAGCAGATCACCGCCGCGGCCCAGGGCAACGGCGGCTTCGACGCCTTCATGAACGCCATGCGCAAGGTGCTGCGGCGCTACGACATCAAGCTGCCCCAGCTGTTGGACTACGAGGTGCGCATCCCCCGCGGCGGCCGCCAGGACGCCCTCACCGAGTGTACGATCACCTGGGAGGATCAGGGGGAGGGCGCGCTGAAGACCCGCGGCGTGGACTCCAATCAGGTGTTCGCCTCGGTGAACGCGGCCATGCGCATGATTAACATCCTGATGCATCGGGCGATGAAGGCGCGGGGGGAAGACCGCGACGACGCCTTAATCTAGCCGATCCGCGGAAACCATGCGTAGTATGGCAAAGTGCGTGGATGGGCAAAGGCGCCCCGCCGTCATTGGCCTGGCCCGCGGTCTACCAGCGCCGCGCCCATCACAGGCGCTGGTTTAACGAAACCACAAATGGACACGGATAAACACAGATTTGTGTTGATCGAAAAATATCCTAAACCACAAGTGCGCCAAGCTTTAGCGTCCCTAATGGGCGCGGCGCTGAAAGGGTGGTGGATGTTTGCGGTTTTGCGGGAGCGCCTTTGCCCGTTGCGACGCCTATCTGCGTCGATCCGTGTTTATCTTTGGTTTAATTTGGTGGTTGGCGCTTAGTGCTTAGGCGAGCGAAGCCCCCAAGCGTTGTGGATGTCCGCAAGCCCGGCTAAAGCCTCAACCGCCCAAGCCCCCCCCAACGGAGGGGCGGCGTGGGCAAGGCGTCTGCGGTTGGGTTGTGTTTGCGTCGTTCTGCCGTGCCTGTGTTCGGCGCTCAGTCGAGGGTCCGCCCTGCGCGCCTTGCGGCCTCTGCGTGCTCTGGGTTCCGAGGGCGCCGGGGGGGTGTTTGCTATAGTTGCGGGCGGCTGTACTGGGTCTTATGCGGGTGATTTCAACGCAGGGGTGTGCGTTTTGCGCCAGCATAGGGTGCGGTTGTTGGCGGGCATGGGGTGGTCGGCTTCCAGGCGTAAGGCGGCTGCGGCGGCGAAGCGGTGGAGGTCGTCGAGGTCTTTGATGCCGCTTTGGGGGTCGCGTTCTTTGAGCCAGCCGTCGAAGCGGCGGTTGCTGTCGCTGGTGTAGCGGCCGGCGTCGTTGAATGGGCCGTAGAGGGCGAATACGCCGCCGGCGGGGAGTAGGCGGCCGATGCCTTGAAATAGCGCCTCGACCTCGTGGAGGTGCATGATGTGGGCGGTGTTGGCGGAGAATGCCGCGTCGATTTCGATGGCGGGCCAGGCGGTGCGGGCTACGTCTAGCTCTAGCGGGCCGCGTAGGTTGGGGTGGCCCGCTTCTTGCATCCATAGGCGGATGCCGGGGTGGTTTTCGGGGCGGTCGCTGGCATGCCAAAGCAGGTGCGGCAGGCGCGGGGCGAACCAGACGGCGTGCTGGCCGGTGCCGGCGCCGATTTCCAGCACCGCGCGGCGGTCGGCGAACAGGGGTTCGATCACTGCGCCGATGGGGGCGCGGTTTTGGTCGCAGGATTCGGCATAGGGTTTGTGCATCTTGGGTCCTCGGGTGGCGGCCTTTGGCGGGCATAGGGCTACGGCGCGCGCGCCCGCGCATGCCGAATGGTAAGCTAGATTGCTGACGAAGAGGAACAGCCGGGAGTGAAACGATTGAAAGCGATCCTTTATGTTGGAAGTTGGCGGGCGGGGCACGCCCTGGCGTTGGCGCACTGTGCGGCGCTGAGGCGGGCCGAGTTGCAGGCCCTTGTGTCCTTGGCGGATGGGCGCGCCTGATGGGTGTCGCGGCGGGCGCCCCGGCCTGGAGCGGCTTGGCGGTAAGGGTTTTGGCGCTGGCGGCGCTGTGGGCGGTGATGGGCGGCGGCTCGCTCGGCTCTTGGGTGGTGGGGGCGCCGGCGATTGCGCTGGCGCTGTATTTGAGTCGGCGGCGGTTTAGCGGCGGGGTTTGCTGGCGGGCGCTGCCGGGCTTTGCGGGTTTTATGCTGCGGGAGATGGTGCTGGGCGGGGCGCAGGCGGCGCTGATTGCGCTGGGGCCGCGACGCCTGTTGCGGCCGGGCTTGGTGCGGTTTGATTTGCGCCTGCGGGGCGAGCGGGCGCGGGTTTTGATGATCGATTGCACCAGCCTGACTCCGGGCACCTTGAGCGCGGATTTGGAGGGCGATGTGTTGTGGGTGCATGCGTTGGACTTGGGGCGGCCGGTGAGCGCGGGTTGTCGGCGCATGGAGCGGCGCATTGCGACCCTGTTTCCTGAGGAGGCGAAGGCATGAGCGCGGTGTTCGAGTGGTTGGCCCTGTTGTTGCTGTTGCTGCTGGGGGCGGGGTTGGTTCGGGTTTGGCGCGGCCCGGGGGTGTTTGATCGGATGCTGGCGGCGCAATTGTTCGGCACCGGCGGGGTGGCGACCTTGGTGCTGTTGTCGATCGCCATGCAAAGCGCCGTGCTGCTGGATGTGGCGCTGGTGATGGCGTTGTTGGCGGCCTTGGCGGGGTTGGCCCTGGTGCGGCTATGGGGGCGGGGCGAGGATGTTTGATGCGCTGGGTTTGATTTTCGCCGCCGCCGGGGTGGCGCTGTTTGTGGCGGGCACGGCGGGTCTGCTGCGGTTTCCCGATCTCTACACCCGGCTGCACGCGCTGACCAAGGCCGACACCCTGGGCCTGGGGCTGGTCTGTGTCGGCGCCGCGCTGCATTGGGGCGATCCGCTTATCGCGCTCAAGCTTGGGTTGATTTGGCTGTTGGTGATGGCGTCGTCGACGGTGCTGGCGCATTTGATTGCGCGCGCGGCGCGCCGCGACGGGGTGCGCCCCTGGGAGGCCGAATGACCGCAAGCGCGTTGGACTTTGTGCTGGCCGGCGGCTTGGTGGCGCTGGGGGCGGTGCTGTTGTTCAGCCATGACCTGTTTCGCTCGTTGGTGTTGTTCGTGGTCTATGGGCTGTTGATGGCGGTGGTGTGGGTGCGCCTCGGGGCGCCGGACTTGGCGTTGGCCGAGGCGGCGGTGGGGGCCGGCGTCACCGGGGCCTTGATGTTGGCGGCCTGGCATCGCCTGCCCGCGGCGGGGCGGCGGGCCGAGGGCGTTGTCAGCGGTCCGTGGGCCCTGTTGTCGGGTGTGGCATTGGCCGGGGTGGCGGCGGCGCTGATTGGGGTGTTGGCCGGGTTGGACGCCCAGCGCGAGGGGGGGCTGCAACAGCAGGTGCTCGCCCGCCTGCCCGAGAGCGGGGTGGAGAGCCCGGTGACCGCGGTGCTGTTGAACTTTCGCGGTTATGACACCTTTCTGGAGCTTGGGGTGTTGCTGCTGGCGGCGCTTTTGGTGCGGCTGGGCGGGGGTGCGGATTTCGGTCTCGGCGCCAAGTCGAGTTCGGTGCTGCGCGGCCTTGCGGACTGGTTGGCGCCGCTGTTGGTGCTCACCGCGGGCTATTTGCTGTGGCGCGGCGGTCATGCCCCCGGCGGGGCCTTTCAGGCCGGCGCCCTGTTGGCGGGCGCGGGCATTCTGCTGGCGCTGGTCTATCCGCCGGGGGCGGATGGCCGCCCGGCGGGCGGCCCGCGGGCCTTCGCCCGTTGGACGCAGGGGTTGCGCCTGCGCGGCCTGCTCTCGGCGGGTTTTCTGGTGTTCTTGGGCGTGGCCCTGGCTCTGTTGGTCGGCGGCAACCTGTTGCAGTACCCCGCGGGCTGGGCGGGGGCGCTGATTTTGTTGATTGAGGCGGCGGCCGCGCTGTCTATCGGCGCGGCCCTGTTGGTGCTGTTTATGGGCGTGGCCGGCGGCCGCGAGGCGGGCGCGCCATGACGTTGTCGCTGCTGTATGCGTCCGCCGGGGTGCTGTTGTTCTGCCTCGGCCTGTTTGCGCTGGCGGTGCGGCCGCATCTGTTGCACAAAATCCTGGCGCTGAATGTGGCCGGGGCCGGGGCCTTTTTGGTCTATTTGGGGCTGGCCTATCGCGGCGGCGGGGCGGCGGCGGATCCGGCGCCGCAGGCCATGGTGCTGACGGGCATTGTGGTGGCGGTGAGCACCACCGCGCTGGCGCTGGCCTTGGCCCTGCGGCTGGGGCGCGCCACCGGGCGCATGGAGCTGCCGGACGGGAGTGCGGACCGATGAACCCCGGCGATTGGTTGGCCCATTGGTGGCCGGGGCTGCTGTTGGGGCCGGCCCTGCTGGGCGGCGCCCTGGCCTTTGTTTGGCCGCGGCTGGGGTTTGCGCTGGGGCAGGGGGTGGCGCTGCTGAACGCGCTGGCGGCGGTGCTTTTGGTTTGGCGGGTGGCGGTCGGGGGGCCTTTGGCGCACGCGGCGGGCGGCTGGCCGGCGCCCCTGGGGATTGGTTTGCGGCTGGACGGATTGGCGGTGTTGATGGTGCTGGCCGCCGCCCTGGTGGCCTGGGCGGGGGCGCTCAATGCCCGCAGCTATTTTCGCGCCCACGGCCAGGCGCCCGAGGGCTTTTGGCCGCTGTGGCTGTTTTTGATGGCGGCGCTGAACGGGCTCTTCATTAGCGCCGACCTGTTTAATCTCTATGTGATGCTGGAGCTGACCGGCCTGGCCGCGGTGGGGCTGGTGGTGTTGGGCGGGGGGACCGACAGCCTGGCCGCGGCCCTGCGCTATCTGCTGGTGGGCCTGGGCGGGTCGCTGTGTTATTTGCTCGGCGTGGGGCTGATGTATGGGGCCTACGGCACCGTGGACTTGCCGTTGCTGGCGAGTCAGGCCAGCGGTCCGGCGCTGGGGGCGGCCCTGGCCCTAATGACCGCCGGGCTGTTCTTTAAGGCGGGCATTTTCCCCTTTCATTTCTGGCTGCCGCCGGCGCATGGCGGGGCCCCGGCCCCGGTGAGCGCCATGCTTTCGGCGTTGGTGGTGGAGGCGGCCTTCTACTTGCTGATGCGGCTGTGGCTGGAGTTGGCGCCGCTTTCGCTGGCCGAGCTGGCGTTGCCGGTGTCCGGGGTGTTGGGCAGTGCGGCGGTGGTGTGGGGCGCGGTGAACGCGCTGCGGGCGGAGCGGTTGAAGCTGATGATTGCCTATTCCACGGTGTCCCAGCTCGGCTATTTGTTCCTGGCCCTGCCGCTGATGCCCCTGGCGGGGGCCGCAATCTGGAGCGGCGCGGCCTTGCTGGTGTTGTCCCATGCGCTGGCCAAGGGGGCCTTGTTCTTGGGCGCGGGCACGGTGCTGAATGTGGTGGGGCATGACCGAATTCGAGGCCTGAACGGTTTGGCCCAGCGCCTGCCGTTGACCGTGGCCGTGTTTGTGTTGGCCGCGGTGAGTTTGATCGGGCTGCCGCCGAGCGGCGGCTTTTTGGCCAAGTGGCTGTTGCTGAACGGGGCCATTGCCCAGGGTCAGTGGTGGGCGGTGGCGGTGCTGCTGGTGGGCAGCGTGCTGGCCGGGGCCTATATGTTTCGGGTGTTGGGCCGCTGCTTTACCTATGGTCACACCGGCGGTCGCGAGCCGGGCGTGGCGCTGGCCGCGCAATGGCCGGCCTTTGGGCTGGCCGCCGCGGCGGTGGCGCTGGGGCTGGCCGGGAGCTGGGTCGGGGCCTTGGCGCTGGCGGGCAGCCCCTTTGAAGGCGACGCATTGCTGGGGGTGGCGCCATGACGCTGGAGAACTGGCTGCCGGCGCTGATTCTGTTGAGTTCGCTGCTGCCGGGCCTGCTGATCTTCTTCTTGGCCGAGGAGCGGCATAAGACGCGCACCATCCTGAACCTGGGCGGGGCCCTGATTAAGGTCGCCCTGGTGCTGGTGATGGTGGGCGGGGTGTTCGCCGGGCGGAGCTACGAGAGCCGCCTGACCCTGCTGCCGGGGATGGATTTGGTGCTTAACGCCGATGCGCTGTCGGTGCTGTTGGTGACCCTGTCGGCGGGCCTGTGGCTGGTGACTACGGTGTATGCCATCGGCTATTTGGAAGACTCGCCCCACCGCAGTCGCTTTTTCGGCTTCTTTAGCCTGTGCGTGACCTCGGCTATGGGCGTGGCCATGGCGGGCAATATGCTCACCTTTTTGATGTTCTTCGAGCTGCTGACCCTTTCCACCTATCCGCTGGTGGTGCATCGCGGCACCCCCGAGGCGCGGCGGGCGGGGCGCATCTATCTCGCCTATACCTTAATCGGCGGCGCGGCCTTGTTGCTGGGCGTGGTGTGGTTGCGGGTGCTGGTCGGTCCGCTGGACTTTACCGAGACCGGGCTGCTGGCCGACCACGCCGGGCTCGACCCCAATGCGCTGCGGTTTATCTTCATATTGCTGGTGGGCGGTATGGCTGTGAAGGCGGCGCTGGTGCCGCTGCACGGCTGGCTGCCCCAGGCCATGGTGGCGCCGGCGCCGGTGAGTGCGCTGCTGCATGCGGTGGCGGTGGTGAAGGCGGGCGCCTTTGGCATCGTGCGCGTGGTTTATGATGTGTACGGGGTGGAGTTTTCCGCCGAATTGGGCCTGCTCGCGCCGCTGGCGGCGGTGGCGGCGGTGACCATCGTCTATGGCTCGGTGCGCGCCCTGTATCAGGATAGCCTAAAGAAGCGCCTGGCCTTTTCCACTGTAAGTCAGGTGTCCTATATCGTCTTGGGCACGGCCATCTTAGGCCCGGTGGCCAGCGTAGGCGGCATGGTGCATTTGGTGCATCAGGGGCTGATGAAGATCACCCTGTTCTTTTGCGCCGGTAACCTGGCCGAGACCCTGGGCATTCATCGGGTGCAGGAGATGAACGGCGTGGGCCGACGCATGCCCTATACCATGGCCGCCTTTACCATCGGGGCGCTGGGCATGATCGGCGTGCCGCCGCTGGCGGGCTTCGTCAGTAAGTGGTATCTGGCCGCCGGCGGGCTGGATGCGGGGCAGGGCTGGGTGGTGTTTGTGCTGATGGCCAGCAGCCTGTTGAACGCCGGCTATTTCTTGCCTATCCTCTACCGCGCCTGGTTCCTGCCAGCGAGTGTGCCCTGGCCCCGGGAGCGCGCCATGCCCGGTCGTTTCGAGACCCATTGGATGCTGCTTTGGCCGCCGGTGATTACGGCGGTGCTGGTGGTCCTGGCCGGGGTGTTAGCCGCCGCGCCCTTTAGTCCGCTGGAGTGGGCGCAGCTCATTGCGCGCCGGGAGTATGGCCTATGAACTGGCTTTTGCTGCTGGCGCCGCTGTTCCCGCTGGCCTTGGCGCTGAGCCTGTTGGTCTCAAAGCGCCCCCTTTGGCGGCGGTTGGCCCCCTGGGCCGCGGCGCCGGCGTTATTGATCGGGCTGTTCGGCGGCGGCCTGGAGTTGCGCGCCGCCTGGCTCGGCCTGGGGCTGCACTTGGGCTTGGATCTGCCGGGCCGGGCGCTGCTGCTCTCTGGCGGGCTGCTGTGGCTTTGGGCCGGGCGGTTGGCCGGGGGCGCTAGGGCAGCGCCCTTGTCCAGTTCGGCCGGGGCGCACGACGCCAAGATGGGCCGTTCTCCGGTTGCGCCTTCGCCACCGGTGTTGCGGTCGCGCCCCGAAAACGGTTCTAATTCGGTGCAAGGGCGGGGCGCGGCGGACGCGGCCGCGGGTTCTACGGCCTTTTGGGTCTTTCACCTGGCGGCCATGGCCGGCTTTTTCGGCCTCGCCTTGGCCCTGGACCCCTTCGGCTTTCTGAGCGGCTTCGGGCTGCTGACCCTGGCGGTGTACGGCCTGATCGTGCAACGGGGCGATGCCGAGGCGCGCCGCACGGGGCTGATTTATGTCGTGCCTGCGGTGCTGGCCGATGCCCTGCTCTTTGAGGCCCTGCTGGTTGGTGCGCTGAACGGTCCCTCCGGGGGCTTGGCTGCGCTATTGGCCGAGGCCCCGGCGCTGGCTGAGCCGGAGGGGTCCCACTGGGGCATGGCGGCGCTGATGGCCTTTATCGGCTTCGGCATTAAGGCCGCGGCCTTTCCGCTGCATGTCTGGTTGGGACCGGCGCTGCGGGTGTTGTCGTTGCCGACGGCGATGATCTTGGGCGGTTTGCTGTTAAAGGCCGGGGTGCTGGGCTGGCTGCGCTTTTTGCCGCTGGGGGAGACGGCCTTGCCGGATTGGGGCGGCGTCGCTCAGGGCGCTGGCCTGGGCGGGGTGTTGGTCGCGGTGGTCCTGGGCTTGCTTGCCTGTTCCGCCCGCGGTTTGTTGGTCTATGCCGCGGTGGCCTTTGCCGGGTTGGCCTTGGCCGCTACGGGGGCCGGGCTGGCGGCGCCCGATACATGGGGTGCGGCGCAACCCTGGCTTGCCGCCGGTCTGGGGGCGCATGTGTTGGCCTTGGGCGGGTTGATTTGGGCCGCGGCGGCGCTGGAGGCGGGGGCCCGGGGCCCGCGGTTAGGGGGCGGTTTGGGGTTCGGGCTGGTGCTGGCGGCCGCGGGTTTCGCGTTGTTTGCCTTTCCCTTTCTCGGGGTCGGATGGGGGTTTTGGGCGGCGGCGCTGGCGCATGGCCTGCTGATGCTGCGTTTGGCGGGGTTTTTCCTGACACGACCGCCGCTTGCGGGGCGCCTGGCGGGCACTGGCCGGATTCCCGAGGACGATCTGCTGGGCCTGTATAAGGGCCTGTTGCGGGCGCTTCGGCGGGTTGCGGACTGGGCGGCGCAAGGCGCGGCGGCGGGGCGCGCGGCGGTCGAGGGCCTGGCCGAGCGCCTGGGTACGCTGCGGGAGGGGCTGGACGAGGCGGGGGTTTTGGAACAGCGCCTGAGCCGTTGGCCCGTCGCCGCTGGATTTCTGCTGTTGTTGCTTGCCGGCTTGATGTTCGGCATGTTGTTTTTGTGAGCCGGGCGCGAGGGGGCTATACTCGCATCACCGGATACCTATAGGGAGCCTGCCCGATGAAAAAAATCTTACTCGGCATTCTGCTGATTTCTCCGCTATTGCTCGCGGGGTGCGCGTCTACCAGCCACTTCGGCGTCGCCGACCGTGCGGCCCATGTGCCGGACTGGCTGACCCGGCACCAGGCGGCGATCGCCCGCGCCGCGGCCTCGCCGGGGGCGCAGATCTGCCCGGATAAGCTGGCGCGGATGAACAAGTACGCGGCGCAGGCGATGAAGGTCTATTGGCAGTGCCATGACGGTGATGCGCGGGTGTTTATGCACGAGGCCGGGCAGTTGGCGGCGGAAGTGGAGGCCTGTTCGGCGCCGGCGCCCTTGGTGCGGAGGCCTGCGGCCCGGCCCTTGGAGCTGGCGGCGGAGACCCTGTTCGCGTTCAACAACGCGGATCTCAGCCCGCGCGGCCAGGCGATCTTGGATCAATTCCTCCAGGATTTAGCGAATGCGGCCTATGACAGCGTGGTAATCACCGGGCATACCGACCCGGTGGGCTCGGCGACCTATAACCAGGGCCTGTCCGAACGGCGGGCGCAAGCGGTGGCCGACTACCTAGCCGCCAGAGGCGTGCCGGAGCGGCGTATTCAAGCCGTAGGACGCGGAGAGCGCCAACTCAGGATCACCTATCAAGAATGCGCCGCCCAAGGGGCGCGAAATGGCCGACTGCTTATACAATGCTACCAACCCAACCGGCGAGCAACGGTCACCGCCGAAGGGGCTAGGAGTAGGTTCTAGGTGCTGGGTGCTGGGTGCTAGGCGCTGGGTTCTAGGTTCTAGGTGCCAACGGAGGTCGAGGCTTTAGCCGGGTATCTCGTCACGCTGCTCCTGCGGCGTGACGCATCCTTCGGCGCGCCGCGCCGCGAACTGGTTTGGGGGCACGGAGCTACGGTAGCCGGCTTGGGGGCCTCGTTCGTACCGCCTGAAGCCTCGACCTCCAACCTACCCGCCTTGCGCGCGCCGTAACGCACCCTGCCCAGGGCCGGCTGTAGGCGCTGCAAAACGCAAAAGCCGAAAAAATGACCAAGCCCCGCCCGCACCCCGCATAAAAAACCCAGCGCCCTTCGCGTTCTTCGCTTTGCGCACTTTGCGTTATAGCTGCGTAGGGTGCGTTAGGCGCGCAAACACCGGACTTGAATTCAACACCAACCCCGCCGCGCGCCGTAACGCACCATCTCGGGCCGGGTGTTGGCGCTGTATAACGCAAAGGACGCAAATGGGGGGGTTGCCAAATCCTCGCTTCGCTCGGGAAAAACTAAAGTTTTTCACTCCAGGCGCCTGGCTTTCGGCTGGAGTGCAAAACTTTAGTTTTGCATGCGTCCGCCGGGTGTTGGCCTTGGTCATCGTTTCGGCCGCGGATTAGGGCCGATTGGATGATTAAGCCAAAAAACCTTTGCGCCCTTTGCGTTCCTTCTTCGCGCCCTTTGCGTTATATTTTCGTGGCTGCGCTTGGGGGCTTCGTTCGCACCGTCTAAGGCCTCAATTTCCAAAGTCCTTCTGCGTCCTCTGCGTTTCTAATAGCCGATTTACGCGCAGGCTGGCTAGGAGCTGGGTACGGTCTCGCAAGGGGGTTTGGGCCTTGGTTGGGGCGGTTGGGTTAGCGTTCGCTTAGCCAGCGGAGTACGTTGCCGCGGAATTTTTTGGCTGTGAGCAGGTCGGCGCTGGTCCATGGGGCGCTGAATCCGTGCTTGAGTTCTCGCCATTCGGCGAAGGAGCGCCGGGGGGAGAGGTAGGCGATGCCGCTTTCGGGGTCTATTTCGGCGGTCTTTTCCGGGGCGCCGGCCCAGCGCAGGTGCTGGGCCTGTTGTTTGCGCAGCCAATAGAAGCGTAGCCAGGCGAGTTCGCCGTCGGCGTCTCGATAGGGGGTGCGCACGGCCAATAGGCCGCTGAGTTTTTCCGCGGGCAGGCCGAGCCAGGGGCACTGGGCGTGGATTTGGTCGCTGGCCATGAGTTCCTCGTCGAGCCCCATGAACCATTCATCGAGGAACGACAGCTCTTGCGGGTCGAGATCGGGGCCGAAGCTCTGGAGGCCTTCGGCGGAGACGAAGAAGGCGGCGTCGGCGCCGACCATTTTCAATAGATCGACGGCGATTTCGTGGGCGACGCCGTCGCCGTCGCCGGGGCCGATGGCGATTAGGCGACGGGTCAGGTCTTCGGTGGTGCGGTCGATGGACTCCACCAGGCCGATGCGCGCCTGCGCTTGCAGCGCCAATAGGCGCATTACAAAGCCGCGGGTGAGGTGGTGACAGAGCTGGCGCAGGGGGTAGGCGAGGTAACGGGGCTCGGCGTGATGGCAGGCGACCAAGCCCCAGAGCCTTCCCTGCACCAGGATGCTGGCGGAAAAAGAGGCCTGTACGCCCATGTTGCGCAGGTATTCCAAATGCACTGGGGCGACCGCCCGCAGGTCGCAACGGGCGAGGTCGAGGCGGGCGTCGGCGCGGTTTGACAGCACCGCCTCGGGGCGGGTGTTTACATCGACGATTAGGCGCCAGGGGTGCTTTAGGTACAGCAACCGTGCGGGCTCCGGGATGTCGCTGGCGGGGAAGTGCAGGCCGAGATAGCTCGGCAGTCGGCCGTCGCTGCTTTCGGCCACGACTTCGCCGGACCAGTCGTCGGCGAAGCGATACAGGGTGACGCGGTCGAAGCCGGTGACCTCACGCACGTTGGCGGCCAACTCATCGAGGCAGGCCTGGAGGTCGCGCTCGTCGGAGGCGCCGTTGATGAGGCCCAATGCGGCGCCGTCCGGCGGCAACTGAGCGGCCGAAGCCACGGGGTTGGCCTCGATGATCCAGGCGTCGGCGTCGGCGTGGGCGGCGAGATCGAATCTTTGGTTATGCAGCCTGGCCTCCAGGAAGCCGCCTGTACGGTGGGTCAGTTCGTCCAGCGTCTCGGCGTCGATGAGTGCGTGGATCGAGCCGCCGATCAGCGTGCCGGCCTCTAGCGGGAGGTAGTGGGCGATGCTTGCGCTCAAGTGGGAGATCAGGCCGTCGGCGGTGCAGCGCACGAGGAAGGCGAAGGGCTGCACTTGGTCGGTTCGGTGCAGCACCTGGTTTTCGCAGCCGGCTAAGAGTTCAATTAGGTCCGGGGAGTCGGTCATGGGCGGTCTCGGTTTGCAATAGTTTTTCGAATTCCTCCACCGGCAGACCGCGGTAGAAGTAGAAGCCTTGGCAGAGGTCGCAGCCGAGTTCGCGCAGGGCGTTTACCTGCTCGGCGGTCTCGGCGCCCTCGGCCACTACGCGCATGCCGAGCGCTTTGGCTAGGGCGATGATGGCGGTGGTGATGGCGCGGTCGCTTTCTTCATCCGCCACGCCATCGACGAAGTCGCGGTCGATTTTCAGCTCGTCGATGGGGTAACGCTTGAGGTAGCTCAGCGACGAGTAGCCGGTGCCGAAGTCGTCTACGCTAATGCCCACCCCATGGGCGCGCAGGGCTTGCAGGTTTTGCCCGCTTTCGTTGCTGTTTTCCATTAGGGCGCCCTCGGTGAGTTCGATATTCAGCAGGCCGGGGGGCACCGTATAGTGTTTCAGCAGGGCCTGAATCTCATTCACCAGGTCGCCGCTGCGGAAATGCACCGGCGAAATGTTCACCGCGATGGGCACCGCGTGCAGGCCTTCGCGGCGCCAACCGGCGAGGATCTCGAGCACTGCGTCGAGGACCCAGTCGTCGATGCGCTTGATTAGCCCGGAGCTTTCGGCGATGGGGATGAAGAGCGCCGGAGACACCGGGCCGAGGGCGGCGCTCTCCCAGCGCAGCAGGGCCTCGGCGGCCACGACGGCGCCGTCCGAGAGGCGGACCTTGGGTTGCAGTACGACCTTGAATTCGTTTTGTGCGAAGGCGCTGCGCAGGCCGGTTTGGATGGTCAGTCTCTGCTGGGCCACCACCTGCATGTCGCCGGTGACGTATTGGAACTGGTTGCGGCCTGCCTCCTTGGCGCGGTACATGGCGGCGTCGGCGTTTTTTAGCAGGGTGCGGCTGTCGTCGCCGTCTTCGGGGTAGAAGCTGATGCCGATGCTGCAAGTGACGAACAGTTGATGGGGGCCGACGGTGTAGGAGGCGGACACGAAGTCCACCACCCGTTCCGCCACCTGGCGCACCGCTTCGGGGGTGACATCCTCCAGCAGCAGCACGAATTCGTCGCCCCCCATGCGTGCTACCAGGTCGCCCTCGCGCACCGACTCTTGCAGGCGCTGGGTTACGTCCTTTAGCAGCAGGTCGCCCGTTTCGTGTCCCAGGGTGTCGTTGATGGTCTTGAAGTTGTCCAGGTCGATAAACAATAGCGCCAGGCTGTTGCGGTGACGGGCGGCCCGGCCCAGGGCGTGGCGCAGTTCGTCGTTGAACAGGGCGCGGTTGGCGAGGCCGGTGAGTTCGTCGTGAGAGGCGAGGTAGGCCACCCGGCGCTGGGACTCTTTGATTGCGGTGATGTCGCTAAAGATGCCGACATAGTGGGTGACCGCGCCCTGGGCGTCGCGCACGGCGGTGATGGTGAGCCATTCGGGGTAGATTTCGCCGTTTTTGCGTCGGTTCCAGACCTCGCCCTGCCACCAGCCCTGGTCGTTTAGGATCGTCCACATTTGAGCATAGAAGTCTGTGTCGTGGCGGCCGGATTTGAGCACCGCCGGGGATTTGCCGATGACCTCTTGCAGGGGGTAGCCGGTGACGCGGGTGAAGGCCTGATTGACGGTGATGATGCGGCCCTTGGGGTCGGTGATGGAGATGCCCTCGCCGGATTGGTCGAACACCTTGGCCGCCAGCCGGAGCTGTTCCTCGGCATGCTCTTTTATTGTGACGTCTTCGGCCTGGGTGCAGATGGCATAGGGCACGCCGCTGTCGTCGAGCAAGGCAAAGCGGATCACTTCCAGCACGGCCTCGCCCTGCGCACCTTGCACCGTCTCTTGGCTTAGCGCCGGTTCCTGGTTGGCCAGCACCGCGAGGTCGCTGCGGCGGAAGCGGTCCGCTTGCGCCCCGGCGCCGAATACCTGAGTGTCGGTCTTGCCCTCGGGGATCGCTTCGAGGCCGAAGAATTCGAGAAACCGGCGGTTGGCGAAGCGGTAGCGGCCGGTGGTGTCCTTTACCGCGAGTAGGGACGAGGAGTGATCCATGATCGCCTGCAATTGATCCCGTTTCTCGCGTAGGGCGCGCTCCGTGCGCACCATGTTGGTGTGGTCGATCAGGAACACGAACACTTGGTTCACCTGCCCCGATTCGTCGAAGCCCGGGGTCAGGTTCAGTGAATAGGAGCGCTCTTGATGGTCCACCCGGTGCTGCACCGAGCGGGCGTCCTGGAGGACCTTTTGCAGCAGTCCGGGCAGCCCTTCGAGCGGGGTTTGCAGGCCGAGCCTGGATAGCGGCAGGCCGATGGCGCCCGGCCCGAGATCGAAGCGCTGCACCGCGCTGCGATTGACCCGCAGCAGGCGGGTTTCGCTGTTGAGGACCAACAACGGCAGTTCCAGGCTGTTGTACAGGTGTTCGTATTCGTTGCTGAGCTGGACCAGTTGCCGGGTCTTGGCGGCCAGCTCTTCATTCAGCGAGATCAACTCCTCGTTGGTGGCCTGCAATTCCTCGTTGGAGGCCTCCAGTTCTTCGTTGGAGGCTTGCAGTTCTTCGTTGGACGCCTGTACCTCTTCGTTCAGGGCCTGCATCTCCTCGTTGGAGGTCTCCAGCTCTTCGACCACCGTTTGCAGGTGTTCGCGGGTCGAGTTCAGTTCGTTGCGCAGGTCCACGGCGCCGCTGTCCTCGGCGTCGCCGCCTTCCGACGGCGCGGGCGGGGGGGCGAAGCGCGCGCCGGAAACCTCGATGGTCAGGGCGGTCAAGCCCTGGGCGGCGTCCGGCGGGTAGGCCGCCAGCCGCAGCCAGCGCTCGTTGAGCTGGCGCGGTTGCCCGAACCCCGGTTTGTTCTTGCGCCGACAGAGGTGGATTAGCGACTGGGCCTCTGAATGCAGCTCTCCCGGCAGCACTTGCAGCAGTTCGATGACCGGGCCGCTGGAGGGCAGGCGCAGCAGGTTCGAGTGCGGGTTGTGGATGTGCAATACATGCTGGCGTTGATCGAAGATCATCGCCACCGGGGCGTATTCATGCAGCAGCAATCCTTGCAAGACCTGATCGGGCGGGCGCAGGTCCAGCTCGGGCCGGGGGCGCCGGCTTAGGTTCCCCGGGCGCGGGGACGCGGGCTTGAACAGCGCCGCCAAGGGGGTGTTGGCGGTGCGCTGGCGGCGGTAGACGCGGGCCTTGGAGTTGACTGCCTTGAACAGCCCCTCGTCGCGGCTCACGCTCTCCGAGCGGCCGAGAAACAGCAAGCCGTTGTTGCGCAGGGCATAGTGAAAGGTCGCCAGCACCTTGGATTGCAGGCTCGGGTTCATGTAAATCAGCACATTGCGACAGGAAATCAGGTCCAGGCGCATGAAGGGCGGGTCCCCGGCCATGTCCTGGCGGGCGAAGACCAAGAGGTCGCGCAGGGATTTGGCCACCTCCAGAAAATGCCCGCGCGGGCTGAAATACCGGCGTAGCAAGGGCGCCGGCAGGTCGGCCAGGGCGCTCGCGGGGTAGAGGCCGCGACGGGCCACGGCGAGGGCGTCGGAGTCGATGTCGGTGGCGAACAATTGGAGCGCGATGCGGCGCTGTTGCTTGTGCATCAGCTCGCTGCACAGGATGGCGATGGAGTAGGCCTCTTCGCCGGTGGCGCAGCCGGAGATCCAGATCCGCAGTTCGTTATCGCCATGTTCGGCGATGGTGCGGGCCAGGGTCTGCTCCAGGGCGTCGAAGGCCTCGCGGTCGCGGAAGAAGGAGGTGACGGAGATGAGCAATTCCCGGCCCAACTCGTCCAGTTCCTCGGGGCGCCGTTCGAGAAAAACCAGGTATTGCCCGAGGTCGCCGCATTCGCAGGCCGCCAACCGGCGGTTGACCCGCCGGCGCAGGGTGCTCTTTTTGTAATCGTGGAAATCGATGCCGCTGTGCTGATGCAGGGCGCTTAGGATGGCATAGAAATGGTCTTTTTGGTCTACGCTCTCTTGTTCGTTGATGCGCCGTTGCAGCTCTACGATGTGGGCCAGCTTTTCGGCGATTTGGGCCGGCGGGAGCACCCGGTCCACGCGCCCCGAGTCGATGGCCGAGCGCGGCATGCCGTCGTATTTGGCGGTCTCGGGGGTTTGCACGAAGGTGAGGCCGCCGTAGGTCTTGATATCCCGAATGCCCAGGGTGCCGTCGCTGCCGGTGCCGGAGAGGATGACGCCCACGGCGCGGTCGCCGAGGGTCTCGGCCAGGGACTGCAAGAATCGATTGATCGAGGGCTTGGGCTTGGTGCTGTCGTCCAGCGGGGTTTGGAGGTGCAGGCGGCCCTCGCCATGCACCACGTCCCACCGCGGCGGGGCTACATGGATGGTGTCCGGTTCGAGGTGCATGCCGTCCTCGATCTCGCGCACCTGGAGCGAGGTCTCGCGACCCAGCAACGAGGCCATCATGCTCTTGTAGCTGGGCGAGAGGTGCTGAATGACCACATAGGCGCAATTCAGGTTCGGCGGCAGCGCGGCCACGAATTGGGTCAGCGCCTCCAGGCCGCCGGCCGAGGCGCCGATGCCCACCACGAAACGCGGATCGTCCGCCTCGGTCGACCAGGGCTCGCTGCCTTGGGGTTGCGCCGGGTTCCTTTCAGTCTCTGTCATGGGTCTTCCAATGCCTGCTCGATTTGTTCGAATGCCTTCACCGCGCCGGCGATTACCGCCGCGCCATGCTCGGGGCGGCGGCTGCCATAGGCGTCGAGCCAGGCGGTGATCAGCGACCAATGATCCGGGGCCAGGCCCTCGCCGATACGCAAATAGGCGCATGCGGGGTCGGCCCGGGGGCCGAACCTTTGCCCCAGCTGGCGGGCCAATACCGCCCCGCCCAACGCCGCCCCCTCTACCACGTAGCGCACGCCCGCGGTCTCGGGTCCGCGCGGCCGCCACCCCGGCGGGCCGGGCGCGGGGGGGCGTGCGCCAAGGGCGGCCAGGTCCGCGCCGAGCAAGGGGCTTCGGGGTCTATAGGCCGGGGCGTCCGGGTGGCTGTTAAGCCCGGCTTCGATGGCGCGGTCGAATTCGGCCATGGGGTTCGCAAGCGCCGCCAACAGGGCGCTATAGTCGGCCAGCGCGGGATTGCGGCCTTGGCTCAGGCGGGCCATGATCGGGCTGCGCTCCAGCCGCCGATGACTGGCGCGGGTGGCCGCCCGCAGGCGCTGGGATAGAGGGGGGATTGGCGTGTTCATTGAGCTTGAGTGCGCGATCCAAAACCCTTAATTGTGTGCGAAATTGATCAAAAGGCCATGGCTGTGCCGTTGTTTGAACGCTTGAGCCAGGCGACCCTGCCGCGCCGGCGGTGCGCGGGTTTTATTTTTGTTTTTGTATTAAGACCTTTGATTTTAAGCAAAATAGCGCCTAATCCTGCGCCTGGACTCATGTTAGCAAAGAAACCGTACAATGAGAATTCGTGACTTAGGCCATCCGGTCCTTGACCTGTCTACCGATTCTAGCTAATTTGCTCGATTCCAGCTTGCAAGCGCACGTTTCTTTACAACCGGCATGGGGCCGGGTCATCGGAGGTTTTACGCGGTGGAATTGAGTGGTGCCGAGATCGTCGTCCAGTATTTACGGGACGAGGGTGTGGAATATGTCTTCGGGTATCCGGGGGGCGCGGTTCTGCACATCTATGATGCCTTATTCAACCAGGACGATGTAAAGCACATCCTGGTCAGGCATGAACAGGCGGCCGCCCACGCGGCGGACGGCTACGCGCGCGCCACGGGGCGGCCGGGGGTGGCGTTGGTGACCTCGGGGCCGGGGGCCACCAACGCGGTCACCGGCATCGCCACCGCCTATATGGACTCCATCCCGCTGGTCGTGCTCACCGGGCAGGTGGCCTCGCCCTTCATCGGCAGCGACGCCTTTCAGGAGGTGGACACCGTGGGCATCACCCGCCCCTGCGTGAAGCACAACTTCCTGATCAAGCGCCGGGAGGATATCGCCGAGACCTTCAAAAAGGCCTTCTACATCGCCACTAGCGGCCGCCCCGGCCCGGTGGTGGTGGATATCCCCAAGGACATCACGGACCCCAATGTCCGCATCCCCTACGCGTATCCGAGCAAGATCAAGATGCGCTCCTATAATCCGGTGGCCAAGGGGCATTTGGGGCAGATCAAGAAGGCGGTGGAGATGATGCTCTCGGCCAAGCGGCCGGTGGTCTATACCGGCGGCGGGGTGATTATCGGCGATGCGGCGGACGAACTCACCCGGCTGATCCATGCCACCGGCTTCCCGATCACCAGCACCCTGATGGGCCTGGGCGGTTTCCCGGCCAGCGATCGCCAGTTCTTGGGCATGCTGGGCATGCACGGCACCTACGAGGCCAATATGGCGATGCACGACACCGATGTGCTGGTGGCCATCGGCGCGCGTTTCGATGATCGGGTCACCGGGCATGTGGCGCATTTTTGCCCCAACGCCAAGATCATCCATGTGGATATCGACCCCTCTTCGATTTCCAAGAACGTGAAGGTGCATGTGCCCATCGTGGGGCCGGTGCAGAAGGTGTTGAAGGACATGGTCAAGGTGGTCAAGGAGACCAGGCAGCAACCGGAGGAGGGGGCGCTGAAGGCCTGGTGGGAACAGATCGAACAGTGGCGGGCCATGGATTGCCTGCGCTACGACCGCCAAAGCAGTAAGATTAAGCCCCAATTCGCGGTGGAGACCCTGTACAAGGTCACCGGCGGCGACGCTTATGTGTGTTCCGATGTGGGTCAGCACCAGATGTTCGCGGCCCAGTTCTATGGCTTCGACAAGCCGCGGCGCTGGATCAACTCCGGCGGCCTGGGCACCATGGGCTTCGGCCTGCCGTCGGCGATGGGCGTGAAGATGGCCTTTCCGGAACAGGAGGTGGCGCTGGTCACCGGCGAGGCCAGCATCCAAATGTGCATCCAGGAGCTGGCCACCTGCAAGCAGCACGACCTGCCGATTAAGATCATCCTGCTGAACAACGGCTACATGGGCATGGTGCGCCAGTGGCAGGAGTTCTTCTATGATCGCCGCTACTCCAACTCCTATGTGGACGCGCTGCCGGATTTCGTGAAGCTGTCGGAGAGCTTCGGCCATGTGGGCATGCGGGTGGAGCGCCCCGAAGACCTCGAAGGCGCCATGCGCGAGGCCTTCGCGATCAAGGATCGGCTGGTGTTCCTGGACGTAATCGTGGATCCGGAGGAGAACGTCTATCCGATGATCGAGGCCGGCAAGGGCCACCACGAGATGTATCTTTCCCCGGCGAGTGAGTTGGTGTGAGCAGTATGAGACATATTATATCGATCCTTATCGAGAACGAAGCAGGCGCCCTGTCTCGGGTGGCGGGCCTGTTTTCGGCCCGCGGCTACAATATCGAGTCCCTGACCGTGGCCCCGACCGAGGACGTCTCGCTGTCCCGCATGACCCTGGTCACCAGCGGCAGCGAGCAAATCGTGGAGCAGATCACCAAGCAGCTGAATAAGCTGATTGACGTGATTAAGCTGCTCGACATCACCGAGGGCGCGCACATCGAGCGCGAGATGATGCTGATTAAGGTCAAGGCCGACCGCGGGCATCGTGATGAGGTCAGCCGGCTGGTGGATATCTTTCGCGGGCGCATTATCGATGTCACCGACGTGAGCTTCATCGTGGAAATGACCGGCAGCCCCTCCAAGCTAGACGCCTTCATTAACGCCGTTCACGAGGACTTGGTGGTGGAGGTGGTGCGCACCGGCCCCTGCGGCATCGCCCGCGGCTCTAAGGGGCTGACGCTTTGAGTTTATAACGCAAAGAACGCGAAGGAGGCCCGAAGGGCGCAAAGGTCTTTAAGGTAGTTGGAAGTTGAGGCTTTAGCCGGGGCGGATCAAGGCGTCCGGAGGTCGAGGCTTTAGCTGGGCCGGATCTTGAGCGATGCTTCGCCATTGGATTGGGCTTACGTCCATGCGGGCCAGGGTAGGGCGGGCAAGCGCAGCGCGTTCGCCATGCCGACCGCTGTCCGGCTAAAGCCTCGACCTCCACGCGGATCCGGGCCGTATAGACCCTGACCATCTTAGCGTCCTTTGCGGCCCTCTTTGCGCCCTTTGCGTTATACAGAAATACCCGAACAGCATTCGACAACCCAGGAAATAAAGAGAACTGCCCATGAGCTTGAACATCTACTACGACAAAGACGCCGACCTGTCCCTGATTCAGGGCAAAAAGGTCACCATCATCGGTTACGGCTCCCAGGGCCACGCCCACGCCAATAACCTGAAGGACTCGGGCGTTGATGTCACCGTGGGTCTGCGCCCCGGTTCCGGGTCGGCGGTGAAGGCCGAAAACGCCGGCCTGAAGGTGCAGCCCATCGAAGAGGCCGTGAAGAGCGCCGACGTGGTGATGATCCTGGCCCCGGATGAGCACCAGGCGACCATTTACCGGGAACAGATCGAGCCCAACATCGAGCAGGGCGCGGCGATCGCCTTCGCCCACGGCTTCAACATCCACTTCGGCGCGATTGTGCCGCGCGCCGACCTAGACGTAATCATGATCGCGCCCAAGGCGCCGGGTCATACCGTGCGCAGCGAATACGAAAAGGGCCGCGGCATTCCCGACCTGATCGCGGTGGCCCAGGACGCCACCGGCCAGGCCAAAGAGGTGGCCCTATCCTACGCCTCCGCCATCGGCGGCGGTCGCACCGGCATTATCGAAACCTCCTTTAAGGATGAGACCGAAACCGACCTGTTCGGCGAGCAAGCGGTGCTCTGCGGCGGCACAACAGCGCTGGTGCAGGCCGCTTTCGAGACCCTGGTCGAGGCCGGCTACGCCCCCGAGATGGCCTACTTCGAGTGCCTGCACGAACTCAAGCTGATCGTGGACCTGATGTATGAAGGCGGCATCGCCGACATGCGCTACTCCATCTCCAACACCGCCGAGTATGGCGACCTGACCCGCGGCCCGCGCCTGATCAACGACGACACCAAGGACGAAATGCGCAAGATCCTCAAGGAGATCCAAACCGGCGAATTCGCCCGCGAGTTCATTCAGGAGAACCAAAGCGGCCAGATCACCCTCAAGGCCAAGCGCCGCATCGGCCGCGAGCATCAAATCGAAGAGGTCGGCGAGCGCCTGCGCAGTATGATGCCCTGGATCAAGGCCAACAAGATCATCGACAAGTCCAAGAACTGATCCCGGACAGCCTCTCAGCCCCTAAAGCCCGCCCGGTTGCCCCGGGCGGGCTTTTTTGCGCCAATAGCGGCAACACGCGTGGGAGCGGATTGCATCCGCGATGACCAATAGCGGGAGCGGATTGCAGCCGCGATGACAGCGGCGGGTCAAGCAGGCATGCGGTGGACCCAAGCCGTTTTCGGGGCTGCTCGCCCCGCCTGATTCAGGAGGGGCTTTGGCCGTGCAGCGCCCGCGCGGCCTCGCCGATGGCCTTTTCCAGGCGGGCGCTGTAGTCCGCGGCATCGCTGTAGCCGACAATGGGGCGGGTCAGCTCATTGCCCTTGGCATCCAACAGCACCACAGTGGGCGTGGCATAGACTTGGTAGCGGCGCACGAAGACGCGGCTGCGCACCCGATTGCCCTCGAAGTCCTTGATCTTGCCGCCGCGGTGGATATCCATCTCCCGCAACAGCACCTGTTCGTCCAGCGCCCCGGTGCGGGCCATGGGGGTCAACACATCTTGCTTCAGGCGCTCGCAATAGCCGCATTCTTCGGCCCCGAACACCATCATAATGGGGCGTCCGGAGTCACGAGAGGCGTTCGCCACGGCCGCGAAGCTGAGTTCTCCAGCCACAGAGCCGGCGGAAATCGACGCGCTAGACAGTATGAATACCGCCAGGAAGAGCCGTTTGAGTGCGATCATTCGTGATCCTTTGCTTGTTAGCGAATTATTACATTAGAATAAGCTAATATTACAGCAACTAGGGAAAACCCGCAAACCCTATCGCGCCCGCCGCGGTTCTCCGCGTCGCCGCGGGCCGTTGCGGCGGGCCTAGTACAGCCGCGCCTAAGTATCGGAAACAACCCAGGCGCTCGCGAAACGCAGGGCCCACGGAGCACCGCAGAGGGCGCAGAAAGGCGTTTCGATTGAAAGGATAAGCGCCGCCCCCGGCATCCGCCGCTTCAACGGCGAATGCACTTCGCTTGCCCACACCCTGTATGACTGCGGGCTCGAAGCGCAGACGCCTTGGCCCGGGCGCGTAACCGGAAACCCGCCCAGCCTGAGGGCCTTACTCCAGGCGGCGAGGCGAGGCTGGGGCTTCGGACAGGCATCCCCGCCCTGGCACGCGGGGACGATCACGCAAGAATCCCTCCGCGCCCTCTGCGGTCCTCTGCGCCCTCTGCGTTCCTAAATGGCGTTGTTTCCGTGATTTGTGCGCAGGCCGTACTAGAGGCGGCTCGGCGGGGCTCGATCCGCCCCGGGGGCTTGCATGGATGGCCCGTAAAGGCATAGCCTGAGGCCTCCCGATTGCACGGAGATTTCAGCGCGTGAACTATCGCATCCTCGAAACCGAAACCCCTTATGCGGGCTTTTTGAAGCTCAATCGTTACCGCCTGCGGCACGAGCTGTTCGCCGGCGGCGACAGCGAACCCCTGATCCGCGAGCGGGTGGAGATGTACCACGCCGCCTCGGTGCTGCCCTATGACCCGGCGCGGGATGCGGTGGTGCTGATCGAGCAGTTTCGCATCGGCGCCCTGGAGCACCCCGGCGGGGCCTGGGTGCTGGAGGTCGTGGGCGGCATCGTGGAGCGCGGCGAGCCCCCCGCGGCCGTGGCCCGGCGCGAGACCCGCGAGGAGGCGGGGCGCGAGGTGCTGGCGCTGGAAAAGGTTTGCGACTTTATGGTGAGCCCGGGGACCTCGACCGAGCGCATCCACCTGTATTGCGCCCGGGTGGACAGCGCCGGGGCCGGCGGCATTCACGGCCTGGATCACGAGGGGGAGGACATTCGCGCGGCGGTGATGCCGTTTGAGTCGGCGGCGGCGGAACTCTACGGCGGGCGAATCAACTCCACCAGCTCCATCATCGCCATGCAGTGGCTGCTGCTGAACCGCGAGCGACTGCGCCGGGAGTGGGCCTAAGATGGACCTCATCGACACCCACTGCCATATCGACGCCGCGACCTTCGACGCCGACCGGGACGCGGTATTGGACCATTGCCAAGCGCTCGGGGTGCGGCGTCTGGTGGTCCCCGGCTACGTGGCCCGGCATTGGGATCGCCTGTTCGCGGTCTGCGATGCGCATCCGGGGCTGTTCCCGGCCCCGGGCCTGCACCCCATGTACACCGCCGGCCACCGCCGCGGCGAGCTGGGGCGGCTAGAGCGCCTGCTCGCCGAGCGCGAGGTCGTGGCGATCGGCGAGATCGGCCTCGATTACTTCATCGACGACCCGGACTACGCGGCCCAGCAACACTACCTGGAGGCGCAAATCGCCATCGCCAAGGCCGCCGGGCTACCGCTGCTGCTGCATATCCGCAAGGCCCAGGACCTAGTGACCAAGGCGCTGCGGGACGCGCACTTCCCCCATGGCGGCATCGCCCACGCCTTTAACGGCAGCCTCCAGCAGGCGCAAAAGCTGACCGAGCTGGGGTTCAAGATCGCCGCCGGCGGCGCCCTCACCTTCGACGGGGCCAAGCGCATCGGGCGCATGATCCGCGCCCTGCCGTTGGCCGACCTAGTGTTGGAGACGGACGCCCCGGACATCCCGCCCCAGGGCCATCAAGGCCAACGCAACAGCCCCGAGAACCTGCCCCTGGTGCTGCAAGCCCTGGCCCGGGTGCGGGGCGAGTCGGCGGCGGAGGTCGCGCGCATCACCACCGCCAACGCAGAGGCGGTGTTGGGTTTGGGGTCGATGTGACTGGAATTTTGATTGGTCGCCCTCATTTGCTCCACTATGAACGCCAACCAACAGACCGCACACCCCTTGCCGGTGATCATCAACCGCCGCGCCGGCAGCGTCCAGACCGAAGGCCAACGGGAAACCGTGGAAAACGCCTTTCGCGAGGCCGACCTCAAGGCCGAGATCCAGTTTGTGGAGCCAGAGGATTTGGATCGCACGCTGGACCAGGTGTTGGACCGCCGCCCGCCGCGCTTGGTGCTCGGCGGGGGCGACGGCACCCTTAACAGCGGCATTCAGCGGCTGGTGGGCGGCGAAACGGCGCTCGGGATCCTGCCTGTGGGCACCATGAACCACTATGCCAAGAACCTGGGGCTGCCGGTGGACGTGGCCGCGGCGGCCAAGATCCTGGCCCGGGATCGGCAGCAGGCGTTGGACCTGGGTTCGATTAACGGCCGCTATTTCCTCAACAACGCCCTGCTGGGCATCTATCCCCATGCGGTGGCGCGGCGGGAGGCGCACCGCCAGCGCCTGGGGATGCGCAAGTTTCCGGCCATGGGCTATGCCTTTCTGGGGGCGCTGTGGAAACTCCGCACCCTGACCCTGTCGCTGGAAACGGAAACGGACCGCCGCGAGGTGCGCACGCCCTTCGTGATGGTCAGCAATAATCGCTATGTGGGCGGGGTGTTGTCCGGTCTGGAACGGGACGACCTTCAGGGCGGTCAGCTCGGCATCTACTACACCCCAAGCCCGGGGCGCGGCGACCTGTTTCGGCTGGGGCTAAAGATCCTGACCGGCCGCTTGGAGCAGGGTCCCGGCCTTGAAACCATGGAGGGCGCCCGGGTGCGCATCCTCAATAGCCATCACCATTACCGGGTGGCCATCGACGGCGAGGTGCTGAAGATGCGCCTGCCCCTGGAGTTAAAGATCCACCCCGGCGTACTGCGCGTCATTGTAGCCGAAGCCGAGGCCTGAGCTATCGGTATGCGAACCATCGCCCATATCTCTGACGTGCATTTCGGTCGCCATATCCCTGCGGTGGTGCAGGACCTGGCCGACGATCTCACCGCGCTGCGCCCGGACCTGCTGGTGCTCAGCGGCGACCTCACGCAACGGGCCAAAAGCAAGGAATTCGCCCTGGCGCGGGATTTTCTCGACGACCTGGGCCTGCCGCTGCTGGTGGTGCCGGGGAACCACGACGTAACCCTGTACAACCTGTGGCGTCGGTTCTTTCGTCAGTTGTCACGTTACAAGCGCCTGATCACCGACGACCTGACGCCCCAATGGAGCGATGACGAACTGGCGGTGATGGGCATCAGCACCGCACGCTCGCTGACCCTGTCCCACGGCCGCATCTCCTATTGGCAAATGGCCCGCGCCCGCCAATTCCTGTGCGACCAGCCCGACGACCGCTTTAAAGTACTGGTGACCCATCACCCCTTCCTGGCCCCGCCCGCCAGCAAACGCAAAGGCGTGGGGCGCTACCGGCACACCCTCAAGGCCATCGAACCCTGCGCCGCCGACCTGTTGCTGGCCGGGCATTTCCACATGAGCTACTCGCGCGGCACCCACGCCGTACACCGCTCCACCGACAGCTCCATTTTAGTGCTTCAGGCCGGCACCGCGGTCTCCGACCGCACCCGCGGCGAGCCCAACTCCTACAACGTACTGCGGGTGGACAAGCAATCGGTGCGGCTAGAGGTGCGCTTCCATAGCGCCGATGGTTTTCAGACCGAGCGCCGGCAAACCTTTGTGAAAGACGACCAAGGCCATTGGAAAGAATAGCCAAACACCGGGGGCGCCCCCTAAAGCGCCTGCGCGAACAACGGCTATCGGGAACGCAGAGGACGCAGAGGGGTTGTTTTGCTTCCTCGTACCCGCGCCGCCAGGCCGCCTGGAGTGCAACCCTCGGGCGGTGCGTGCGTGTAAACAAAAAAACCGCAGATAGACACAGATAAACAGCGATTTTTGTCTATTGTTTCGGGCTAGCGGGTAGGATGGGCAAAGGCGCTCCCCGGTCATTGGCTTTGATCGTGATCTATCAGCGCCGTGCCCATCACAGGCGATTCGTGTTTATCCGTGGTTCAATCACCAGGCGTAGGGTGCGTTAGGCGCGCCAACCACAAAACCCGAATCCAACCCCCGCATTACCGCGCGCCGTAACGCACCATCCCCGGCCAAGCACTGAGGCGTTAATGAAATAACGCCAAGACCGCCAAGGAGGCGCAAAGGACGCCAAGGCGAAATAAGACCCTGAGAACCCGCAAAGAAAAAATTCGTGTCTGTTCGTGTCCATTCGTGGTTCTTAGCCGTTCGCGGTTTAAGAACCACGGATGGACGCAGATAACACAGATTTTTGTTTATGGCTTTTAGTTATCTGTGTCTATCGGTGTTGATCTGTGGTTCAACCAAAAGGCGCTCCACCGGTCTTGGCCTTGGTCGTGATCGTTCAGCGCTTGCACCCGAGAAACCCCTGCGCGCTCTGCTGTTTTTGGCCCGCCCTGGATCCCGAAGGCGCCTAGGGTCGGTGGTCTTCGATCCTTGGACGCGGCTGTGCTCGGCGGTGCTTTGCGGCCCCGGATTCTTCGTTCCTCGACCGCCAATCGCGCGCGGGCGCGGCCTCCCAGGCCTCGGGCTTGGGCGACGGGGGCGGGAGAGCGGCAGTTGAAATGAAATTAAGGTGTTGCAGCGCTGGATTATTGAGCTAGACTCTGGGTTAGGGTTGTTTACGGAGAGGTGCTAGGCCATGTCGAAGACTTTGTATTGGGCCCAAGCCGGGGGGTGCGGCGGCGATACGCTGTCGTTTCTGAGCGCCGAGGCCCCGGACATGATCGAGCTGTTTCAAGAACTCGACATCGATCCGCTTTGGCACCCCTCCCTTTCCAATCTCTCGCCCAAGCAGCGGGAGTCGATGGAAGAGGGCCTGGTTAGCGGCGAACGGGTCCTTGATCTGCTGGTGCTGGAGGGCTCGGTGATTCGCGGTCCCGCCCGGACCGGCATGTACGACACCCATAACGGGCGCTGCAAGAAGGATTTTATCGCCGCCCTGGCCCGGCATGCCCGCTACGTCATCGCATTGGGGACCTGTGCCGCCTATGGCGGCTTCGGGGCGGACGATTACGCCCAGTCCACCGGCCTGCAGTTCCATAAGGATCAGCCGGGCGGTTTGTTGGGCGCGGGGTTCCGCAGCGGGGCCGACCTGCCGGTGATCAATTTGGGCGGTTGCCCCTGTCATCCCCAGGTGTTCTCGGGCGTGCTGGGCGCCCTCTGCCGGGGCATGCCCCTGGAGTTGGACGAATTCCAGCGCCCGGTGGCCTGGTATGGCCTGATGGTGCATCAGGGATGCACCCGCAACGAATACCACGAGTATCGGGTGGAGGAGACCGACTTCGGCCAGCGCGGCTGCCTTTTCTTCCATAAGGGCTGCCACGGCCCCCTGGTGGGCGGTCCCTGCAACAAGCTGCTGTGGAATCGGCGGTCCTCCAAGACGCGGGCGGGCGTGCCCTGTTTCGGTTGCACCAGCCCGAAATTCCCCATGGATTACCCCTTCTTTGAGACCAAAAACATCGAGGGCATCCCGGTGCAGTTGCCCCGAGGCATCAATCGCGCCCACTACCTGGTGTACAAGACCATGGCCGCCGCGGCGGCGCCCGAGCGGTTGACCGACCGCAAAACCGAGATCTGACCAAGGATCACCTCAAGGGAGCCGCAGCAATGGGTCGCATCGTTTGTAATATCCCCCTGAACCGCGTGGAGGGCGACCTGGAGATTAAGGTCGCGATCGAGAACGGGGCCGTGGCCGATGCCTGGAGCGTGGCCACGATGTTTCGCGGTTTCGAGCGTTTTTTGGTGGGACGCGGGGCCTTGGACGGGCTGGTGGTGACGCCGCGGATTTGCGGCATTTGCAGCACCACCCACTTGGCCGCCGCGGCCTATGCGCTGGACGACGTGGCCGGGATTCGTCCGCCGCCCAATGCCCTGCGCCACCGCAATCTGGCGCTCGCCGCCGAGCAGGTGCAGAGCGATATCCGCCAATCGGTGCTGATGTTCCTGCCGGATTTCGTCGGCGAGGCGTATCGGGATCGGCCCTGGCATGCGGAGGCGGAGGCCCGTTACGCCCCCTTTCGCGGCGCGCGGGTGATTGATGTGGTGCAACAGACCAAGCGCATGCTGGAGGTCATCGCCATCCTCGGCGGGCAATGGCCGCATTCGTCCTTTATGGTGCCGGGCGGGGTGGCCTTTCGCCCCGGTCCGACCGAGTTGCTGGACCTGCGCCAGGTGATTGCGCAGCAGCGGCGTTGGTACGAGCGTCGGGTGCTGGGTTGCCGTTGTGAGCATTGGCTGGAGCTTGACGGGGCGGAGGCCTTGGAAAGGTGGCTGCAAGACCCCGCTCACCGCGAGAGCGATGCGGGCTGGCTGATTCGGCTGTGCAAAGAGACCGGGCTAGACGCCCTGGGCGGCCATTACGATAGCTATTTGAGCTACGGCTCGCTGCCGGCGCCCGAGCCCCCCGAGCAGACCTTCATCCCCGCCGGCTTCCTGGCCCAGGGGGCGGTCCACCCGCTGGATCAGCGACTGGTGGCGGAACAGGTGCCTTATTCGTGGTACGCCGACTATGCGGGCGGCCTGCACCCCGCCGAGGGCGTCACCGAGCCCTTCGCCTCCGGCAGCGAGCGGGGCAAATACTCCATGAGCAAGGCCCCGCGCTACGACGGCCGCCCCGCTGAGACCGGCCCGTTGGCCGAGCGCTTGATCGCCGGCGATTCCCTGTTCGCCGATTTGACCCGATCAGGCGGCAACGTACTGGCCAGGCAGTTGGCGCGGTTGGTGCGGCCCGCCGCGATCATTCCACAGATGGAGCATTGGGTCGAACAACTGCTCGCCGACCCCAAGGGGTCCTATTATCAATCCCCAGGCGAGATGCCGGACGGCCAAGGATACGGGCTGATTGAGGCCTCTCGCGGGGCCTTGGGGCATTGGATCCGCATCGAGGCGGGGCGCATCGCCCACTATCAAGTGATTACGCCTACCGCCTGGAACGGCTCGCCGCGGGATGAGGAAGACCGTCGGGGTCCCTGGGAGGAGGCCTTGGTCGGCATCCCGGTGAAGGACCCGGAGAACCCGGTGGAGATCGGGCATATCGTGCGCTCTTTCGATCCCTGCCTGGTTTGCACCGTTCACCGCCTGGGGGATCGGGAACCATGGTTGCGCCTGTAGCCCTAATCTGTTGCGGCAATCGCCTGGATCCGCGGGACGATCTCGGCCCCCGGGTGTATGATCTTTTGCTCCGGCAGGCCTTACCGGCGGGGGTCGAGCTGCTCGACGGGGCCTTGGCGGGTCTGGATTTGATGTATTGGCTGGAGGGGCGGCGGCTGGTCGTGCTGGTGGACGCCCTTGCGGATGAGGCGGGCGGGGCCGGGGGGGTGCGGCTCTATGACGGCGCGGAACTGGCCGCTATGGCGGGCAACTATGGCCACGGCGCCGGCTTGGCCTATCTGGCGGCCATGGCCCCGCGGGTGCTCGATCCGGCGCCGACCATCCGCCTGCTCGGCGCCGCGCCCGCCCCCGGCGCGGAGCGGACCCTGGCCCGGGCGGCGCTGGAGATGGTCCATGCGGGCTAAGGCCTTTATCGCCGACACCGCAGAGGCGCGCATTGCGGAGCTGGAGCAGGAGAATCGCGAACTGCGCGCGGAGATCCGCGTGGCCCACGAGGCCGCCGAACTGACGGCGCATTTGGTGGTGCAGCAATTCGAGCGCAGCGAGTCCTTTAAGGGCGAGTTGCGCACCACCAGCGGTCGCCTCCAGGCGGTGCTGGACGCGGCGGCCCAAGTGGCCATCTTGGCCACCGACGCCGGCGGCCGCGTGGACCTGTGCAACCGCGGGGCGGAGCGCATGCTCGGTTGGAGCATGCAGGAGATGCGGGGCCTGCGGCGCATGGGCGATATCCTGATGACGGTGGCCGGCTGGGACCCCGCCGCCGAGGCCGATTTGCTCGGGGCTCTGGCACGGCGCTGTAGCGGTGAGAGCTGCGAGGCCACCCTGCGCCGTGCGGACGGCGAGACCTTTCCGGTGAATCTCGCGGTCACCCGCCTGCACGACATTGAGGGGACGTTGTATGGTTATCTCACCGTGGCCATGGATATCACCCCGTTAAAGCGCGCCGAGGAACAGCTTCAGCAGAGCTATCGGGAGCTTCAGGCGGCCAATGCGCATTTGCGCGAGCTGGACAAGATGAAGTCCGATTTCCTGTCCTCGGTTTCCCACGAGCTGCGCACCCCCCTCACCTCCATCCGCGGCTTTGCCAAGCTCATCGGGCGGGATTTCCAGCGGACCTTCGCCGGGCTGGTGGAGGACGACAAAAAGCTTGCGCGCAAGGCCGCGCGCATCGGCGAAAACCTGGAGATTATCCTCGGCGAGTCCGAGCGCCTCACCCGCTTGATTAACGACGTGTTGGACCTGACCAAGATCGAGTCGGGTCGCATGAGCTGGAATGACGAGGAACTCGACCCGGCCGAGGTGATCAAGCAGGCGGAGTATGCGGCCCGGGGTCAGTTTGAGGCCAAGCCCGAGGTGAAATTGCGGGTGCGGGTGGCGGCGAATTCGCCGCGGGTGTTGTCGGATCGTGATCGGCTGGTGCAGGTGCTGGTCAATCTCCTCAATAATGCGGCGAAGTTCACCAACCGCGGGGATGTGACCGTGGAGGCCGGGGCGGATGGGCGCGGATGGTTGTCGATACGGGTGATCGATACGGGGATCGGCTTCGACCCCGAAGAGGCCGAGGCCATTTTTGATAAATTCAGCCAAGCCAAGCATAGCGACACCCTGACGGAGAAACCCAAGGGGACCGGATTGGGGCTGTCCATTTGCCGCGAGATCCTGCGTCACTACGGGGGCGATGTGAGCGCCGCCTCCAAGCCGGGGGCGGGAAGCGTTTTCACCCTGACTCTGCCGCCGCTTTGGTCGCTACAGCAGGCCCCGGCCCCGGAGCTGTCCGCGGGGGATGCTTCGGCCCCGCTGTTATTGGTGGTGGACGATGATCCCGGGGTGCGTCGTTACCTGGCGCAACTGTTCGAGGAGAACGGCTATCGGGTGGCGCTGGCCGAGGACGGCGAGGCGGCCTTGGAGAAGGCGCGCACCCTCCACCCGGACCTGGTGACCATGGATTTGGCCATGCCCGTGATGGACGGGCACGAGGCCATTCGGGCCTTGCGCGCCGATCCCGCCCTGCGGCATATTCGCATCATCGTGGTCACCGCCATGCCCAACCGGGAGACCCCCGGGGCCAACGCCGCCTTTGCCAAACCCATTCAGGAGAGCAAGCTGCTGGCCGGGGTGGAGCTGCTGTTGAACCGAAGCGGGCAGCACGCCGAGCCGATGCGTTGCCTGATGGTGCATGCAGAGGGCGAGCCTCGCGGCGATTGCCCGCCCTTTTGCGACCAGGTGGATCACTGCACCCTGAAAGAGGTGATGGAATGGGTGGAGGCGGGGTATAAGGGGGTGCTGATCATCCCCACAATTTTGCTTAAGCGGGTGGATTTGAATGCCGTGCAGGCGCGCTCCAATAGCCAAGTGGTGATACTGCCTGTGGACTCGGCGCCCGAAGAGCGGCCCGAGGGCTGAGCGTGGCGCGCTCGCCCCTCTTCATTAAGGTCTACTCCGGCATCTCCGTGATCGTGCTGGCGCTGAGCGCCATGGTCTATAGCATCTCGGTGCCCTATGTGGAGTCTTATACCTACGCCGGGGAGACGCAACATGCGCGCATGATCCTGGACGAGGTGTATCAACTGGTGAGCGATATCCAGCGCCAGTTGGACGACTACCGGGAACAGGCGCTGCACTGGCACGAAAAGGAGTTGCAAAACCTGTTGCAGATGGCGGAGACATTGGTGCGCAAACGCCTCGGCGACGAGACGCCGCCCAGCCCGGCGGCCAAGCAAAGGCTGTTCGAGGAGCTGCGGGCCTTTACTTATGGCAACAACGACTATTTTTGGATCACCGACTACGATTCTCGCGTGCTGTCGCATCCCGATCCGGATCTGCACGGGACGGACCTCTCCGCGTTGCGGGATATTCGGGGCGATTTGATCGTGCCGCCCATCGTCGAGATCGCCCGTCGCGAGCAGGCGGGTTTTCACTCCTATTGGTGGCGGCGCTTGGGGCAGGAAGAGCCCAGCCAGAAACTCTCCTTCTTTAAGGACTTTCCGGAGTACGGCTTCGTTTTGGTCACCGGCATCTACCTCGACGACGTGGAAATCGAGATGAAGCGGATGTTGGGCAATGCGGTGGATAGGCTGCGTCAGCGCCTCCGCAGCATCAAGATCGCGGATACCGGTTATGTGTATATCTTCGATAAAGAGCTGCGCATGCTCATCCACCCCAATCCCAATATCGAAGGTCAGGACATCGCCGGTTTAATCAATCCCGCCACGGGACGCCTGCTGACCCCGGAATTGATTCAGGCCGCAGACAATCCGGCGGGGCTGAGCTATCTGTGGGACCGCCCCTCCGATCCTGGCAACTATGTGTACGAGAAGATGGCGTGGTTGCGTTACCACCCCGATTTCCGGTGGTACATCGCCTCTTCGGTGTATACCGAGGAGCTGCGACAAGGCGCCCGGGAACTGGGCAGGCGGCTGTTGCGTATTGGTTTGGCGGCGCTCGTCGTTTCTTTGTTGCTGGGATGGCTCTTCGCCCGTCGCATCGTTGGCCCTGTGCAGGATTTGGCCCGCACCGCCGGACGCGTGGCCGAAGGCGATCTCTCCGCCCGCAGCGTCTCCGGCGGCCGGGACGAAATCGGCGCCCTGGCCGGGGCGTTCAATCGCATGGTGGAGCAACTGCGAGACCATATCGAGAACCTGGACGCCAAGGTGGCCGAGCGCACCGCCGAACTGGAAAAGGCCTATGCCGAGCTGCAACGCATTGATCGAATGAAGAGCGAGTTTCTATCCTCCATCTCCCATGAGCTGCGCACCCCGCTTACCTCCATTCAGGGCTTTGCGAGCTTGGTCGAGCGCGATATTCAACGGGTGTTTCGGCCGCTGACGGCGGAAGATCCGAAAACGGGTCGAAAGCTGGCCCGAATCGAGGGTAACCTGGAGGTGATTTTACAGGAGAGCCGGCGTTTGGCCGAGCTGATCACCCGCACCATTGATGTCAGCCTGGTTGAATCCGGCGAGGCGGAATGGAATGATACGCCCTTTCGATTGCGACAGGCGGCGGAAGACGCCCTGGCGAAGGTGTCGCCGATGGCGCTGGAAAAGCCCGGTCTGCGCCTGGATGCGGCCGCGGTCGCGGATATCCGCCTGCGCGCGGATCGGCGCTACATAACAGACGCCCTGATCGAGCTATTGGATAATGCGGTCAAATTCAGCACCGAGGGCGGGGTGGTGCTGGAGGCGGGGCTGGCGGCCGGCGAGATTCGACTGAGCGTAAGCGACCAGGGCATCGGCATCCCGCCCGCGGAGCAAGAGCGGGTCTTCGAGCGTTTCCGCCAAATCACCCAGGAAGATGATTTGGTCGATAAACCCCGCGGCGCAGGGCTCGGCCTAACCCTTTGTCGGGGCGTGGTTCGCCACTACGGCGGCCGCACGGAACTGGAATCCGCGCCCGGGCGCGGCGCCCGGGTGACGCTGGTGTTGCCCGCCAGGTTGTTGGAATCAAAGTCAGAAGAACAAGCAGGAGTCACGCTAGATGAATAAAAAGATCTGTATTATCGATGACGAGGTCCATATCCGCGCCCTGATCGAACAGACCCTCGAAGACCTTGAAGACGACCACGATGTGGAGCTGATAAGCGCCGCCGACGGCGGCGAGGGCCTGGAGGCGATTCGGACCGAGCACCCCGGCGTGGTGTTCCTCGACGTGATGATGCCGGTGATGAATGGCTATCAGGTCGCCAAGGCGGTGCGGGAGGACCCCGCGCTGGCCGACGTGGTTATCGTGCTGCTCACCGCCAAGGGTCAGGAGGCGGATCGTCGCCAGGGCCTCGAAGCGGGGGCCGATCGCTATGTGACCAAGCCCTTCGATCCGGACGAGGTGCTGAATATCGCCACGGAGGTCCTTGGGTTAGAATAGGTTCGCCATGAGCGAACTCAGTCGCCATTTAAAGAAAAAGACCTTGGGACCCTTGATGGCGCAGGCCGAGGCGTGCCTGCTCGGGCCGCAGGAGGGGGTGCTGCTGGTGGACGAAACCGGCCGGGAGATGGCCCGGGCCGGCCTCGCCGTGCCGCAGGCGGGATACGCGGTGTTGCCCCTGGTGATCGACGGCCGCAAGCGGGGCGAGCTGCGCGGGGTCCAAAGTGAGGCCGGGGCCGGGCGGCTGAAGTTCCTGTGGCGCGCCCTCCAGGCCTTGATCGATTCCGAGCATGCCCGTCGCGCCGTCTCGCAAGAGACCCTGGGGCAGTATCACGAGCTGGCATTGCTGCAACGCGCGGCCATCGCCCTGAACGAAAAGCTGCACCCGCAGCGGGTGGCCGAGGCCCTGTTGGAGTTGGTGCGCGAGACGCAAAGCCCGGAGACCGCAGGGGGCTGTTATCTCCTGGCCGGTGATGCCCCCGTCCTGGCCGCATCCTTTGGCGGTTTTCCCGCCGCCGAAGCCCTGTCGTTGGAGGTCCCTTTGGTCCGGGCGGTGCTGGCCGCGCGGCGGCCGGAAATCGTCAATCATCTGGCCGGCGATGCGCGCTGGCAGGGGGCGCCGCCCTGCGAGCACTTGCTGCTCGCCCCGGTGTCGGCCTCCGAGGCGGCGGAGGCGCTGGTGATTCTCACCCGACCCCGGGGGGCGCCGGAGTTTCAGGCCTCGGACCTCAAGGGCGCGGCCACCCTGGCCTCCATGGCCGCCGGGGCGCTGCGCAACGCCCGCCTGTTCGAGGAGATGTTCGAGATCAAGAATTACACCGAGGGCGTGCTCAAGAGCCTGAGCAACGGTGTCATCGCCTTGGATCGCAGCGGCGTGGTCACCAAGGTCAATCCGGCGGCGGCCCGAATCCTCGGTTTGCAAGAGGCGGAGATCCTCGATCGCCCGTTGGCCGATGTCCTGCATTCGGATAACCGCTGGCTGCTCGACGCCGTGAGCACGGTGCGCGAGACCCGCCGCGCAGACGCCCACCCTGAGCGCGAACTCCGGCTCCCCGACCGCCGCCCCGTCAACCTGAACCTGTTGCTAGAGCCCTTGTGCGATATCGACGAGCAACCCATGGGGGTGTTGTTGGTGCTGGAGGATCTGACGCGGGAGAGGCGTCTCAGAAACACCATGAGTCGCTTTATGACCGATCAGGTGGTGGATCAACTACTGGCGGGCGACGACTCCTTCCTCGGCGGCAAGGAACAAGAGGTCAGCATCCTGTTCTCGGATATCCGTCGCTTCACCTCCCTTTCCGAGCACCTGTCGCCGGTGGATGCGGTGGGGCAGCTCAACGAATACTTCGCCGGCATGGTGGATATTATCTTCGAGCACCACGGCACCCTCGATAAGTTTATTGGAGACGGCATCATGGCCCTCTTCGGCGCCCCTTTCGTCTCCTCGGGCGACGCCGATAATGCCGTGGCGGCGGCAGTGGCGATGATGGAGCACCTGCAAACATTCAATCGAAGCCGCGCCAAACAAGGCCTGACGCCGTTCAATATCGGCGTGGGCGTCAATACGGGGCCGGTGATCGTGGGCAACATCGGTTCGCCCAAGCGCATGGATTTCACGGTCATCGGCGATCATGTGAATCTGGCCGCACGGCTCGAATCGGCGAATAAGTTCTACGGCTCCAAGATCCTGTTCAGCGAGCATACGCGGGATGCGCTGCGCCGGTCCCACGCCATTCGAGAACTCGACAAGGTGCGGGTGATGGGGCGTCAACAGCCGGTGCGCATCTTTGAGGTGCTCGATCACTACACCAGCGCGGATTTTCCGCAAATGGGGCACATCCTGCGCTGTTTCGGCGAGGGGGTGGAGGCCTTTCGCGAGCGGCGCTTTAGTGAGGCGGCCAAGGCCTTTGGCGAGGTGGTGCGAATCAAACCCGACGACAAGCCCGCGGTGATCTACCTGCAACGCTGCCTGGAATACGGAGAACGCGAGCCGCCGACCAACTGGGACGCCGTGGTGGACCTCGCATCCAAATAACCCCGGCCCAGGCGGCGCCTTATGCGGGCGCTGTTAAAGAACCACAGATGAACGCAGATAAACACGGATTTTTGTTCATGCCTTGGGGCTAGCGGGGGGTGCGTTAGGCGCGCCGTAGCGCAGCATCCCCGCTTTGTCATGGGCAATGGTGCGTTACGCCCCGCGCGGCGATTCGGGGTTGGTGCGATAATCTGGCTTCCGGGGCGTTTTCAGTTTAGGTGTTTTTAGCAAGGCGGGGCTAACGCACCCTACGCCGCTCACCACTCACCATTCACCATTAAAAAACCTTCGCGCCCTTTGCGTTATAGCTGCGGGTGCGTTAGGCGGGCCGGCGCCAAGCTTGAATTCCACAGCAACACCCCCGCGCGCCGTAGCGCAGCATCCCCGCTTTGTCATGGACAATGGTGCGTTACGCCCCGCGCGGCGATTCGGGGTTGGTGCGATAATCTGGCTTCCGGGGCGTTTTCAGTTTAGGTGTTTTTGGAAAGGCGGGGCTAA